>JAWPNA010000158.1:0-6913 GCA_045402695.1 Acidobacteriota bacterium
CGGCGGAGCAGGCCTTCGATGATCCGATCGTGACCGAGGTAACGAAGCTCGATCGGTTCTATCCGGCGGAGTCGTACCACCAGGACTATTACCGGCGAAACCCGGCGCAGCCGTATTGCGCGTTCGTCATCTCGCCCAAGCTCGCGAAGTTCAGGAAAAGGTTCGGGCAGAGGAAGGCCTGAACGTCTGAGCGTCGCGAAAGGACGAGCAGATCGTCGCGCATCCCTATTCCGGATCACCACACCAGGGTGCAGCGTTGTAGGTGCCGGGTTCACTCCTGAAGGGAGTCTATGATGCGCGCCAATACCGCCGTGGTGATCGCTCTTTCGTTCCTCGCCGCTGCACCGATAGCGCCGGTGTTCACCCAGGCAACGCCAACCTATCACGTCGCTCGCAAGGTCAGCATCGGCGGCGATGGCGGATTTGACTACATCACCGCGGATCCTCCCGGCAAGCGCGTCTTTCTCACGCACTCCACAACAGTCGTGGTCTACGACCTGGCGAAGGACATGATCGCCGGCTCCATCCCCAATACGAAAGGCGTTCATGGCGTGGCACTAGCGCCGGATCTCAATCGGGGTTTCACGTCCAATGGTGGCGACTCGTCGGTCACCATCTTCGACTACACGACGCTCGCGGTGATCAAGACACTGCCGATCCACGCAATCAATCCCGATCCCATCACCTACGACTCAGTCACCAAGCGCGTATTCACCTGGAACCACGGAACGCACGACGCGACGGTCATCGACGCCGTGAAAGGCGAGGTGATCGGTTCAATTCCCAACATGGGTGTTCCGGAGACCGCGGTCACGGATGGGAAAGGCACGCTCTGGGTGAACCTCGAGGACACGCATGAAGTCGTGAAGATCGATACCCGGAGCATGAAGGAAGTCGGTCGCTTTTCGATCAAACCCTGTGAGATTCCGACCGGCCTGGCGATCGATCGCGCGAACCGGATCCTCTTCTCCGCGTGTCGGAGCGGACATCTCGGCATCATCGACGCCGACAAGGGCGCCCTCATCACGACAGTGCCGATCTGCATGGGGACGGACGCCGCAGCATTTGATCCGCAGACGAAACTGGCGTTCGCTTCGTGCAGCGACGGGAACACCACGGTCGTTCAACAGGTGAGTCGCACCGAGTACAAAGTCGTGCAGACGATCACGACGCAGCGCGGGTCGCGCACGATGGCGCTCGATCCTACCACGCACAGGATCTACCAGGCGGCGGTAGATTACGGCCCGACGCCGGAGCCGGCTACACCCGGAGGGCGGGCCGGGCGCGCCCCGATTCTTCCGGGGTCGTTCTCGCTACTCATCATCGAGCGGTAGAGCAGCCAGCTGCGCTCGAGCCGCACCCAGCCTGTGGGTATGGCTGAGGCAACTCGATGAGCGCTGTCGATTCCGGGATCTTGCCGTCGGGCACAACCGACAGCACCGAAACACGATGGGTACAGGTGCGCCGATGGGCACTGCCGGTCGCTGTGTTCGCGGTCCTGGCGGTCATGCTCTACGTGTTGCAGCACGAGGTCGCGAACCTCCGGTATCACGACATCATGCGCGCATTCCGCGAGGTGCCGCGGACGCAGGTCGTGCTTGCCATGTTCTGCACCATTCTCTCGTATGCGGTTCTCCCCGGATACGACTTGCTCGCGCTTGAATACGCGGGCCATCGACTTCCGCTGCGGCGCATCGCGTATGGATCAGTGGTGGCCTACGGGTTGAGTCAGACGCTGGGTTTTCCGGGGTTCACTGGCGGGTCTGTTCGCATCAGGCTCTGGAGCGCATGGGGCCTGGAGAACGTGGAGATCACACGCGCGCTCGCGTTTGCAAACGTCTCCTTCGGCCTGGGAATTGTCGCACTCACCGCTGTCATCGGCCTCACCGAACCGGCACAGAGCCTCGAGCGCCTGCACCTCGCCGTCTGGCTCGTTAGGGGTCTGGCGGCAGCCTGCCTGCTGCTGGTGCTGGCGTATGTCGCGTGGTGCCTATCGATGCAGGGTCGCGTCATCCGGATCTGGCGCGCCGAACTCTCTCCGCCGCGAGCACGCCTGGTCGTGGGACAGTTCCTGGTTGCAGCGCTGGATTGGACGCTGGCGGCGCTGGTGCTGTATGTGCTCCTGCCGTCGGGGCACTCGGTGCATTTCCCCGCCTTCGTCGCCGTTTTTGTCCTCGCACAGTCTGCCGCACTGCTGAGCCACGTGCCCGGTGGACTCGGGGTCTTTGAGATCCTGATCGTGCTGCAGTTCGGTGACACGATGCCGACCGATCGCTTGCTCGGGGCGCTTCTCGCGTACCGCGCGGTGTTCTATCTCCTGCCGTTCGCGGTGGCGATCGCCATGCTGGCTTTCCACGAGGCAGTACAACAGCGCGGCTTGATCCATCGCACTACCACGGTGGTCGCGGAGGGATTCGCTCGCTGGGCCGAGCCCCTGCTGCCGAGGGCCATCGGTACGATGGCAGTGATCGGGGGAGTGATGCTCCTCATCTCGGGGGCGACGCCCGCCGTCAGAGGACGCGTCGGAGCGCTCATTGATGTTCTGCCACTCGGTGTGGTGGAGCTGTCGCACTTCGCGGCGAGCCTCGCCGGTGCAGGACTTGTGATCCTCGGCTGGGCGCTTACCAGACGGCTGGATGCCGGCTGGCACCTGGCGCGTGCACTGCTTGTGGTCGGTATCGTGGCCTCGTTGCTCAAGGGTCTCGACTACGAAGAGGCAATGGTGCTGGCGGTAGTGCTCGCGCTCCTGCAGGCGGGTCGCGGGGCGTTCTATCGCAAATCCTCCCTGCTTGCGGAACCGCTGGAGCCCGGATGGGTTGTCGCGATCGTGGCGGTCCTCGGCGTCAGCATCTGGGTGGGTTTCTTCACCTACAAGCATGTGGAGTTCTCTTCGGAGCTCTGGTGGCGATTTGCCGAGCGCGGAGACGCTCCGCGGTTCATACGGGCGAGCGCCGGCGCCGCGGCGCTGCTGGGGATCGTTGGGACTCTTCGATTGCTCCGGACGGCGCCGGCGCGGCTCCATATCGCGACGGACGAGGAACTTCTGATCGTAGCCCGACTCCTCCCTCGCCTTGACGATTCCGCGTCGGCTCTCGCGCTGCTGGGTGACAAGCACCTGATCATGGCCGATGGCGGCGATGGATTCCTGATGTATGGTGTCAGTGGCCGCAGCTGGGTCTCGCTCGGCGATCCATTCGGGCCAGAGGCGGCACAGCGAGAACTCGCCTGGCGGTTCCGTGAGGCAGCTGACCAACACGGCGCATGGTCGGTGTTCTACGAGGTCAGCGCGCGACACCTGCCGGTTTACATCGACCTTGGGCTCACTCTCCTCAAGATGGGTGAGGAAGCCGTCGTACCGCTTCAGTCATTCTCGCTCGACGGGCCGGGCCGGAAAGGACTTCGTCGAACCCAGCGCGACCTCCAGAAAGCCGGCGCGTCCTTCGCGATCGTGCCTGCCTCGGAAGTACCGGCACTCCTGGCCGAACTCCGCGTCATTTCCGATGACTGGTTGGCTGCCAAGGCAACGCGCGAGAAGCGCTTCTCACTTGGAAGATTCGATCCTGCGTACCTGGCGCATTTCCCGTTGGCGCTTGTGAAGGTGAACGGTCGTCTCGTTGCTTTCGCGAACCTTTGGACGGGAAGCGGCGTGGAAGTTTCCGTCGACCTGATGAGGTACTCCACGGAGGCTCCGTCAGGGGTCATGGAGTACTTGTTCATCGAATTGATGTTGTGGGGGCGCGCGAATGGCTTCGAGCGCATGAGCCTCGGTATGGCGCCGTTGTCGGGATTGGAAAACCGCGCGCTTGCCCCACGCTGGCACAGATTCGGCGGAATGTTGTACAGGCACGGCGAGCACTTCTACAACTTCCAGGGCCTGCGCCGATACAAGGAGAAGTTTGATCCTGTCTGGGAGCCTCGATACCTCGCCACGCCAGCCGGGCTGGCTCTCCCGCGGGTTCTCTCTAACATTGCGTCGCTCATTTCTGGTGGAATCACAGGACTCCTCACCAGGTAGCGCCACCTCGCTCGAGGTGATCGGCGCCGATCCCGTGCTGCGCGATCGCGGTCTGCTGGTCGAGGACATCCTCGGCGAAGGCGGCAGTTCGACCGTGTATCGTGCGCGCGATTCCCGGCACGAGCGCGATGTGGCTGTGAAGGTCGTCCGGCAGGATCAATCGATGGGCCGCGCTGCGGAACGTTTCAAGCGGGAGGTTCGAGTCGCCGGCCGCCTGCGACATGCGCACATCCTGCCTCTCTACGACTCGGGGGTCCTGAGCGACGGCAGCCTGTTCGCGGTAATGCCGGTCGCACGAGGTCGACCGCTCCGCGCGATCATGGATGAGGGTCGCCTCGCGGTGGCCGACGCCGTCCGAATCGCCCGTGAGGTGGCCGAGGCTCTGGAGTACCTCCATGAGAGCGGCTACCTGCATCGCGACGTCAAGCCGGAGAACATCCTGGTGGAGTCGGGCCACGCCGTGTTGACCGACTTCGGGCTGACGACTCCACTCGGCGAAGTCGGCGACGTGCGTTCGGGCCGGACCGCGGAGTGGTGGAAGCAGGCCATTGAAGGGACGCGACTGACCGATGCCGGCAGCGCCGTCGGCACGGTGGCCTACATGAGTCCCGAGGCGCTAAGCGGAGATGATATCGATGAACGCGCAGACATCTACTCACTCGGGTGCGTGCTCTACGAAATGCTTTCCGGCCACCTGCTCCTCTCCGGCCTGGCGCCGCACGAACACCTCGCACGGCAGCGGCGCGACCGACGGCCATCACTGCGCGACTTTCGCGCGGACGTACCCGCGGAGCTGGATGCCCTGGTAGCACGGTGTACGGCGCCGACCGCCGACGAGCGGTTCGCGCGAGCGAGGGAAGTGGTAGAGGCGCTGACCGCCGTGCCAGCCGTGCCGGCTGGATCAAGGTTCTGGTTAGGCGCCCGGGGACGCGGGTTGGCCCCGATTGGCCTGGTCGTGCTCGTTCTGGCTCTGGGCGGCGGCGTCCTGCTCTGGCACGAGCAGCGTAAGACTAGTGAGCTGGATCCGGAACGCGTCGTCGTGGCCGACCTGGCGAACGACACTGGAGATCCGGCATTCGACCGCATTGGCGTGCTGGCGGGTGACATCATTACTGGAGCACTGGTCGACAGCACTCGACTCAAGGTCGTCAACGCGATCGTTCCCCTGCCATCGAGGCAGCAGCGGATCCTGCCGGTCGCCGATTCAATCCTGTCCCGGCGGACGCGCGATCTTGTCGTGTCGACACACGCCGGCATTGTCGTGACCGGAGCGTACTTCCGCACTGGCGCGGCGCTGGAGGTTGTCGCTGAAGCGATCGATTCGAGGAGTGGCCGCGTGCTCGGCCTGGCTGGTCCGATCCGCACCATGGCGGACCGCCCGGATTCTTCGCTTCGCGTTCTCGCCAGCCAGGTCGTCGCCTTGGTGCGTCGTCGCCATTTCCCGTCGGACTGAACGACGGTTGATGCAGGCTTACTTGCGCGGCGGCGATAGTCCCGCAGCGAGCAGTTCGGCGACGGCGTCAAAGCCACCCGTTAGGCGATGTCCGCCGGTCCGGGCGTACGATTGCATGACTTGTGGATCGTTGCCGGGACAGCCTGACGACTTATCCCCGGTACCGTAGATGCAGATCACCTGAAGCCCGCGAAGGCGCAGCAGCTCCGGTGCCAGGGCCAAGTCGTCATCGCGCTCGACATCTCGAAGCAGGTCGATGAAGTGAAATTTGAAGTTCGCGCGCGTCGACGGGCTGACGAGGGCGACCATGTTCAGCCGGGCGCGCAGTGGTTCAGGCCATCGAGCAGCAACAAAGGGGGCGATGTCAGCTCCCCGGGAATACCCGAGGAGCATCAACCGGCTGCGGCGCCAAGCGTCACTGAAGAACTCTGCGATGCAGCCGACGTCGTCGGCGGCTTGCTCCGGTGTTTTGCGATCACCGAGATACGACCGCATGTTGAGACCGACCACCGCGGCGCCCCGTGCTCTCAGGCCCGTCGCCACTTTTTCGTCGGCGCTCGCCCAGCCGCCGTCCCCCGTCAGGAGCACGACAAGCGTCGCGGCCGTGTCCTGAAGCGCCGGGCGCTCTATCACCGGTAGTCGTTGAATCCTGGCCGAGTCGCAGGGAACCTGGGAAGCGATTCCCGAGGGAAGCAGGGCGGCGACCGCCGTTCCCACAGCCATGAAATACGTCAAGGACAACCGGGGATCGGCACCTGACTCCCGCGTTCCAGCGTATATGGTCCAAGTCCAACGGACGCCGGTTCGATCGTTAGGTGCAAAACGTCGCCGGTCAACCTGCCGGTGACCTCGACGAAACGGCCCTCGCTGCCGCCGGCCCCACCTTGATGGTATACCGTGCCGATGGCGGTGAACTCGCGACCGTCCACCAGAATGGGCAGGGTCAGGTCGCCGGCCCAGCAGGAAGACTCGAAGTGCGACTGTATCCTCGAAAGCGTCAAGCGGACTCCCTCCGCGCCCCAGACACCGTAGAAGTCGTCGGGAGCGAGTGAGTTCGAGCAGGCGAGGAGCGTTACAAGCGCGAAGATCGAGGCACGCCGCATGGATCATCCTCACCAGGTATAGGTGGGGGACGCTGACGTGCCACGAATGTTCAATCGCATGATCCCCGACGACGCCTGATAGGAGGCGTTGTAGGCGGCCTTCAGTGGGGTCAAGTCGAAGCGGAGCACGCGGGAGACCAGCGCCTTGCAGTTATCGCCCTTCGCATCGTGCGCAAGCTTCACGCTGACCTGCACCGGATACGACTCCATCCAGGCTGCGTCAGAGAGCAATACGAATGCGTGATCGCGGCATCCGCCTCCAAAAGAGACAGTCAGCTCGAGCGAATCACCTTTCATCGCGAATCCCTGAATCGTCACCGGGTCCGACGGCCAATACGACGC
>JAWPNA010000269.1:0-16631 GCA_045402695.1 Acidobacteriota bacterium
CCCGGAGATCTGCGATGAGGTCCTCGATGCGGGCCGTGGCGATCGGATCGAGCGCGGAGCAGGGCTCGTCCATGAGGAGCACTTCGGGCTCGGCGGCGATCGCGCGCGCGATGCAAAGGCGCTGCTGCTGTCCTCCAGACAGCTCCAGCGCATTGGCGTGGAGGCGGTCCTTGACCTCGTCGAACAGGGCCGCGGCCCGCAGGCTCTTCTCCGCCGCGTCGTCGAGCAGGCGCCTGCGGTTCTCGCCGTCGATGCGCAGCGGGTAGACCACGTTCTCGTAGATTGACATCGGGAAAGGATTCGACTTCTGGAACACCATGCCCATCCGCTTGCGCAGGTCAATGACGTCCACACCCGGGGCGTAGATCGAGTCGCCTTTCAGACGCATCTCCCCCGAGATGAGGACGTTCTCGATGAGGTCGTTGAGCCGGTTCACGGAGCGGATCAGCGTGGATTTCCCGCATCCGGACGGGCCGATCAGCGCGGTCACCTTGCCCGCGGGGATCGGCAGGGTCACGTCGAACAGTGCCTGGGACTTTCCATACCAGAGATTGAAGGCATCGATCTCCAGCACGGCCGACTCACCGGCCAGCTCGGGATGCGTATAGGGGCCGCCGGCTTTCTCGAGGGCCTCCATCGTCTCTCCCTGTCCGACCGCGGAGCTCAAAAGTGCGCTCCCGCGAATCGCCGCTTGAGCCGTGCCCTGAGCCGGATGGCCGCCAGGTTCAGCAGGGTGATCAGGGCGATCAGCAGCAGCGTGGTCGTGAAGACCATCGGTTTGCCCGCCTCCGAATTGCGGCTCTGGAACCCGACGTCGTAGAGGTGGAACCCCAGGTGCATGAAACTTCTCTCGAGGTGCATGAAGGGGAAATGGCGATCGAAGGGAAGCTCGGGCGCGAGCTTCACCACGCCGGTGATCATCAGCGGGGCCACCTCGCCGGCGCCTCGGGCCATCGCGAGGATCAAGCCGGTCATGATCCCGGGCGTGGCACGAGGCAGGACGATGCGCCGCATCGTCTGCCACCGGCTAGCGCCGCACGCGAAGGATCCCTCTTTCAGGCTTCTCGGCACCGCGGCCAGCGCTTCCTCGGTGGCCACGATCACCACCGGCACGGTCAGCAGGGCGAGAGTCAGCGACGCCCAGAGGATGCCGCCGGTGCCGAACGTGGGGGAGGGGAGCCGTTCCGGGAAGAAGAGCGCGTCGATCGTGCCGCCCACGCCGTAGCAGAAAAAGCCCAGGCCGAAGACGCCGAACACGATCGAGGGGACGCCGGCCAGGTTGTTGACGGCGATCCGCACGGCCGAGACCGCCCATCCCTGGCGGGCGTACTCGCGCAGGTAGAGGGCCGCCACGACCCCGAACGGCGCCACGGCCAGCGACATCAGCACGGTCATGAGGACCGTTCCGAAGATCGCCGGAAGCACGCCCCCCTCGGTGTTGGCTTCGCGCGGCTCGGCCGTCAGAAACTCCTTCCATCGAGAGAGGTAGACTCCGAGGCGCCCGGCCGCCGAGAGCGCGTTGGCCGGATAGGCGCGCACGACCTGCGAGAGCATCAGCGGCGCGTCGGGGGCCGCCGGCCGTTCGGGAATGAGCAGCCCGGCCGGGTCCACGACGCGGATCCTGAGCCGCTCCGCCTGCGATCGCAACGTGTCAATGCGCCGGCGTACGGCCTCGTACTCTCCGCTCAGCTCCGCCTCCAGTTGCGCCGTTCGCGCCGCGGCCTCCGCCTGCTGGGGAGATCCCTCACCGTAACGGATCGCCGCCTTGCGCACGGCGAGACGCGCGCGCTCGATCCGGTAGTTGATCCCGCCGATCTCTCGCGTCTCCAGCCGGTGGATCTGATCGAGACTGTCCACCGCCTCCACGTGCAGGGGAGGAAAGGCGGCTCTGACTTCGGCGGCTCCCTGCGCCACGTCCTTGCCGTCATGGATCAGGGCGCGCGGAAAGCCGATGGCAAGCCCCCACTCGCGACGCTCGATCAGCCAGGCGTCCTCGGGCCATCGCTCGCCGGTGACCTCCTGGTCCGCCACCCACCGGAAGTCATCGCCGTACAGGTCGTAGTTCCCGGTGCGGATGAGACGGCGCCGGCTCGATCCGGAGGAGGCGTCGATGGCGAGCCGCGCCTCGGCCGGGAGTCCCGCAAGCTCCTGCTCGGCGGGCCGGTATCTCTCCGATCGGACGATTTCACCCAGGATGCGCGTTTTGTCCCGCAGCGTCAGCTCGACCAGGTGACGCGGCCAGAACGTGGTCGCCCCGTTCACCAGCACCAGGCTCAGCAGGCCGAGGATCATGACCGCGGCCGTGGCCAGCGAGGCTCCCGTCAGCCAGACGTACGGCTCGCCGCGGGCCGCTTGAGGGGTTCGCCGGCTCATAGCTGGTAGGTTCTCCTCCGGAACCGCTGGCGCACGATCTCGGCCAGTGTGTTGACCGCGAAGGTGATGAGGAACAGCAGCAACGCCGCCATGAAGAGCGTGCGATACAGCGTGCCGTCCTTGACGGCCTCGGGCAGCTCCACGGCGATGTTGGCCGACAAGGTCCTCAGGCCGTTGAAGATGTTGAGATCCATGAGGGGAGTGTTGCCCGCCGCCATCAGGACGATCATCGTCTCGCCGATGGCGCGCCCCAGGCCGATCATCAGGGCGGAGAAGATCCCCGGGATCGCGACCGGCAGGACGACCCGCGTGGCCGTCTGCCAGCGGGTCGCGCCGCAGCCCAGGGAGGCCGATCGCAGCGTGTGCGGCACGGAGGCCAGGGCGTCCTCCGCGATGGTGTAGATGATGGGGATGACGGCGAACCCCATGACGAACCCCACCACCAGGGCGTTGCGCTGCACGTAGGTGCCCAGCAACGAGCCGCGCGGATCGAAGCCGAGCGCCGTTCCCACCCGCGCGGCGATCCAGGCGAGGCCCACGGAAGCGGCGACCGCGAGGAGGTACCTGCCCGAGGCCGCGAGCGCGGCGCCGCCGCCCTGGCGCCGTGCGCCGAGGCGATGATCCAGCGCGAGCAGCGCCATCAGGATGGGCGGCCAGCAGAGCAGGCCGATGCCCGGCGTTCCGGTGCCGGCGCGGTCGTCCAGCCACGCCTTGAAGTTCCCGTTAAAGAGAAGAGCCTCGAGGGGAGACGCCAGAGCGCCCGCCGCGACGGCGGCCATCAGCACCGTCATCAGAAGCAGCGCGATCTGCGGCCTGCCCGAAAGCGGCAAGGTGAAGCGCGGCGGCAGCGCTTGCCAGAGGTAGCCCAGCGCCAGCGCCGCGAGCGGCGTCAGGGCGAAGGCGGTCAGGAAGGCCAGCACCCAGTTCTCAACGAGAGGCGCCAGCACCAGCGCAGCGATGAACCCCAGCACGACGCTGGGCAGCGAGGCCATCATCTCGATCGTGGACTTGAGCAGGGCGCGGTATCGGCGATCGAGGAACTCGGAGGTGTAGAGAGCCGCTCCCAGCGCGATGGGGGCCGCGAAGAGCATCGAGTAGAGGGTGGCCTTCAGCGTTCCGAACAGGAGCGGCACCAGGCTCAGCTTGGGCTCGAAGTCGTCGGTTCCGGAGGAGGACTGCCAGGTGAAGCCGGCACGCGGGTACCCCTCGTACCAGATCCGCCCGAAGAAGCCGCGGATGCTCGCCTCCGGGTGCGGATTGCGCACGCTCCACACCGAGGCGCGTCCATCGGCACCCAGCGCGAACAGGCCGTCGTTCTTCGGCGTCACCTGCGCCGCGATGACCGCGGAAGGCGGCTCCAGGCTGATCTCGCCGAGCCGGCGCTCGGTGGTCGCGTGGTACAGGACGACGCGCCCGTCCTGGCCGCCGGCGGCGAAGGATCGATCGCGTGACGAGACCGCGAGCGCCGTGATGGGGGATCCTTGTCGCGGCAAGGTGTGCGCGGCCACCAGAATGTGGCCGTCCTCCCCGGCGCCGGCGTCCGGAACGCGGAACCAGGCGCGGATGAGCCCGGAGGAATCTCCGGCGAGAAGCGTCTGATCGCCGGGCATGAAGCGCAGCGCGGTGAGGGCAGCGCCGGATCCGCCCGCCAGGTCGAGGTGCTCGGCCAGGGCCGGGGCCTCCGGGTGGCGCAGATCGTATCGGGAGGTCGCCCCGTCGCGCCATGCGAGGTAGAGCTGATCCCCCTGGTCTGTGAGCAGGAGGAACGCGGGCGGCCCCGATTCGGTGGGTCGTGGCGCCGGCAGCCGCGAGGAGTCGATATCGGCCGACTCCTCGCCCGTCAGCAGGTTCCGGCGCCGTGAGATCTCTCCGATCCACAGATTGTCAGCACTCTTCAGCAACGCGAGCCGTGACACGGGACCCGCGGCCCGATAGTCCAGAAGCGCCACCGGGACGCCGGCGGGACCGACGAGGAGAGGTTCGTCGAGGGTCATCACCGCGGCAACATGGCGTTGGCCGCCTCCACCGGAGTAGGACGTCTCGAATCCGATCCGCCCGAGCCGGATGGTGCCGTCGGCCAGCCCCAGCGCCGTGGCGCCGTCGGGGGAGCGCACGAATGCGGTCAACGTCGCGCCGGCGGGGAGAAGCCGCCTCCGCTCCTGGATGAGTCCGGTGGCGGCGTCGAACACCAGGGCCTCTCCCGAGCCCATCAGGCAGATGCCGAGTGATTTGTACTCGTCCACGCCCGCGAAGAGCACGTCTCCCGCATCGCCGGGGGGGAGCAGCCGGTACGAGGCCTCTCTCTCGATCGAGGCCCCCACGAAGAGGGGGCTCACGACGGCGGCGAGATAGACGAGCATCCCCAGCACCGCGAGGATGACCGAGAGGCCGCCCACTGTGATGGTCGCGGTGGCCGCCCGGTCGATCCAGCGGACGCGCGGGCTGGTGGTGCGCGGTCTCCGTCGTCGCGCCGCCATCCGCGCGCGCGGCGCGACGTGAGTGGGGTCCGTCAGGGCCATCGGGGCCCTGGGGGCCACGCCGGCCATGGCATGCTTCGATCAGAGTCCAAGCTTCGCGCGCTCCTCCAGGACCACCTTGGCGGTGAGCGGGAGGTAACCGTCCTTGACGACCGCCTCCTGCCCTGGCTGACTCAGCACGTACGCGAGAAACTCCTGGCGCAGCGGATCGAGCCCGGCGCCAGGCTTCTTGTTGATGTACAGGAAGAGGAACCGGGCCAGGGGGTACCTCCCGCCATAGGCGTTCTCCGGTGACACCTCCTCGCACGCGCCGCCGGTCTTGATCGACAGCGGCACCGGACGGACGTCGGCAGTCCGGTAGCCGATGCCGCTGTACCCGATCGCGTACCGGTCCGACGCCACCGCCTGCACGACCGATGAGGAGCCCGGCTGCTCCTTCACGCTGTCCTTGTAGTCTCCCTTGAACAGCGCGTACTCCTTGAAGTAGCCGTACGTGCCCGAGGCGCTGTTGCGACCGTAGAGACTGATCGGTTTGCCTGCCCATTCCCCCGTCAGGCCCAGCTCGCCCCACGTCTTGATCTCCTTCCGTGCGCCGCCGCGGCGGGTCTTGGAAAAGACGGCATCCACCTGCTCCAGCGACAGGCAGGCGATCGAGTTGTCCTTATGCACGTAGACGGCCAGCATGTCGATCGATGTGCGAACGTCGGTGGGCTTGTAGCCTTGCTTCTTCTCGAACTGGTCCTTCTCCTCCGCCTTCATCTCCCGCGACATCGGCCCGAACTGGGCCGTGCCTTCGGTGAGCGCGGGCGGCGCGGTGGAGGAACCCTTGCCCTCGATCTCGATCTTCACGTTGGGGTAGAACCGGCGGAACCCTTCGGCCCAGAGCGTCATCTCGTTGTTCATGGTGTCGGATCCGACGCTCTTGAGGCTGCCCGAGACTCCCTGCGCCGGCTTGTAGCCTGGGATCGCCGGGTCCACGCGGACGGCTTCGGCGGTCCAGACCAGGGCTGCAGGGCCGAGGCCGGCCAGGACAAGGGATGCTGCGATGCGTGCGATTGACTTCATGGTCGTCATCTCCCGTCATGAGGGTAGAAGTGCCCGGTCACTTCTGTGTTAACGCCGGGTTAAGACTCTGTTACGCGACCCGGATCAGAAGATGAACTGCATCTGCAGCCGGTACTCGTCGTTGGTGACGTCGAGCGCTTCGTTCTCGATGCGGCGGTAGTCGGCCTGCAGCTTGAGGCTGTGCTTGTTCATGAACCAGTTGAGCGCCGCCCCTCTTTCGGTCCGATCGTTGTCCCTGGCCGGGACGATCACCGCAGGCGAGTCCTTGCCGCGCACGGTGGCGTACCGCACGGCGAGCTCGACGAAGCGCCTGAAGATGAATACCCCGATCTGGCCTGCGTATCCATCGGTGCGAAACTCCTCGGACAGCTCTGGCTCGTTGACACGGTGGAAGTACTCGCCGAAAACCGAGACGCCCTTGAACTTGAAGACGATATCGCCGCCGTAGACGGTTCGGTTGACTTGGTCGGTGGCGTCGATCCGGTCGTGGTTGTCGTTGGTCTCGAACTGCGCGGCGATCGCGACCAAGGGCTTCGTCGTGCTCTCGAAGTCGCTCTCGCTGTACTTGACGTCGCCGAGTGGCTGCCAGGTGACACGCGCGTCGAACTGATAGTGGCTGTTGTCATTCACCTGAGTGTTCCGGCCGTTCCCGTTGAAGACGCCGCCGCGCCATTCGATGGTCCCCTTGGGTGTCTGGCCCCAGAGCTGCACTCCCTGATCGCGTCCCTTCTCGAACTCGGCCGAGACGATCGAGCGGTCCACGAACTGCTGGCTGCCCGACGAGGTCAGCTCCTGCCGGCCGAAGGGGACTTTGAACTGTCCGCCCTTGATCTGGATCGCCTTCTTTCCCTTGGTGAAGTCGAAGTTGAGATCGGCGTCCTCGAGGGAGCTCGACGTGTCGGCCCAGTTGAGCTGGAGGTCGTAGGTGAGGGCCTTGTTGTAGATCCAGCCCTCGAACTTGGTCTTCACGCGGCGGTTCCTGAACGATCCCTTCGTTTGGGTATCGAGCGTGGCGGTATCCTCGGGTTGATCGTCGGAGAACCGGATCTGGATCCTGTTCGAGATGGTCAGGGCGGCGTGGTCGGTCTCGATGGTGGTCTTGCCGTCCTTCCAGGAGATGTTCATCACCGGCTTCTTCTCCTCCGGTTTGAAGATGACCTCTCCGGGCAGATCGTGCTTGAAGTTGTAAAGGTGGATCGCCTCCTCGCTGTCGAAGATGACCGTCTCGCCCTTTGGCCCGGCGTCCACGCGCGTGATCGACTTGCCCATCTCGCCGGTGGTCTTCCACTGCTCGTAGACACTCATCAAGTTGAAGACGTAGATCCTCTCCTCCTTTTGGACCTCCATGTAGAAGCTGCCCTGGGCATGCGGCCCGGCGGCCGCGAGCGCCCCGAGCGCCACGGCGGCGCCCGTCAGGATGAACACAGCGATACGCGTTGGGCGACGCAATTGTCCGGATCGTGTCATGCGATCTCCTCCATGTGTGCACACCGTGGTGACACGGGAGGAATGCTCGCCGAACGATGTTTAGGGAGGATGTGAGCAGAGTGAACGGGGAGTTAAATCCGCGGGGCCGCCGGCAGCTCGATCACGAACCGGCCGCCCCCTTGGGCGCGGTTCTCGGCGTGAATCGCGCCGCCGTGGAGCAGGACCAGGTGCTTGACGATGGCGAGCCCCAATCCGGTGCCGCCGGCCTCGCGGCTGCGCGCGCGATCGACCCTGTAAAACCTGTTGAAGATGCGATCGAGCGCTTCGGAAGGGATGCCGGGGCCCGTGTCCTCCACCTCGATCACGATCCTGTCCTTCTCACGGTGGGCGGAGACGACGATCGTGCCCCCCTCGCGGTTGAACTTGATGGCGTTGTCCAGCAGGTTCGTGAGGACCTGATCGAGGCGGCGGCGATCGGCCGTGAGTTCGAGACCCTCGGCGACGCGCGTCTCGATGCTGATCCTGCGGGCCGAAGCGCGCGCAGCTAAGGATGCGGCCGCCTCGCGGACGGCGGCCGCCACGTCCACGGACGCGAGCGACAGGGTGATGGCACCGGTCTCGATGAGCGAGAGATCGGTGAGGTCGTTCAGGATCGCCTCCATGCGGGCGGTGTTCTTCTGCACGATCGCCAGGAACATCTCGGCGGTTTCGGGCTCGGCGACCGCGCCGCCCGTCAGGGTCTCGACAGCCGCCCGCACCGAGGCGAGAGGCGTGCGCAGCTCGTGGGAGATGTCGGCCACGAAGTCGCGGCGGACCTTCTCGAGCGCCTCGAGGCGGGTGACATCGAAGAACAGGCCGATCGCGCCCGTCTGCCGCCCGGCGGCATCGTTGAAGGGAGTGACGTTCAGCTCGAACGACCTGCCCGAAGGTGTCGCGACGCGGCGCTGCACGTCGGCGCCCCGCGCGAGAACCTCCTCGAACGCCTCGACCACCGTCCGGTCCCATACGATCTGGAACATCGGGGTCCCGGCGGGGGTACCGCGCTCGGCTCCGAAGATGCTCCTGAGCGACTCGTTCATCAGGAGCAGATGGCGATTGCTGTCCACCACCAGGATTCCCTCGCGCAGGCCCGCGAGGATCGAGGCGAGGAGGCGCCGTTCGGATTCGGCGACCGCCATCTGATCCAGAAGGGCGTGGCGCATGCGGTCCACGGAAACGGCAAGGTCCCCGATCTCATCGCGCGAATCGTGCTCGAGCGGGATGTCGTAGCCCCCCGATGCGACAGAATCGGCGATCCGGCTGAGGCGCTCGATGGGACGGGAGAACCGGCCTACCATCACGTGGGCGACGGATGCCAGAAGGGCCAGACAGACGAGGACCACCAGTCCCAGCGCGAGACGGTACCGGCCGGAGATGGCTCTCAGGTCGGCGGCCGGGATGGCCAATCGGACGTATCCTCGTGGTGATGAGGCGGCCCCGACCCGGCGCGCGAAGTACTCCATCGACACGCCGAGACTGTCGCTGTAGCGTGTGGCCTCCCCGGTGCCGCCGGCGGCGGAGCGCTCGACCTCGGGACGCGAAAGGTGGTTGTCCAGCGATGGGAGATCGTGAAGCGGGACCTGGGAGTCGCCCAGCACGATGCCAGAGGGGTCGATGAGGGTCACCCGGACTCCCAGGGAGGCCCCGGTCTCGTCGGCCCATCGGTCGGCGTCGGCGGAGGAGCCGGGCCAGCGGGCCTCCACGGCGCGCGCGAGCAGCAACGATTCAGCCGACAGCCGCGCGGCGGCCCGCTCGCGCACGGCGCGATCGACGAGGTAGCTCGCGCACAGGTCGATCGCAAGCGCCGCAATGGAGATGAACAGCGCGAGAGTGACGAGGAGGCGCCGCCGGATCTTCAAGTGTCGCCGGTGGAGCCGCCGCGCTCGCGGAACCGATACCCCACGCCGACGATGGTCTCGATCTGGTCGCCGGGCGAGCCGAGCTTCTGCCTCAGGCGGCGGACGTGGACATCCACGGTGCGCGTGGACTCGGTGTACTCGTATTCCCAGACCTTCTGCAGGAGGTGGTCACGCGTCAGGACGCGGCCGCGGCTCTTGATGAGGGCGGACAGCAGCGCGAACTCCATCCGCGTCAGGGGAACCTCCTTTCCTCCGGATCGCAGCACGTGCCCCTCGAAATCCATCTCGATGCCTCCGCCGCGATAGGCCGAGGCAGCAGGCGCCTCCACTCGACGCGCCCTGCGCAGCAGGGCCCTCACCCTGGCCAGGACCTCCTTCATGCTGAAAGGCTTGGTCAGGTAGTCGTCGGCCCCCATCTCGAGGCCCACGAGCTTGTCGGTCTCCTCGACCCTGGCCGTCAGCATCAGGAGCGGCATGTGAGCGGTGTCGGCGGAGGCGCGCACGGCGCGGCACACTTCCAGGCCGTCCATTCCCGGGAGCATGAGGTCGAGGATGACCAGATCGAAGTTCTTCTGGCGCGCCAGGGCAAGCCCCGTCTCCCCGGAGTCGGCGGTCGCCACGGTGTAGCCGCCCGATTTCTCCAGGTTGTACCTGAGGGAGGCGGCGATGTCGGCCTCGTCCTCGATGATGAGGATCTTCCTCCGCCCGGCGGCGCTCAACTGCCTCCCTCGTGCGGTCTCGGGTGGAACCCCCCGTGGCGGATCACGCGCCCCTCGGCCATGAACACCACCATCTCGCAGATGTTGGTGCACCCGTCGGCGATCCGCTCCAGGTACTTGGCGACGAACGTGAGCCGGATGGCGCGGCTGATCGATCGTGGATCTTCGATCATGTAGGAAAGAAGCTCGCGGAACACCTGCTCCATCAGGAGGTCCACCTCGTCGTCCCGTTTGATGATCTCCCGGGCCGCATCCGCGTCGCGCCGCACGAACGCGTCGAGGCTTCCCCGCAGCATGCCCACCGCGATCACGGCCATGCGGGGGATGTCGATGAGCGGCTTGAGCAGGGGCTCCTGGTTCATCTCGATGGCGCGCTCGCTGATGTTGACCGCCTGATCTCCCATCCGCTCGATCTCGGGGGCGATCTTCAGTGCCGTGGTCAGAAAGCGCAGATCCGAGGCCATCGGCTGGCGCAGCGCGAGCAGGTCGGTGCAAAGCTGATCCACCACCAGCTCCTGCTGGTCGATCTCCTCGTCACCCGCGATGACGCGCCGCGCGACCTCCGAGTCGCGGCAGGTGAGCGCGGCAAGCGCTCTCTCGATCGCCTCTTGCGTGAGGCTGGCCAGCCGGAGGATCGCTTCGCTGAGGTTCTCGAGGTCCTTTTCGAAGTGACGTTCGATTCTGTCCATCGTGGGCCTGACGGTTATTATATCCTCCGGATCGCGGTAATCCGGTTGATCCTCCACTGGAGGGTCACCCGGAGCGTCGCGCGCGGTGGTCAATGGTCTGTGAACCCCGCGTTAAAACGATGTGAACAGTAGGAGTGACGGCCCACGGTGAACCGAGACGGTGAGGGGAGGAGGTCTTCGTCGAGCCGGTGGACAAGGCCGCTCGGATGGATGCTCATCATGATGACCCCGATCCTGGTGTTCGGGGTGGTGGAAGCCGCCGTGCGCTTGCTGGGAGTGGAGCCGGCGCTGAGCCGGCAGGCCTCGGTGCCCGCCTGGCTCGACCGAAACATCCTGATCAAGGAACGCCGGTGGATCGAGCTGCTGTCCGGCTCGCCTCAGGACCTACGCAACTACTACAGGACCTACCTCTGGGACCGGTACCTCTTTTACAGGCTGCGGCCGGGTCTCGACCTGCCGCTGACCGACGTGATGGCCCCACCGGAGATCCGCGCGCGCACGCGGTGGACGTTTCATACCAACGCGAGAGGATTCAACGCGCGGGAGGTCCCGTACGTGAAGCCGCCCCGCACGTTCAGGATCGTGGCGCTGGGGGACTCCTCCACGTTCGGGTGGGGGGTGGACACCGGGAGGATCTACCCGCACCTGTTGGAGGCCGCGCTGCGTTCGAGGCACCCGGCCTCGCCCATCGAGGTGGTGAATCTGGGCGTGTGCGGCTACTCCTCGTTCCAGGGGTTGATCCTGCTGCAGAGGGAGGCGATGCGGTATCAGCCGGATCTGGTGACGCTCTCCTACGGCTCGAACGACTACAGCAAAGTGCCCGAGGCGTTCGAGGATGTGTACCGCAGGAACATGGGATGGTCGGGCGCCGTGCGCGATCTCCTTTATTACAGCCGTGCGTACCAGATCTATGCGGCGTTTCTCCTGAGCAGGATGAGTCCCTCCCAAGGCGGCGAGCGGGAGGAGTCGCAGGCCGTCTACAACGTGGGGCCAGAGAGATCGTGGCGGCACATGACGGAGATGGCGCGATTCGCCAGGAGCCACGGAGTCGACCCGATCTTTGTGACCAATTGCGTGCCGGGTGAGATGTCCGAGCCCATCCGGGCCGCGGCGAAGTACACCGGGACCCCGCTGCTCGATACGCAGGAGCTGCTGGGAGGAGCCGTGGAAGACGTCCAGGCGGGGCGTCGCTTCGCCGGGGAGATGGCGCCCTACCGTGCGTTGTACGGCCCCGCGATGCTCGCGGACTACCCGTGGCTGGCCGTCTACTTGAATGACAAGTGCCACCCGAACAGGATCGGCCACCGGATGATCGCCGAGGCGCTCGTGCCGATGGTGGAAGCCTCCAGAGCCTACTCGGTGTTCGTGTCCGGGTCGAAGCCGTGAGCGGTCCGACTCACTCGATGGGACGGAAGGAAAGCGTGCCGGCGCCCGGATCGATCCGCAGATCGAAGGCCGCGAGGCGCCCGATCCCCACCACGGCGTCGAGGTCGACCTGGAACCGGAACGCCTCGCCGTTGAGGTCAACCACGAACAGGTGGCGGGTGATGAAATCCCGGCCGGCGATCCGCAGGGCGATTTCGTCCAAGGTCTCGGCGTCCTCGACCTGCCCCGCGAATCCGAGCAGCGCGGCGCCGGCCTGGGAGGCGGGCCGCACCATTGCCTGGGGGATCCGCTTGAGCACGGTTCGGTCGACCAGGTCCACGGCGGAGCCGGTGTCGAGCAGCGCCCTCGCCGGCCGCTGGGCCAGGACGACGCTGAAGATGATGTGCGATCCGTCGGCCAGATAAGGAACCGTCACCCACCGGCCCCTCGAGTCGGGAGATGGCGAGGCGGGCGGCCCGCGGTCCAAGGAGCGCGGTTTCACGACGGCGATCACCCCGCTTTCCGGCCTCATCTCGAGATACGTCTGACTGCCCGGCGGTGCGAGGATGATCGGATTGATGATGCCGTCGAGCCCTGGAGGAAGATCCGACACGCTCGCCATCACGGCGCGCGCGCGCACCGGCCCCAGATCCAGCGCGTCGAGCAGAACAGGATGCGAATGGCGTTTCATCCCGCCAATCCCGGCGCTCTGGAAGAACTCGTGCAGCTTCATTCCCAGCCGACGCGACAGGGACTCGGAGAGCACCAGCCCCGAGGCTCCCGTGTCCACCAGAAGCTTCAGGTTCCTCATCCCGGAGATGCCGGCTCGAAGGTAGATGCGGCCGTCCTGCTCCACCTGATAGGGGAGCACCGCCTCGGACTCCACCCGTGTGATGTGGTTGACCTCGGGCGCGCGACAGGCGCGCAGCAGCTCCAGCCAGGATCGCGCGAGCAGGTCGGACGGCATCGCCTCGATCAGCCGGCTGTAGATCGAGATCAGCTCCGGCACCGAGCGGCTCACCCGAGACAGGACGCGCAGGCCGACCGCGTTGTCCGGCTCCAACGAGAGCGCCCCGGCGGCGCGCCGGCGGGCTTCCTCGACCTTTCCTTCCATCACATCGAGCATCGCAAGCTGCGCCACCGCCTGCGCCGAGGAGGTGTCCAGCTCGGCGGCGCGCTCCAGATCGGCCCGCGCGGAACGGGCGTCTCCTTCCTGCAGCGAGATCGACGCGAGAAGGATGTGCGCGAGAGGCGATTGCGGAAAGGTCTCCAGGATCCGGCGAGCCGCCGCACGGGCGGCGCCGTAGTGGCCGAGCGCCCGGAAGGCGCGCACCTGAAGGGCCAGCGCTTCGGCATCGCCGGGGGCCGCGGCCAGCGCGGTGTCGAGCGCGGTGATCGCCTCCTCGAAGCTGGAGGCGCCGAGCAGCTCCCTGGCACGCCCCACATGCGCGTCGCGCGCGGCTCGCGCTGCCTCTCCTGATGGGCCGGACGGGCGGGACGGCTTAGACGGCGCGGAAGCACGCGCGGCCCGGTCAGTGACCGATCGGTCCACCCGCAGGTACGACCATGCCAGCAGGCACAGGCCCGCGACCCCGCCCATCAGCGCGAGCATCAGCAGGCGTGAGACAAGACGACGGGTCGTCATCCTTTAGCGCAGGGCGGCGGCCAGCGCGCCTTCCAGCAGAGGAGACATCACCATGACGCCGGTCCCCCCGGCCGCAGGCAGCGCTTGCACCAGCGTCATCACGGCGCCGGCGCCCAGCGGAATGGAGAAGTTGTCGTCTATCGACACCGGGATCAACTCGAACAACGCGGCGGCCGCGGCCCCGGCGGCGAGCACGAGGGGAGCCGGGCCCAGGGAGGTGGCAGCGAGCGGCGCCGAGGCGAGCAGGCAGGCGGCAAGGCCACCCATTGTTCCTTCGAGGGTCTTGCCCAGCAGGGGCACGCGCCCCCACCGGACACCGATCATCTCGGCGACGGGATCGCCGAACACGAGCATCAGCATTGCCGCGATGGCCACGGCCTTGTTGAAGATGAGAATCGCCAGAAGGCATGAGAGAAGAAAAAGCGTCGTGCTCGACATGCGCTCCCGCTCCTTCTCCTTCGTGAAGCCGCTGAAATGGGAGAACAGCCACCGGTTGACGCCGGGGCGTCGAAAGCGAGCGTACTCAAGCGCGAGCATGACGAGAAGGAACATCGCCAGCACGGCGCAGGCGGCGATCCATCCAGCCCCGGCGCGGGCGGCGTCTCCCGCGGCGTACAGGGCCGGGAACAAGAGCCCGACGGTCCGGAACAGCTTCCGCTTGATCTTGAGCTCAGGCAACCGGCCTCCGCAGACCTGGCGCGACGCGGGACCACAAGAGCGCGACCAGCAGCGCGGCAGCGGCCACGACCGGCGCGGGGCGTGGCGGCTGAGCCCCCAAGTAGGGGAGCGGGAGCCGCCCCGTCATCGCCGCCAGAATCGGGCTGACGCTGAGAGCGATGATGCTCCACAGGAACTTGCGGGCGGGATGGAACAGACTCATCAGGATCCAGATCGCCAGCACCACCAGCAGCTCGGGGAAGATGAAGCAGGCCAGGACTCCGAGCATCGTGGCGCCTCCCTTACCGCCGCGGAACCCGAGAAACAGGGAGAAGTCGTGCCCGGCCACCGCCGCGGTCCCGACCCAGACCGCGAGCGCGTCGGGAAGCCCCAGCCGCCAGGCGAGCCACACGGCCGCCGCTCCCTTGGCGGCGTCGGCCACGCCCGCAAGCGCTCCGGAGAGCCGGCCGGCGGTGCGCCACACATTGGCGGCGCCGGGGTTGCGCGAGCCATGCTGTCGCACGTCCACGCCGGCCGCACGGCGTCCGATCCAGACCGAGAAGGGGAGGCTGCCGGCAAGGAACCCCCCGAGCAACGCGGCGAGAAAGATCAGCTCCGGCGGCGCTTGGGTCGAGGACATGACTCGGACACACTCCTAGGTCATTATAGTGAAACGACGCCAGCCGGCGGGCGCCGGCGCGGGTTTTCATCTAGAATGTCAGCCGATTCGACATTCAAGGAAAAGCGCATCTTAGGAGAGATCGAGCGATGATGATCCGCCGGGCAGCCTGGCTCGGAGCCGTGGCGTCGATCGCGATGACCGTATCGATGGCGCGGCAGACAGCTCCGACCGGCCCGCCGGACACATCCCGGCCGATCCAGTGGCTGGAGTGGTCCAGCGAGGCGTTCGCCCGCGCGGCCGCAGAGTCAAAGCCGATCCTCCTGAACGTGCAGGCCCGCTGGTCACGTGCGTCCTTGTGGGCCGACGAGAAGACGTTCACCGATCCCGAGGTGGTCCGTCTCGTCAACGAGAAGTGGATCCCCGTGCGCGTGGATCGCGATCGGCGGCCCGACATCGATTCGCGCTACCAGATCGCCGCGGAGGCGGTCAACCACCAGGGGGCGGGCTGGCCGCTGACCGCGTTCCTGTTCGACTCGGGCGAAATTCTGTACGGCGGCTCCTACATTCGGCTGGAAGATCGCATTCGTGGCAAGCTGGGGCTGAGGACCCTGCTCGGCAGGGTGGCCGAGCTCTACGCCACCAAGCGGGGGAGCTACGGCGAGTCGCGTGCGCTCGCGAATGCGGCCTTCGAGAAGGAGAGGGCCGTCGCGCGCGCGCCGGAGATCTCACGCGCGCTGATCGATGAGATCGGCAAGGAGATGCTGCGACTCCTCGATCGCGAGCATGGAGGTTTCGGGCCGTCCCCCCGGGACCTCACTCCCGACGCGGTGGAGCTTGCGGCGACCATTCAACACCGGTCGCAGGATCCCGCCATGCTCGATGCGATGCTCGGCACACTCAGAGGCATGGAACAGGGTGCGATCTACGACAGGCTGTCGGGCGGGTTCCATCGGCTCGCCACCGACGCCGCGTGGCGCCTGCCGGATTTCGAGAAGCTCCTCAGCTTGAACGCCCCGATCCTGCTGGACTATCTGCTGGCCTACGAGGCGACGTCCGATGTCGACCTGAGGATCGTCGCGGAGAAAACCACCGACTACCTGCTCGGCCCGCTGCGCGATCCGGCAGGAGGGTTCTTCGTGGGCCAGTGGGCCGCCTCCTCATGGGAGGAGCCGAAAGGGCTCTACTACTCGTGGGCGGCCGAGGAGTATGGCAAGACCGTTCCAGCCGGCCGCGAACAACTCGCCGGCGCCCTGTTCAACATCACCCCGCAGGGCGAGATCCTCCTGGGGCCGCCGCCGCGCAGCCTGCTCTACCTCGCGATGAGCCGCAAGGACGCGGCCGGAAAGATCGGAAGCACAGAGGCGGCTGTGCGTGCCGGCGAGGCCGAGATCCTCGAGGCGCTCACCCGCGCCCGCGCGTCGAGGCAGGCCCCGCCCGTGGAGAGGGCGATCTACGTGGATTCATGCTCGTCGGCCGTCATTGCCCTTCTCGAGGCGCACCAGGTGCTGGGGCGCGATGACGCGCGCGACGGCGCGCTGGCAGCTCTGGACCGCCTGCTGGCGGCCGTGCCGCAGGGTGCGCCGCTGCAGCATCGTGTCTTCCCTCCCCCTGAGGCGGGCTACGATCCCACGCTCGCGCAGGATCACATGATGCTCGCGCGCGCGGCGCTGTCGGGATACGAGACGACGGGGCG
>JAWPNA010000494.1:0-10686 GCA_045402695.1 Acidobacteriota bacterium
GTCGGCGCCGCCGGCGCGACCGGCTCGGCGCCTGCCGGCGCGGCGATCTCCACCGTCGAGTGCAGCGCCATCGCCAGCACAAGATCGGTCGATGCGCCTTGCCGCCGCAGCCGCACGATGTCCTCCACGGTCAAGTCGAACGCTCCGCCTTCCGTCTCGATCATCCGCACCAGGACCGCCGACGGCGTTCGGGCACGCAGCAGCTCCAGGACACGCGCCACGTTGAGGGCTTGGGGGGGTACCGGGGTCGCCGGCTGAGCCGGGGGCTGCCCGGCGGGAGGCTGATTCTGCGTTTCGGGGGGTTGTTCCGGAGGGGCTTGCTGCGCGGGCTGCTCCTGCGCTGACGCGAGGGTGCAGCCATCGGTGAGTCCTGCCGCGGACGCCAGTGCCAGAGCGACGGCCATGCGGAGGATTGCAGGACCCAGCCTTCTTCGAGCCGATCGAACCACTCGAACCATCCGTCGTCACCTCAGGGCGGGCATTATAGGGCGCGGTGGAGACGGTCTCAATCAATCTCCATCAGAAGATCGTGACTGGACGATTCGGGGGCCTCAGGCTCGGGCGGCCCAACGAAGGCTGCGACCGCGGCGGGGCGCGACCCGGGCCTGCGGCCGCGCCGCGCCGGGGGCGGCGCCGGCGCCGCGAGCGGTTCCTCGAGAAAGCGGGCGATCTCCTCTCGCTGATCGACCGGCTGGGGACCGTTCAGGATCACCCACAGCCGCAGCAAAGAGTCGTCGCAGATGTAGCCGGGGCCGTCTCTGCGGATCAACTCCACCTCGAGAAGCCAGGACAGATAGTCGAGCGCCGTAGGCGGGGCGATGCGCAGATGGTTCGCGATGCCGGTGAGGTTCAACCCGGGCCGGCGGGCCAGCAGATCGAGGATCGCCCTCACGGCCGCATGCCCGCGGCTGCGCTCCACCAGCAGGTGATAGTCGAAGCGGCATTCCTGATGCAGCGCGCCGGTGGGCGGTCGCATCGCCTGATCCAGCGCCGAGACGAGGTCCTCGCCTCGCGCCACGCGCCGGGCCAGGATCTCCGCGTACAGCGGCCGTCCGGCGCTGGCCTTCATCCACATGTCGAGGCCGCCCACCGCCGCCATGGAGGAGGAGGAGGAAGAGAGGGAAGAGGAAGCCCGGCATCCCCAGGAGGCCAGCATCGCGGCCAGCTCTTCTCTTTCCAACGGAGGCCATGACACGACGCGGAGATCCTCTCCGGCTTCCGAGCGCAGAAGATCCAGGAATCGTCCGGGCCGCGAGGCGGGCGAGACCGTCCCCACGACCGACACGGAAGAAGATGTGGCGAGCCTCCGCGCCACGAGCCGGAGGCAGTCCCGCAGGCCGGAGTGGCGCTGAAGCCCGCGGACCTCTCCGACCTCGTCGGCGAGCAGGAGCAGCGATCGCCCCGAGTCCTCGGCCACCGCCTGCGGGTAGGCGAACGACAGATCCAGTAGCAGGACGAAGTCGGGCTTGCGGCGCGCGGCCTCCTCATCCAGGGCGGTCTTCAGGTGGGCGGCGCGTGGACCCGGCGCCGACCCGCAGGCGCGCGCCGCGGCGTCGAGCCCACAGGACAGGTATCGCGCGAACTGGGTGGGGATCGTGCAGATCTTCTCGAACTCGATGCGCGCGGCGAGGCTGCCGGCCCGGCGCGCGGCGGCCGTCAGGCGCGCGAGCGCCGTGGTCTTGCCCGCGCCCCGCGGCGCCGCGATCACCTGGATCCGCGGCGAGGCGGCCATCGCCGCTCCCAGGATCTCCGTCTCGAGCCGAGCCCGCGCCGAGCTGAAGGCCGCCGGCATCTCGCTCATACGCTCTTTGTCTCGGGGAGGCCCGGCATCATGGGTATCTTCACGCCCCGTTCGCGGGCCACGGAGATCGCCTCGGGATAGCCGGCGTCGGCGTGCCTCATCACGCCGGTGCCCGGGTCGGCCGTCAGCACGCGCTTGAGCCGTCGCGCGGCCTCGGGGGTTCCGTCGGCCACGACCACCATTCCGGCATGGATCGACAGCCCGATCCCCACGCCGCCTCCGTGATGCACCGACACCCACGTGGCCCCCGCGGAGGTGTTGAGCAGCGCGTTGAGGATCGGCCAGTCGGCCACCGCGTCGGTGCCGTCGCGCATCCCCTCGGTCTCGCGGTTGGGAGAGGCCACCGACCCCGCGTCGAGGTGATCGCGCCCGATCACGATCGGCGCCTTGATCTCCCCGCGCGCCACCAGATCGTTGATGATGAGACCGAACCGGTCGCGCTCTCCGTACCCCAGCCAGCAGATCCGGGCGGGCAGCCCCTGGAACTTCACGCGGTCGCGCGCCATACGGATCCACCGGCAGAGTTGATCGTCCTGGGGAAACGTCTCGAGGATCGCCTCGTCGGTGCGGTGGATATCGGCCGGATCGCCGGACAGCGCGGCCCAGCGGAACGGACCCTTCCCTTCGCAGAACAGGGGCCGGATGTAGGCCGGAACGAAGCCGGGGAAGTCGAACGCCTCCGCCACCCCAGCCGTCTTCGCCTGGCCGCGGATGTTGTTGCCGTAGTCGAACACCACCGAGCCCATCTGTTGGAGGGCCAGCATCGAGCGCACCTGCAGGGCCATCGCGGACATGGCCCGCTCGATGTAGAGCGACGGATCGGCGCGTCTCAGCTCGACTGCCTGCTCGTAGGGCATGCCGTTGGGCACGTAGCCGTTCAGGTTGTCGTGGGCGCTGGTCTGATCGGTCACCAGATCGGGCACCACCTTGCGCAGGGCGATCTCGGGATAGACGTCGGCGGCGTTGCCCAGCAGGGCGATGGAGATGGCCTGGCCGCGCGCCTTGTGATCCATCGCGACCCGCAGGGCGCGATCCAGATCGGTCTCCATCAGGTCGCAGTAGTTCGTGGCGAGCCGGCGCTCGATGCGCGCCCGGTCCACTTCCACCGCCAGCACGACCGCCCCGTTCATGGTGCCCGCCAGCGGCTGGGCGCCACCCATGCCGCCGAGGCCCGCGGTCAGCAGCAGGCGCCCCTTCAGGCTGCCCGAGAAGTGGCGGCGCGCCGCGGCGGCGAACGTCTCGTAGGTACCCTGGAGAATCCCCTGTGTCCCGATGTAGATCCAGGAGCCGGCCGTCATCTGGCCGAACATCATCAGGCCCCGGCGTTCCAGGTCCCTGAAGTGATCCCACGTGGCCCACGCGGGGACGAGCATGGCGTTGGAGATGAGCACCCGCGGGGCATCGGCGTGCGTGGTGAAGACGCCCACGGGCTTGCCCGATTGCACCAGAAGGGTCTCGTCGTGGCCGAGCTGCCTCAGCGACGCCACCAGCGCGTCGAAGCACTCCCAGTTGCGCGCGGCCTTGCCCGAGCCGCCGTACACGATCAGCTCGTCGGGCATCTCCGCCACGTCGGGGTCCAGGTTGTTAATCAGCATGCGCAGCGCCGCCTCTTGGGGCCATCCTTTGCAGGAGAGGGTGGTGCCTCTCGGGGCTCGGATTTCCCGTCTCACCGGAGCGCACCCGTGACGGACTCGGCCGCAATCCTGGGGATCCCCTCGCGCAGCATGCGGCGGATCGTCTCGATGTCTGTGGACAGGACGCGATCCTCCGACAGATCCGGAACCTTCCTCCGGATGGCCGCGTGCACCGCCTCCAGCGCCGGCGAGGAGCTCAGCGGCCGGCGGATGTCCAGCGCGCGCGCTGCCGACATCAGCTCGATGGCAAGGACCGCTTCGAAGTTGTCCACCACCCGCGCGGCCTTCAGCGCGGCGGTGAGGCCCATCGAGACGTGGTCCTCCTTGCCGGCGCCGGTCGGGATCGAATCCACGCTGGCGGGGTGCGAGAGGGTCTTGTTCTCCGACGTGAGGGCCGCCGCGGTGACCTGTGCCATCATCATTCCTGACTCCAGGCCGGGCGAGCACGCGAGAAACGCGGGAAGGCCGCTCATGGCGGGGTTGGTGAGCCGGTCGGTGCGGCGCTCCGAGATCGCGCAGGCGTCGGTCACCGCGATGCACACCAGGTCCATCGCCTGGGCCACGGGGGCGCCGTGGAAGTTGCCGCCGGGCAACGCCTCGCCCGACTCCGGGTAGAAGATGGGGTTGTCGGTGACCGCGTTGATCTCGATCTCGATCACGCCGCGCGCGTAGCTCAAGGCGTCGCGCGCGGCGCCGTGCACCTGCGGCATGCACCGTAGCGAGTAGGAGTCCTGCACCTTGCCGCAGGAGCGGTGCGACTCGATGAGCTGGCTGCCCTCGAGCAGCTTCCGCACGTTGGCGGCGCACGAGACGTGACCGGGGTGCGGCCGCAGCATGGCCAGGCGCTCGTCGAAGGGACGGCCGCTTCCCAGCAGGGCATCGAGCGTCATGGCGCCCGCGATGTCGGCCTGCGTCATCAGCGATTGCGCCGCGAGCAGCGACAACGCGCCGGATGCGGTCATCGCCTGCGTGCCGTTGACCAGCGCCAGCCCCTCGCGGCTCGCCAGGCGGATCGGCCGCAACCCGGCCGCGGTCAGCGCCCGGGCGGCCGGGAGCCGTCCTCCATCGTGGAAGACGTCGCCTTCTCCGATGAGCGCCAGCGCCAGGTGGGCCAGCGGGGCGAGGTCGCCGCTCGCGCCCACCGATCCGCGCGAAGGTATGACGGGCACGATCCCGGCGTTGTAGAGGGCCAGCAACCCATCCACCAGACTGTCGCGCACCGCGGAGTGGCCCCGCGCGAGCACGTTGGCCCTCAGCGCGATCATGGCGCGCACCACGCCGGGGGGGAGCGGCTCGCCCGTGCCCGCGCAGTGGCTGCGGATCAGGTTCTCCTGCAGACGCTCGACCTGATCGTCCGGGATCCGCACGTCGCTCAGCAAGCCGAAGCCGGTGTTGGCCCCGTACACCGGGGTCCCGCGAGACAGCAGCTCCTCCAGAGCGCGGCGCGATCGCCGCACCCGCTCGCGCGCCGCCGCGTCCATCTCGAGACGGACGTTTCCTCCCGCGATCCGCGCGAGCTGTTCAAGCGTGAGATGATCGCCGTCGAGGGTGACCGTTTCCATAGTCAGAGGTAGGAGCTGAGGGCGTGCCGCGCGATCCTGCCGAAGACGACCGCCATCCTATCACATGTCACATGGCCGGCCATCACATGACTGGCTTCGCGGCATGGATGCCTTCGCGGCACGCGCCTGTGATATGCTGCGCGGCCTACGGTCGTTTGTCACCACACTGTTAAGGGATCGGCGGGATGGCCAACATCGTCTTGATCGGCGGTCAGTGGGGCGACGAAGGCAAGGGCAAGGTCGTCGATCTGATCACGCGCCATTTCGACATCGTCGCGCGCTACTCGGGAGGCCCCAACGCGGGACACACGGTCCGCCGGGGAGAGACCAAGTACGCGCTGCGGCACATCCCTTCCGGGATCTTGACCCCCTCGGTCACCTGCGTGATCGGCAACGGTATGGTGATCGACCCCGCCGCCCTGCTGTCGGAGATGGAGCAGCTCGTCTCCGCCGGTGTCTCGATCCGCGGTCGCCTGTTCATCAGCGGCCGGGCGCACGTGATCCTGTCGCCCTATCTCGAGTGGGAGGCCGCGCGCGAGGAGTCGGGCTGCCACGGCAAGATCGGGACGACACGGCGCGGCGTCGGGCCGGCCTACACCGGCAAGATGGCGCGCACCGGCGTCCGCGTCATCGATCTGTACGACGCCGAGTCGTTGCGGGGGAAGTTGGCGGGGGCCGTGAGCCTCTTCACCGCCTCCGGATCGCTTGCTGCTGGGGCGGCCGCTTCCGAGGCGGCGCTGGACCAGATCCTCTCCACCTGCCTCGCGCACGCGGAGGCGCTGAGGCCCTACCTCGCCGACACCGCCCTGCTTCTGGCAGAGAAGATGAAGGCCGGATCGAGAGTCCTGTTTGAGGGGGCGCAAGGGACCATGCTGGATCTGGATCACGGGACCTACCCCTATGTGACCTCCTCCAGCGCCGCCGCGGGAGGCGCTTGCACTGGTCTGGGCGTGGGCCCGACAAGCATCGACGGCGTGCTGGGCGTGTTCAAGGCCTACAGCACGCGCGTGGGAGAGGGGCCGTTCCCCACGGAGGACCGCGAGGCCGCCGGCGGGCTTCTGCGGGAGCGCGGTCACGAGTACGGCACGGTGACCGGCCGGCCCAGGCGCTGCGGCTGGTTCGACGCCGTGGCGGCGCGCTACGCCGCGCGGATCAACGGCATGGACAGCGCGGCGCTGACGCTGCTCGACGTGCTGGACGCCTTCGACGAGATTCGCATCTGCACGGGGTACCGCCACAAAGGAACCTTCATGAAGGAATTCCCCTCGGAATCCTGGCTGCTGTCGAGCTGTCAGCCCGAGTACACCCTGCTGAAGGGCTGGAAGCAGGAGACGACGGGCTGCCGGTCGCTCGGCGACCTGCCGGGCGCAGCGCTGGATTACATCCGGACCATCGAGGACCTGATCGAGTGCGACATCGATCTGGTCTCGGTGGGTCCGACGCCCGAGAGCAGCATCACGCGGGAGGTCTCGAAGCTGTCCGCGTGGCTCGAGGCGGCCTGACGGGCTCCACGGATAACAATCGACCGGCCGTCCGCCAGGTGACGTTTATTTCACCGCCTCCATGGCCCCAGTGGCCGCAGCGGCGGCCTTGAGCAGGGGATCGGCCGAGAGCGGCCCGCCCACCGCCTGCCGCATCCAGGCATCGGGAGTGATCGATCCGATCCGGCAGATCCGCTCGAACTCCTGGCCCATGGGCCGGCTCTCCTTCAGGTGATCCTCCACCTGAAACGCGATGAGATGACCCAGCGGATAGTCAGGCGTGTACATTCCATAGTTCACCATGTGGGAGTAGATGGCCAGCAGGGTCGCGTCCCTCGTCTTGAAGATCCCCGCGTAGTAGTGGTTCCAGATATCTCGGGCGATCCCGACCACGGCGCCCTTGAACTGCGCGGGTGTAGCGTCCGGATGATCGTACAGCCAGCGCCAGGCGGCCATGTCCACCAGGCCGACGCCGGCGATCTCACGCGTGGCCCAGAACTCCTCCAGTGAACGCATGTGCACCGATTTGTCGTCGGGGCCGGCGAGCCCCAGCAGCTCGAGATCGCGCGCCTGGAACACGAAGGCCAGCGCCTCTGTGAAGGCGTTGTTGGGCACGCCGGCCAGCAGCGTGTGATCGATCTTGTTGAGAGAGAAGACCTGCTCGACGTTGTGTCCCATCTCATGCACGGCGATGTTGTACCCCTTGTAGTCCATGCCGTCGGCGCCGACCCGCGTGCGCAGGTGCGCCTTGTCGTCGCGCATCTGCGCCCCCAGCGCGTGTCCCGCGCCGCGCGAGGGATCCACCACGATGTGATCCGCGAGGAACCGGGCCTGCTCCCGCGTGAACCCCAGATTCGCCAGCATGCGAGGCATGTCGTCTGCGTAAGCCGAGACCGTCGGGTACTTCTTCTTCGTGATGTCGTCGAGCCGCTGCTCGGAGTAGCTCGCTCGCGGCTTGAAGCCGGCGTACCAGATGTCGAACGGCTCCAAGGGGCGCGCGAGCCTCTTCTCGATGAGGCGGCCGACTCGCTCTCCCATCGGCGACGTCAGCACCGACTCGAATAGCTCCTTCACCTGCTTCTCGGGGATCTCGCGGTCCACGTTGAAGCGGCGATCGATGAATGTGGGGTTGTCGGGCTGGAATGGATCGGCCAGCCGGTTCGCCCGGAAGATCTCGAGCCAGATCCGGTATCGCTCGTCGGGCTCACGGTCGGTGCGCGGCTCGGCCATGACCCCCGCGGGGACCCCCGCGGGAGGCTCCGCGTCCTTGACCGTCGAGCGCGTCACGGCATTGGTGTGGGGGGCCCAGTCCAGAAGGGGGTTGTTGATCACGGCGCCGGGGATCTCCTGGGTGACGATCCGGTCCATGACCATCTGGATGATCCTCTGCTTCGGCAGACCAGCGGGGTCGGCATAGCCCGCCTTCAGCTCGTCGCGCAGCCCCCAGTGCGTGATGAGCCGCAGGGCTTGCGGGAAGACCCTCTTGCCGTCCGGGCCGAGCAGGTGGTGCATGTAGATGTTGTAGCCGTTGATGTACGTCTCGGCCGCGACGTAGGCGCTGGAGATCTTGCGGTTCACCTCCGCCGGCACGCGGGATGCGAATCGCTGGCTCAAGCGGGTCTCGGCCCACTGGCGCCGCGACCAGGTCATCCCCTCGGCGAGGCGCTGGTCGAGTGTCGTGAGAGGGAAGTTCAGAAGCGCCACGAAGGCCAGCTTCCCCGCGAACATGTCGTCGGTGAAGTGGGCCCCCGGCTCGTACTCCGCCAGCCGGCGGTCGATCGGGAGCATCGGGCCGATCTCCAGGTCCACCCCTTGGCGCAGGTCGCGCCCGAGCGAGTTGAAGTAGCCGCCGAGTCTCTCCATCGCGAACTCGAGCCGGTCGAACGTGGCGTCGAGGGCGGGACCAGTCGGCAGGAACTCCTCGCGGGCGAACTGCGCGAACGCGGCGGCATCGCCGTCGCCGTCACCGCCCCCAAGGCGCCAGTAGCGCATCGCCTGATCCACGCCGCGATCGATGCGCGCGGCCTCGGCCTCGCCGTGCTTCGCCTTCAGCTCGCGCTTGACGGCCTCGGCCTCCGGGAAGGCGGCCAGAAGCGGGGGGAGGCCCGCGACCAGCGCGAGGCCGGCGCAGGAGAGCCACCGGGCGGGATGGGAGGCAAGCAGAAACAGGGTATCGTGGGACCAAGCGATCATGGGGATGGCCACGGGATCGATCCTCCTGTGAAATGGGTGCGCGATTGTATCACGCGCCCCCTGCGGCTCGCGTATACTGGCGCACCGATGCCCTCAACAGAGCTGCGACGAAGCCTGGGTCCGCTCGACGCCACCCTGATCAACGTGGGGACGATGCTGGCCTCCGGGATCTTCATCACGCCCGCCGCCATCGCGCGCGACCTCGACGCATCGTCGCTGCACCTGATCGTCTGGGCCGTGGCCGGCATCTTCTCGGTGCTGGGTGCGCTGGTGATCGCCGAGCTGGGGGCGATGATGCCCGAGGCCGGCGGCATCTACATCTACCTGGAGCGCGCCTACGGGCAGCCCTGGGGGTTCCTGTACGGATGGGCGCTGTTCGTGGCCATCCAGTGCGGATCGATTGCGGCCGTGGGGGTGGCCACGGCCACCTACCTCGGCCACTTCATGCCGATGGGTGCTCTCGCCGTCAAGATGACGGCCATCGCGACCATCCTGGCGCTGACCTGGATCAACACGCGCGGCGTGGGGCAGGGGGCGATGGTGGGCAACATCCTGACCGCCGTCAAGATCGGGGCGGCCGTGGCGCTGGTGGCGCTCGGCCTCTGGGCCGGTGACCTGGCGCACTTGACTCCCTTCTCGCATCAGGGCCCGCTGCTGCCGCTGCTGCCCGCGCTCGGTCTCTCCATGGTGGCGGCGCTCTGGTGCTATGACGGCTGGATCCACGTCAGCTACATCGCTGGGGAAGTGCGCGAGCCCGGCAGGAACATCCCGTGCGCGGCGATCGGCTCCACCTTCATCGTCATCGCGCTATACCTCGCGCTGAACCTGGCCTACCTCGTGGTGCTGGGCGTGGACGGCATGGCGGGGTCGGACCTGGTGGCGTCGCGCGCCGCTCAGGCCGTCGTGGGGGCGGCGGGGGCGGGGCTCGTCGCGGCCCTCGTGTCGATCTCCTGCCTCGGCGCCAACAACGGATTCATCCTGGCCGGAGCGCGCGTCTACTATGCGATGGCCAAGGACGGACTGTTCTTCAACAGCGCGGCCAGAGTCGATCCGCGCACGGCGGTGCCGCTGGCCGCCCTCGTGCTTCAGGCGGTCTGGTCGTCGCTGCTGGTGTTTTCCGGCCGCTACGACCAGATTTTCACCTACGTCATCTTCGTGGAGTTCCTGTTCTACGCGCTGGCGGCCGGCGCGGTGATTGTCCTGAGACGCCGGGAGCCCGCGGCGTCGCGCCCGTATCGTGTGTGGGGGTACCCGTGGACCCCCGCCGCCTTCATCCTCTTCTCGGCGGCGCTGGTGGTGAGCACCATCTGGAGCTCACCGCGCGAAGCGGCGATTGGCGTGGCCGTGATGGCCAGTGGCGTGCCGGTGTATCTCTTCTGGAGCCGCAGGCGGCGGTCGTCGCGGCCCGGCGACTGATGCGAACTGTCTTCACGCCACCGCGTCGCAGCTCTGCCTCCAGTCATCCGGTGCGACCGTGCGCGGCGCGGCCACGCTCGACGTCGCCGTCTTCCAGGTCAGGTCGCACGCCACCCTCAGCCCGTTGCGGTACCGCTCCCTGACGTCGCCTGCGCCGTTGACCCCCATCGCCCACTCGATATGGCGAGGCGCTCTGCCGCGCACGCTGATGCAGCCCGAGTGGATCATCTCATGGCAGGATCGACAGACGGTCACGAGGTTCCACCCGGCGTCTGGTCCGTTGCGCGATCTGTAGATCACATGGTGCGCGTGCAGATGCGCGCGCGAGCCACACCCCGGAGACTGGCACCTCCAGCCGTCGCGCGTGAAGGTGCGATAGCGGCGCGAGCTCTTGATCACTTCGGGCCGGACCCACTCCTCGAGGAAGTTCAGCAAGACCAGCGCCACGCACTGGCTGACGGTGGGCGTGACTCCCTCCGGCGCGCCGGCAGCCGTGGCGCGGCAATGGGCCAGCGTCAGGTCCCACCAGCGGCAGATCTCCTCGGGAGCGTGAAACGTGATGGGGCGGTGAGCCCCGCCCCGCGCCAGCATCGCCTCAG
>JAWPNA010000180.1:0-5109 GCA_045402695.1 Acidobacteriota bacterium
ATCAAGATCCGCCCGGTGGGTCGGACGTAGGAGGAGCCGATGGACGAGAAGCAGTTCGCAGAGGAGTTGGTGTTGATCCTCGAGGCGGGTGGTGCCGAGCAAGGGCCGCTCGATCCCGAGCAGGTGATTCGCGTCGAGGACTTCGAGTCCGTGGGAATGCTGACCCACGACGTCGGACTGGTCGTGACGATGAAGGATGGCAGCGAGTTCCAAGTCACGATCAAGCAATCGCGCGAGGCGCGGGGCTGATCGATGGATCGGTGCGAGGTGAAGAGGTGCCGGGCCGAGGCGGACATCACCTACCTCAGCCACGGGGTCTGCACCAAGCACTGGGACGAGTTGAGTTCTGAAGACGCGCCGCCCGATGCCCTGCGATTGGCGCTGGGGCTGCCGGTGGCGCATGACGTGAAGGAGCATGCGATGGACGACGGAAGCAGAAAGAGCGCGAAGAAGCAGGCCGCGACCGCGCGGAAGGAAGCAGCCACCGAGAACGCTGCCGAGATTGCGATGGAGGTACGCGGCTCGAAGGCCGCCAACAAGCAGCGCTCCGCGAAGGCGGCCGCCCCGAAGAAGGAGAAGGCCCCGCGCGAGAAGGTCGAGAACCCGGTCGTGTTCGCCTTCCGATTGAGCGAGGCGGACCGCACGCGCATCCACGACGCGGCCGGGCCGGCCGGCGCGACGCGGTTCGTGAGGTCGGCGGCGCTCGCCGCAGCGACAGGTGACACCAAGGCGTTCGAAACGTTGGTCACGCAGGCCAAGTCCAACCTGAAGTAGTCCCACGTACCACTCGCCCCGGGCCACCGGGGCGTTTCTCCGCTGAAGCCGAGTGCGGGAAACCAGGCGCGGCGGAAGCATCGCGAGCATTCTTTCCGACATGATCCCCATTGTCAAAGACAGTCATGAGTGATTGCGCTCACTATTCTGTGGTGGTAGGCTATTTCCGCCATGAGGGATGATCTCGACCGCTATGAGTACATGCAACGCAGCGACGGCTGGCGCTCGCCGCGCTCTTGGAACCGCACCGACGCGCGGCGAAGACTGCGTTGGCGAGACCTCAAGTTTCGATGGCGCCCAAGAGTGGTTGGGGACATGGGGCACGGGGATTTGTGGCTTGTGGAGCCCGTAGAAGTGGTAATCCGAGGCGTGTCGTCGGTTCACATTGGTTGTCCAGGTGGACCAGCTTCGCGCTCATGTAGGCCCACGGTACCGACGATCCATGTTGACTGTGATGGACGGATCGAGGATGAGGAGAGTCTGCGGCTCGTCCAAACACATGCTCTTGACTACTTGTCCGTCCTGTGGTGCCGCGCCCTCCCAGAAGCGCCTCCAGTTGCCCCTGGCCCGTCCGAGAATAAGCGGTTGTGGAACAAGTACCTGTCGGCGTCGATGCTCGACATGACGCGCGGCAAGTCTGGACAAGGGCCTGGATGGGAATCGGGGCTCAGTTCCCCGGAGGAACTCGGCCTCCTGCGGCCGTCCCATTGGCGACGGGCAGTTCAGCGAAGGGTCGCGGTAATCTTCGGAAGAGGGTTGAATAATCGCCTCGTGCGACACTGCGCACTGATTCTGTCCGGTGATAGATGGTGGCGATGGAGGGACAACCACCGCCTTCGGGAACTCCAGGACGCAGCGACAGAGACACCCCGGACGGGGAGACTGATGTCGATTCTCGAGGGCTTCGTTCGTGTTCGGCTTCAGTTACGCCCGCCGTTTCCTGATCGCGAGCCAATGAGGACCAAACTCGGTGCCGATATCCAATTCTCTTGGCCACGATGGCCCAGTAAGGGTGCCAAGTCCGTGTTCACTTCACAACGGGAGCAAGCGCTCGCTGCCGTGTACCTCGCCATTCGCCACTGGCGCAATGGAGCCGTCGATTCCAGGTACCTAGCAGCTGCAGTTTGGATGGCGCAGAAGTACCTGACATCTCCATCTAAGTTAACCGGTGGACATGTCACTCTCGAGATTGCAGGACGATACTGCGGAGTCACGCGCAACCAGGTCGAGCATGCAGTAGGAAAGCTCCGCGCTGAGGTAGCCACCTTCCTCGATTCCTCCATGACCTCCACGTCTCCAACCCTCCGAGAGCAACTCCCACCGAAGATTTTCCGACATAGGCCCGATGCTCCGTGCCTGTGACATAGGTCGAGTCTTCGACTTCTGTCACGGAAGGAGGTCACAGGTATGGACGTCATCCTGGATGGTTTGTGGGACGCCAACAGAGTCGCTGCCGTATTGGGGGTCCGACCGGGCACGATCTACGACTGGGTCTACCGCGGGATCCTCCCGCACGTCGTGCTGAATCGTGGTCCTCGGCGCAGTTGCATCCGCTTCAGGCCGTCGGACATCCGCGCGTTCATCGATGACCGAACTCGTGAAACCTCCACTCACGGAGCCGGCCGATGAGCGCCGCATTCCGCGTCGCAGAATCGGTCAAGGCGGTTAAGCGAGGCTGGGCCCTGACTCCATTGCGCGGGAAGGTCCCAGTATCGGCTGGCTGGCAGGCCGCCCCCAAGGCGGAAGCTAGTCAGGCAATCACCTGGGCCCGGGCCGGCAACGTCGGCCTGCGGACTGGTGCCGTATCGGGGATCGTAGTCATCGACGTGGACACGGCGAAGGGTGGGGATGCTTCCGGCCTGCACCTGCCGCGCACCGTAACGGTTATCACCGGCTCGGGCGGTCTACACCTCTACTTCCGACATCCGGGAGGCATCGTCGGCAACTCCGTTGGCAAGCTCGCTCCCCACGTGGACGTGCGCGGCGACGGTGGGCAGGTGGTCTTCGTGGGGTCCCTGCATCCGGACACGGGAAGGGTCTATCAGTGGGCCGAGGGGCTGTCTCCAGACGAATTGACGCTGGCAGAGCTCCCGGACGAGATCTACCGCCAAATCACGGCTGGCCGGGAGCGACATTCTGCGTATTGTGCGCAAATTGCGGAACGGATCAGGCCTCGGATTGCCAGGTTAGTCGGGACGACACCATACGGCCGCACGGCCATGGCCAGGGAGGTCCATGCCGTTCGGATTTCCTGCGAAGGCTCTCGCAACGACACCCTGAACCGCGCAGCTTACTGTCTCGGCCAACTCGTCGCCGCGGGGCACCTGTCTGAAGCGACTGTTATCGCTGCACTGAGACAATCCGCGGCGGACTGTGGCCTTACCGGATACGAAATCGACCGGACCATCGCTTCTGGGCTCGAAGCCGGGGAACAGGAGCCGCGAAGATGAACACCCCGGCGATGATCGGGTGGCAAGCTCCGATCCCGTTCAATGAGTTCGATCTGCCGCCGTTTCCCACCGATGCTCTCCCCGGCTGGCTGCGGGAGTGGGTCGAGGCTCTATCCACCGACACACAGACACCTACGGATCTGGCGGCGATGCTTTCTCTGGCTGTCGTAGCCACTACGAGCGCCAAGAAGTTCAAGGTCGTCATTACGCCGAGCTGGAACGTGCCCGTCAACGGTTATTTCGTTGTTGCTCTGCCGCCAGGCAACCGGAAGAGCGCTGTCTACACTGCCGCCTCCCGACCTCTGGAACGATACATGAGCGAGGAAGGGAAACGGTTGCGCCCCGAGATCCTCAGTGCCACGACGCGTCAGAAGATTGCAGCCAACCGACTCAAGAATGCGGAAACCAAAGCGTCCAAGGCCTCCGACGAGCATCGGCAAGATCTGGAGAAGAAGGCCGAGGATCTGGCCAAGGAACTTGCCGAGATCGAGGTCCCGGTAGTCCCGCGTCTGATCGCCGATGATGTGACCTCCGAAAAGTTGGAGATGCTCTTGGCGACCCACGGTGGCAGGATGGCCATCCTGAGCGAGGAGGGTGGCATCTTCGATCTAATGGCCGGTCGTTACGCGAGAGACGGCTCGCCCAACTTCGAGGTTTACCTCAAAGGGTGGGACGGCGGGGAGATCAGGGTTGACCGCGTCAGCCGTCGAGATGAGCACGTCTCCGAGCCTGCACTCACTCTCGGCCTCACGGTGCAGCCTGCGGTGCTGCAGGGCCTCACATCGAAACCGGGATTCCGCGGCAGAGGCTTGCTGGCCAGGTTCTTCTACGGGATGCCCCGCAGTTGGGTAGGCCACCGTGCGACCAATCCGCCGTCCCTGCCGGAACACATCCGCGCCGCCTACGAGAGGAACATCATCGCACTACTGCAGCTGCTTCCGGAAAAAGATCACCATGGCAAACCGCGCGCGCATGACCTGTGTCTCGCCCACGATGCCCGAGCTGCACTGGATCGGTTCCGTGAAGAACTCGAACCTCGTCTGAGGGCGTTTGCGGACCTAGAGCTATACGCCGATTGGGCAACGAAGCTGGCGGGCGGCATCGCCCGTCTCGCTGGACTCCTCCACGTTGCACAGTACGCTGAGAAAGGGCAGTCCTGGGAGGTGCCCGTTGCTGTCGGAACTCTGGAAGATGCCATCCGGATCGGCCAGTACCTCATCCCTCATGCGAAGGCTGCCTTCGCAGAGATGGGCGCGGATCCCGAGGTTGAACTCGCCAAGTACATCCTCCGATGGCTCGAGCGCAACGGCAAGCAGTCGTTCTCCAAGCGGGAGGCCTTCAACGCCCTGAGGGGTCGGTTCGAACGGGTCGACGCGATGATTATCCCCCTCGAGTTGCTCGTCGCGCACAACTACATCCGCCTGGCGCAGCAATCGTTGCGACATGGGGCCGGCCGAAAGCCCAGTCCCGAGTTTGAGGTGAATCCGTTATGGCTTCCGCAGAATTCGCACTTTACGCAGAATCCAGGCACCCAGGGCAATTCTGCGGAATGTGCGGATTCTGCGTACCCGGTCCCAGACCCTCTTGAGCGCTCTGGCAACGCCGACATTCCTGAAGCGGACCTTGAGGAGGGGGTGTTATGAGCGCTCGGGAGGTTCTCGTCCAGGTCGGTGGCCAGAGGGTCCGCGTTTGGGCCGAGGGTGATCGACTTCGCTACGCAGCTCCCAAAGGTGCTCTGACCCCCGATCTGCGAGGGACCCTTCTCCGACAGAAACCCGGGCTGCTGAAGCTGCTCGGCCGTGGCGACGCCTTCCTCGGAATGACACTGCGGCAGTTCGAGGGCACTCACTGCTCCCTCGAGGTGCAGGTACCAGGGCTGGGCGAG
>JAWPNA010000136.1:0-5826 GCA_045402695.1 Acidobacteriota bacterium
CAGGTCCGCGGGGATTCCCTGCGGGCGGGAGAGGTCGGCGCCTTGCTCATCCCTGATGAGCCCCTGGTGCAGCGCGCGCTGGAGGAGAAAGGTCTGATGCTCTTCCCCCTCGAAGTGAAGGCGTCGTGCGCGGCGGGAAGCCTCTATTTCAACTCCAGCCAGCCGCGATTGACCCTCGGGTTCGCCCGCTATCGAGTGATGTTGTACAACACGACCGACAAGACGGTGAGCGTGCAGCTTTACGCCTACCTCACAAACTGAGATCCGCCGTCACGGTTTCGCGGATGGCGCCTTGGCGAGAGCCTTTGCCCCGGGCTTGGCGCCTGACGTCGCTCCAGCGGGGGGCAGACCCAGCTGAGCGTGCACGACCTGGCTGACTTCCTTGTAGAAGTCCTGCCGCACACCCAGGTAGCTCTTGATCAGCTTGCCGCTGGTGTCGAACAGGTAGGTGGTCGGAACGATACTGACGTCGCCGAACCTCTCCATCGCGACATCGTCGCCGAGCAGGACCCTGTACTTGATCCCGAGGTCCTTGTGCTTGTCGAGGAACGTCTGGACATCGGCCGGTTCGCCCGATTCCACCGCCACCCCGACGGCCTGAAAGCCGTCCTTGCCGTACTTCTCGGCGAGCTTCGCAATCTGGGGCATCTCCTCGCGGCACGGGAGGCACCAGACGGCCCAGAAGTTCACCAGGGTAAGCTTGTGCTCCTTGTATTCGATGACGGACCTGGCGCCTTTCAGGTCGGTCAGCAGGACGCTTGGCGCCCGCGCGAACTCGACTGCCCGCGCGGTCGGGATCGAGCCCGATATCAAGGAAAGCGCCGAGGAAACGACGAGCGCGCCCGCGATCCTCTTCATGAACAGTCATCCTCGAGCATGGCGCATCCTACTACAACGATGGGCCGTTTGCAGGGGCGTGCCTTCCTCCTGTATGATCTCCGTATCCCATCCACCCCTCAGCCAGGGAGGAGCCATGAACCGGCATCCCGTTGCTGCGATCGCGCCGATCCTGCTCGTGCTGATCGTGTGCCTTACGCCCGGGCCCCACCCAGCGGCCGGCACGCCCGACCTGAAGATGTACCCCGCCTCCGATTTCACCGATACGGGCTACATGCAGAAAGTGCACAAGAAGGTCGGCCTCGCCTGGAAGAGGCCCGAGCAGACACCCAAGCCCGGCGGCAAGGCGGTCGTGATCGCCACCATCCTTCGGGACGGCAGCCTCCTCGAGGCCAAGCTGCACATGAAGAGCGGGCTGGAGGCGTGGGACAAGTCGGCGCTCGACGCGGTCAAGCAGTCATCGCCGTTCGATCCTCTGCCGAAGGGATATCCCAGGACGTCGGTGGAAGTGCACTTCCACTTCGAGTACAACTGAGCCAGCCCCGCTACCTTCCGAACGGCAGCGCGTCGAGGTATTTCAGGCCGGTGCCGGTGTTGAACAGCACCACGCGGTCGGCGGCCGAGACCTTCCGTTCCTCCAGCAGCCGCCGCAAAGCAAGGACGCAGGCGGCCCCCTCAGGGCAGGCGAAGATCCCTTCGAGGCCGCCGATCTCCTTCACCGCCGCGACCAGCTTCTCCTCTTCGGCCGCGACGGCCGCGCCGCCGCTCTCTCGCAACGCCCGCAGCATGAGGAAGTCCCCGATCGCGGAGGGCACGCACAGCCCCGACGCGATGGTGTGGGGATCGGGCCACGGCTCGGCATTCTCCTTTCCCTCATCGAACGCCTTCACGATCGGAGCGCAGCCTGAGGACTGGACCGAGACCATGCGCGGGCGGCGCGCGTCGATCCACCCGATCGCCTCCATCTCGGCGAAAGCCTTCCACATGCCGATGAGGCCGGTGCCGCCCCCCGTGGGATAGACGACGACGTCGGGCAGCTCCCCTTCCATCTGCTCGGCCAGCTCGTACCCCATTGTCTTCTTCCCTTCCAGGCGGTACGGCTCCTTCAGCGTCGAGAGATCGAACCAGCCTGCGTCGGGCTGTTGGGCCATCATCTCGCGCATCGCCCGTCCGGCGTCCCCGATGTGCCCCTGGACACGGTGCGTCACTGCGCCGTGAACGGCCGCCTCGCGGAAAAACGGCGCGGGCGTCTCCTCCGGAAGGAAGATGTGCACGGGCAGGCCGACCCAGGCTCCGTAGGCCGCGGCGGCCGATCCCGCGTTGCCCGCGGACGGAAGGCACAGTACGCGCGCCCCCAGCTTGCGGGCCATCGCCACGGCGGCCGCGAGGCCGCGGGCCTTGAACGAGCCGGTCGGATTGACCGACTCGTCCTTGATGAAGAGGTGCTTGAGGCCGTAGCGCTTCGCCAGACGCTTCACCGGCACCAGCGGCGTGAACCCTTCTCCCAGCGGCTGGTACTCCCCCGGATCCGGCATGACCTCGCGGTAGCGCCACATGTCCGACCCGCGCCGAGAGACCGTCCGCCGGGTCATGGCCTCCTTCGCCCGGCCTAGATCGTAGCGGGCGAGCAGCGGCATCCCACAGGCCGAGCACAGGTTCCAGAGCCGATCCTTCTCGTGGACCGTCTCGCAGGCCGAGCAGACCAGGTGAGTCAGGAAGCTCATGTCACCTTCAATTTCTTGAATCGTCTGGGCCCCACCTTCACCACGTAGGGTACAGGTCGCGGTGCGAGGGTAAAGTCGAGATCCATCACCCGCTCCGAGTCGACGCTGACGGCTCCGCTGGTGATGAGGCCGCGGGCTTTGCTCCCGGATGGTGTCAGGCCCGACAGAGTGAGCGCCTTCCAGATTGGAACCGGCTGGCCGCCGGCCTGGATCTCCTCCTCCGGAATATCGGATGGGATCTCCTTCTGCGAGAAGACGCGATCGAACTCCCGCGCCGCTTCCTGGGCCGCCGCGCTGTCGTGGAAGTCCGCCGCGATCCTCTCCGCCAGCCCCACCTTGGCCTTGCGAGGATGAAGCGATCCGGCGGCGACGTCCTGCTTCAGCCGCGCGATCTCGGCGAGGCTGAGGTCCGTGCACAGCTCGTAATAGCGCCACATCAGATCGTCCGAGATCGACATCACCTTGCCGAAGATCTCCTTGGGGCTCTCGCTGATGCCGATGTAGTTACCCAGCGACTTCGACATCTTCTCCACTCCGTCCAGCCCTTCCAGCAGCGGCGTCGTCATGATGACCTGCGCCGGCAGGCCGTAGGCCCCCATGATCCGCCGGCCCACGAGCAGGTTGAAGGTCTGGTCGGTGCCTCCGAGCTCCACGTCGGCCTTCAGGAAGACCGAATCGTACGCCTGTGCCAGCGGGTAGAGAAACTCGTGGATGCCGATCGGCTCGTTGCCCTTGTACCGGCGGGCGAAGTCGTCGCGCTCCAGCATCCGGGCCACGGTGTACTTGCCCGCCAGTCGGATGAACCCCTCCGCGTCGAGCTTGCCCAGCCACTCGGAATTGAAGCGCACCGTGGTCTTCTCCGGGTGCAGGATCTTGAACACCTGCTTCTTGTAGGTCTCGGCGTTGGCCAGCACCTCCTCTCGAGTGAGCTGCGGGCGTGTCCTGGTTTTGCCCGTCGGGTCCCCGATCATTCCGGTGAAATCTCCGATCAGGAAGATGACGCTGTGGCCCATGTCCTGGAAGTGTTTCATCTTGCGCAGCAGGACCGTGTGGCCCAGGTGGATATCGGGCGCGGACGGGTCGAACCCTACCTTCACCGTGAGAGGCGAGCCTGAGGCCGCCGATCGCTTCAGCTTCTCGAGGAGCTCGGCCTCCGATTCGATCTGGACGGCGCCCTTCTTGAGGTACTCGAGCTGTTCGTTCACCTCGTGGGGAGACGCGGGCTGCGGCATGGCTGGATGATTATAGCAACCCCTTCTCCTTCAGGCTGACGAATCCGTTCGCCGAGACGATCAGATGGTCGTACAGCCCGATGCCGATGATCTCGCACGCTCTCTTGATCGCACGGGTAAAGTCCACGTCGTCCTGACTGGGAGTGAGGCTGCCGCTCGGGTGGTTGTGCACAAGGATGAACCCCAGGGCCGAGCAGGCGATGGCCGGCTGGAGGATCTCGCGCGGGTGCGTGCGCGTCGTGTTGAGGCTGCCGATGGCGATCGTCTCGCGCGCGAGCAGGCGGTTCTGCGAGTCAAGGTAGAGCGCCACGAGATGCTCCTTGCGCGCCCGGCGCAGGTCCTTCACCTGAGCGTACGCCTCTCGAGGCCCCGACAGCGCCGGGCGCTCCTCGTCCTTCGGCGCGAAGGACCTGCGGCCCAGCTCGAAGAACGCCTTGAGCTGGCACGCTTTCACCAGTCCGATGCCGCGGTTGGTCTGCCACTCCTTGAGACTGATGCTGGGCAACGCGTCGAAACCGTACTTGCGCAGCAAACCATCGGCGATCTTCACGACGTTGCTGGCCCGGGTCCCCGAGCTCAGCGCGATCGCCATCAGCTCCGAGTGGCTCAAGGATCGCTCGCCCTGCTTCTGCAGCTTCTCGCGGGGCTGGAGCCCGCGGGGCAGATCGGACACACGTACCGTGGTTCCACTGCTGGTCGTTTCGGTCATTCGGGCTGCTCCCGTCCGCCCACGGCCCCCCCGTTCACCGGCCCGTGATGTGGACTGTTCTCCCCTCGATCCGCAGCCTGTTGTTGAAGAAGAGGCTGATTGCCTCAGGATAGAGCCTGTGTTCCTCCTTCAGGATCCTCTCGGCAAGCGTTTCCGTGGTGTCGTCCGGCTCGACACCGACCGCCGCCTGCGCGATGATGGGGCCCGAGTCGAGCCCTTCGTCCACGAAGTGCACCGTCACGCCGGAGAGCTTCACACCGTACGCGAGCGCCTGCCTCTGCGCGTGCAGGCCCGGGAAGGCCGGCAGCAACGCCGGGTGGATGTTCATGATCCGTCCGGCGAACTTGCGCACGAACGCCGCCGACAGGAGCCGCATGTACCCGGCCAGGCACACGAGACTCACGCCGCGCTGCTCGAGCGACGCGGCCACCTTCATGTCATGTTCCTCGCGCCCCCGGCTTGCGCGGTGATCGATGACGAGGGTCTCGATGCCGCGCGACGCGGCAGCAGGAAGCCCCGCCGCGCGCGGCTCGTTGCTGATGACCACGCCCACGCGCGCCGGAATCTTCCCCTGGGCGCAGGCATCGGCGATCGCGAGCATGTTGGACCCACGCCCGCTGATCAGAATGCCGATGGCTCCGTCTCCCATACGGGAGCCGTCCGAAGCTCCGTGCCGGTCACTGGGCATCGAATCTCATACGGAATTCCATCCGGATGCGCATTCGTGCGGGAATGCCGGGAGCGTGGACCATCCCGCGGGAGGCTCTGGGGAACGGAATTATGTCACAGCCCAGCGCCGGGAATCAACGTGCGGGCGCGCCAGCAGCGTGGGCAAACCGTGGGTCAGTCGCCCTCCTCCTTCTGTCCCACGAACCAGTCGTCGCGGCCGGCGAAGAGGATGTTGAAGGTGGTCAGCGAGCCGTAGATGCGCGTGATGTACTGTTGAAGCTCGACCTTGTCGGCATTCGAAAGGCCCTTGTGCGCGTTGATCTTCTGCTCCATCACGCGCAGCCGGTCGCGCAGCATGACGATCTTGTGGAAGAACTCGTCGAGGGGGACTTCCTTTTCCTTGGTCCCCTCGCGACCGGGCCGCAGGACGAGCGTTCCTCCCGTCCACCGATCGAGCATCTTCACTTCGGGGGCGGCCCCCAGCCGGTCCATCACCTCGGCCAGCGCCTCCACCAACGCCTCCGTCAGGGCCTCCTTGATCGCCGATGCCTGGGGCAGCGAGGCGGCGGGGGCGGCGCGTCCGATGGCGTCAGAGGAGGAAGGAGCGGGCGGCTCCTCCTGCCTCGGGGTCTCGTACGGCTCCAGCACGATCGAT
>JAWPNA010000348.1:0-4461 GCA_045402695.1 Acidobacteriota bacterium
TGAAGCCCGAGAACGCGGCCGTTGTGGACATCGAGGAGGTCTTCAAGGAGTAGTGCCTGAACGGGGTGGGGGGAGGCGCAGCGTGACGAGCGTCGCCCCCCATCCGCCGCCCCCTTCGTCGGCCGGCCTGAACCTGATGACCGCCGGGTGGCGCGAGAGGATCGACTCCACCGTCCGCCTGAGCGCGCCGGTCCCCTTGCCGTGGATGAGCCTGATCTCGTGGATGCCCCTGGCCAGGCACTCCTCGATGTAGTCGGGCACCAAGTCTTTCACCTCTGAAGGCCTGAACGTATGCAGGTCGAGCACCCCGTCAATCTTCACGTGAGAAACCTCCGCGCCGGACGACCGTATGATAGCCGCCTGCTCGTGTATTCGTGGACCGGCATTCTCCCCGTTCGTGAGTGAGTCCGGCCGCACGGATCTGAAGGGAGTCCTGGAAGCGGCCCTCCAGCATGCAAACGATTTGGGATCGCCGGGTCTTGACCCTGCGATCCGGCGATTGTAGAGTGGCGGCCATCGGTTGGCCGTCACGGTACCGTCACGATATGGATGACAGCGTCGCGAGGTTTCAACCTGCGCGGCGCTTTTCCTTTCCGGTTGTCCGCGTTGCTGAACGTCGTGCGGCATCGACCGGGGTTGTCCGGAGCCGTGCAGAAAGGGGAGGTTGTCAGACATGAGTCGCAAGGTGCGTCACGCAATCATCGCCGGCGCCCTCGTCCTCGGGTTGCTTCTGCCGGCGCGGGCGGCCTGGGCCCGCCAACAGGACCCATCGCCCGATCCTTCCATCGCCGCCAAGGACGAGGAGGGCGCGGAGTTGCCATCGCGCGGCAAGAAGAAGGACGAAGGGAAAAAGGGGGAGCATGCTGGGCTAAAGAAGGAGGAGCCTCCCTTCGAGGAAGTGATCAAGGAGGCTGAGAAGATCGACGGTCTCTTCACCGTCTACAAGAAGGACGACCGCTACTTCCTGGAGATCAAGCCTGATCAGCTCGACAAGGAGTTCATGGTCTCCATCACGCGCGAGACCGGAATCGGGCAGTTCTTCCTCCTGGCGGCGCAGATGCTGGGGGAGAACCCTGTGACGTTCCGCCAGGTCGGCAAGCGGGTGCAGCTTCTGTTGACCAACCCGCGTTTCTCCTCGGAACAGGATCCTGACATCCGTCGCGCGGTCGGCAAATCGTTCTCCGAGTCGCTGGTGGGCAGCGCGAAGATCGAGAGCCAGCCGCACCCCGACACCAAGGCCGTGCTGATCGACCTGCCGACCTTTTTCCTCTCCGATGTGGAAGGGCTCGGGCAGATCATGGGCAACATCGTGCAGGCCCCCTGCAACCTCGACCGTGAGAACAGCTATGTGTCGGGCGTCAAGGGCTTCCCCATGAACGTGGAGGTGGGGGCGAGGCTTCACTTCAGCGCCGGCAAGCCGCTGCCCTTCACGAACCTGCCCGACCCGCGCAGCATGTTCCTGACGTACCGTTACAGCATTTCTCAGGTGTCCGCCGCGCCGGACTTCATCCCGAGGATCGCGGACGATCGGGTGGGCCACTTCCTGGCGCTTTACCAGGACTTCAGCGACGACACGCACGACACGCCCTACACCCGGTACGTGACGCGCTGGAATCTCCAGAAGGCGGAGCCGTACGCCGCGATGTCAAAGCCGAAGGAGCCAATCACATTCTGGCTGGAGAACAACATCCCGAAGCAGTACCGCAAGGCGGTTGCAGACGGCATCCTGATCTGGAACAAAGCGTTCGAGAAGATCGGCTTCATGGACGCGGTTGCGGTCAAGCAGCAGCCCGACGACGCGGACTGGGACGCGGCCGACACCCGCTACGCGACGATCAGATGGTTCATCACGACGGACAGCGCATTCGCCATCGGCCCGTCGCGCATCAACCCGAGGACCGGACAGATCTACGACGCCGACATCGGTGTGTCGGAGTCGATCGTCCGCTTCACGCGCAGTGAGTTCCGGGAGTTCGCAGATCCGGTGGCCATGCTGAAGGCCATGGAGGCCTTGGAGGCCACGGAGGCGATGTCCGGCGCCGAGCCGGGAGCCGAAAGAGCCGGTCCCGGTACATGGGGACGCTGGGGGGGACGCCGGGGAGACCCGCGCTTCTCCTGCGCCCTGGGGCTCGGCGCGCTACAGCAGGCCCGGTTCGGCCAGGACCTGATGGCGGCCAGGGGAATTGAGCCGGGCTCGCCCGAGGAGGACCAGTACATCAATGATTTCATCACGCACGTCATCGCCCACGAAGTCGGGCACACGCTGGGTCTGAGGCACAACTTCCGGGCCAGCGTCGTGCAGCCGGTGGACCAGCTTCAGAACGCGTCGCGCACGATGGATCAAGGGCTGACCGGATCTGTGATGGACTATATCCCCGTCAACGTCGCGGCGCCGGGGCAGAAGCAGGGTCAGTACTGGCAGACGAGCCTGGGGGCGTACGACGACTGGGCGATCGCGTATGCCTACACACAGTTTTCGGGCATCAAGAAGCCCGCGGACGAGCTGCCCGAGCTGAGGAAGATCGCCTCTCTTGTGGCCGAGCCGGGCAACTCCTACGGCACGGACGAGGACGGCAGCGACCCGCGTACCAGCACATGGGACATCGGCGCCGACCCGATCGCCTACTACACGCAGCGGATGGGGCTGGTGAGGGAGCTGTGGAAGAACATCCCGGCCAAGATGGCGAAAGACGGCGAAGGGTACCAGGTGATGCGCCGCGCCTTCCTGACTGGGCTCGTGGAGTTCTTCCCAGCCACGACCAATGTCGCCAAGTTCGTCGGCGGGATGTACAGCCAACGCGATCACGTCGGGGACCCGCAGGGCCGGCTGCCGCTCCAGCCGGTGCCGGCCGAGAGGCAACGCGAGGCGCTGGGTTTTCTTACCGAGCACGTCTTCGCGAGCGATTCGTTTGACGTGCCGGCTGACCTGCTCAACAAGCTGGCGCCGGAACGTTGGTGGGACTTCGAGTACAGCGTCTTCTCCATGCCCCGGCTGGAATTCCCACTGCATGATGTCGTTCTGCTGCTCCAGCGCGGCCTGCTCACGTCGCTGTACCGGCCGGTGGTGCTGGCGCGGCTGGTGGACATGGAGCTGCAGTTCGGACCGGGACAGAAGCCGTTCACGATGGCGGAGATGTTCAACGGGCTGCAGTCATCGATCTGGTCGGAGGTGTACACGGCCGCGGCGCCGCGCGTGGACAGCTTCCGGCGCGCCGTGCAGCGGGAGCACCTCAAGAAACTGATCGATCTGGTGGTGAAGCCGGGGGGCGCAGTTCCCGAGGACGCCGGCACGCTGGCGCGGGCGAACTTGGTGGATCTGAAAGGAAAGATCGATGCCGCGCTCAAGAATGGATTGGTGGACGCCGGCACGCGCGCCCACCTGGAGGAAACGAAAGCGCGGATTGAGGCCGCGCTGACGGCCGGCATGATCCGGCTGACGAGTTAGAGCTCACAAGGAGGAGGCCATGGAACTCAAGGACCTCGCCAAGATGACGGTCGTCAAGTTGCGCGAGGAGGCGGCGAAGTTCGAGGACATCAAGGGAACGCACGGGATGACGAAGGAGCATCTCATCGACCTCCTGTGCTCGAAACTCAACATTCCGAAGAAGCAGGCTCTGCCCAAGGGGATCGGCCGCCACGCGTTGAAGCTGAAGATTCACAAGCTGCACGCGCAGCGCGATGAGTTGCTGGCGGGAGGGGACTCAGGGAAGATCCGCGTCCACCGCCGGCGGCTCAAGAGCCTGAGGCGGCGGCTGCGCAAGGTGATCGAGCTGGCCGAGCACGGCAAGCTGAAGGCATTGAAGAAGGACGCGGCGCCCGAAGCGAAGGCGTGACGAGCCGCGGAATCAGGCCCCCTCGCTCACGATCACGTCGTGGGCGAGGGTTTTACCACCCTGTCAAGCCGGATCTCCCGCGGCGTCTCCGGCACGATATTCAGTGCATCGTGATGATGGCCGGAGCCGACGCGACCGCGAGCCTGTGCGCCAGATCCCGGATCTGCCCAGGTGTGACCGAAGCGTAGCGCCCGGCCGCCTCCTCGTATGTCAGCGGGGCTCTGCCGCGGGAGACGGCCGAGGCGAACGAGGCCGCCCGCGCGGCGCTGACCTGCCACGAGCGAGCGCGTGTGGTCATCATGTACCGGCGGGCGCGCTCGACCTCCTCGGCGGAAGGAGGCTCCCGCGCGATCCGGCCGATCTCGGAGCGGATGATCAGCTCAACCTCCCCGAGGCGTCTCCTCGGGACCGCTGTGCGAACCCCGAACAGACCTGCTCCAGGATACCTCCAGTCGATCACCTCGACCCAGTAGGCCCAGCCTCGCTTCTCGCGGATCTCCGCCGAGAGCCGCTCGCCGAATCCCCCCAGAATGTGTGACAGCAGATCCATGGCCGGATCCTCTGCCTCGGCCACCCCTGCCGTGGGGAATGCGACCAGCAGCTCGGGCTGCGGTGTTCGCCGGCGCGC
>JAWPNA010000211.1:0-8340 GCA_045402695.1 Acidobacteriota bacterium
CACCACCAGGATCCGCCGCCGCTGCGCTTCCCGCGGCTCCACTCCCGTGACCTCCGTCGCCTCCGGGGCGCCGCGCTCGACTCCAGCGCGGCCCTCCACGATCGGAAACTCGATGGCCACCATGGCACCGCCCCCAGGTCGGTTCACCGCCGTGATCCGGCCCCCGTGCGCCGTCATGATCCCGTGCGCCGCCGACAGCCCCAATCCCGTTCCGCGGCCCACCTCGCGCGTCGTGAAGAAGGGATCGAAGACTTTGCGGATCACATCCTCCGGGATGCCGGCCCCGGTGTCCGCGAACTCGACCCGGATGCGCCCCGACACCGCCCTCGACGACACCACCAGCTCCTTGCGGCCCGCTCTCGATTCCGCCAGCGCCTTCACTGCGTTGTCTACGATGTGGCCGATCGCTTGACGTGCCTGATCCGGGTCGGCCAGAGTCATCGGGAAGTCCGGAGACAGATCGAGCACCAGCTCCGCGCCTGCCGCGCGCAGCCGATCCTGCCATTCCGACGCCGTTTCGATCAGCAGCTCGTTGAGATCCACCACCGTCTTGCGTGGATTCACGACGCGCGCGAAGACCATCAGGTTCTCGAGAATCGTCTTGCACCGGCTCGCGCCGTCGGCGATCTTGCCGAGTTCCTGCGCAAGTGGAGTCCCGTTGTGCTTCTCGCGCAGGAGCTGGGAGTAGCCCAGGACGGCCGTGAGCGGATTGTTCAGCTGGTGCGCCGCCCCCGACACGAACAGGCCGATGGCCGACAGCTTCTCGGACTGCGCCAGCCTCTCCCTGAGGCGTTCCCGCTCCCGCTCGGCTTTGACCCTCCGGCTGATGTCCTCCACCAGCACCGTGAACCCGATGGAGTTGATCATACTCTGCAGGCGGACCTTCGGGCTCGTGTAGGCCGCACGGCCGACCGCGGTGGCCACGCCGCTCCCCTCCGTATCTGCCGCGACCGGCCCGAGACGGTGCAGCTTGAAGAGCAGATCGCGCCCGTCGTGGCGGAGGGGAGCTTGTGAGAAGGCCGCCCCGTTCTCCAGCTCGTCGAACAGGGCCAGCAGCACGTCCCTGCCCTCCGGAAAGATCTCTTCGAGCGGACGTGAGAGGAGATCGCAGGCCGGGCGCCCCGCGAGGTCTTCCAGCGCCTTATTGGAGCTCAAGAGCCGCCTTCCCGAAGAGAGTTCCCCGATCCCCTCCGACAGCGAGTCGAGGATCTCCGCCGAGATCTTGCGCTGCTGGAGCAGCTCGAGCACTACCTCTCGCCGGTACATCTTCTCGAAGCCGCGCAGCATCGGGGCGGCGCGGCCGGCGGAGCCGAGGGGCCTGCCGGACAACAGCGTTTCGGTGACGCTTTTTAGAGTGTCGCGGATCTGCTCGAAGGGCATCTTGCCGATGTAGGCGTCGGCGCGGATCTCATCCACGCTCTCGATCTCGTCCGCCAGGATCCCGGACAAGACGATGACCGGCAGATCGCGGTATCTCTCCTGGCTCCTGAGGAAGGTGCACAGACGGGCCCCGTCGATGCGGGGCATAATGAGGTCCAGAACGAGCAGATCGGGGCGGCGCTGATGCAGGATCTCGAGGGTCTCGATGCCATCCCTGGCGACGCGCACGTCGGAGAACCCGATCTCCGCGTAGAAGTCGCCCAGCACTTGCCTGTAGAACTCGTTGTTGTCGGCGATGACGACAGAATGTCCTGGCGGCGCGGGCAAGCGTCTGCTCCGAAAATGTGCCGGGATGGGATGCGAACCGCCGCCGAATATAGGCGCGCGCCGGCGACTGTCAAGAACGTATCAATCGGAACCGGGCTGTGAAAAAACGCAGGCCGCGGCCCGGCAACCGAGGTTCTCATCGCCGGTTGCGGAGGCGATCCGCAGGCTCCTATAATGCGCCGCCATGCAAACGAGCCGACGCTCGCGTCCCTCTGCTCAGGCCACCCGCGTTTTCCTGTTTGTCGCGGTTTTCTTGTTCGTCTCGGCTGCGGGCGCCCCCCCGAAGGAGGAGGCGCTGCTGCGGTTCAACAACCTCGGCATCGCCTACCTGGCCCAGTACAAGGCCGCCGAGGCCGAGAAGCAGTTCCAGCAGGCCGCCGCACTGGATCCCAACTACGTGCCGGCCCACGTAAACCTCGGGATCGCGGCGCTGGCGCAGGTGCACTACCCGGAGGCGATCGCGGCCTTCAGCAAGGCGCTCGCCCTCGACCCGAGCAACATCTACGCTCACTTCAACCTGTCGCTCATCTACAAGCTGCAGGGCAAAACGACGGAAGCGCTGGCTTCGGCGCTCGAGGCCCTTCAGCGCGACCCGCGGGACCCCGACATCCATTACCAGGTGGGAAGCCTCCACATGACGGTGCGGGAGTACGACAAGGCGATCGAGGAGTTCGAGAATGTCCTGAAGCTGGACCCCAACTTCCTGTCGGCCTACTACGGCATGGGGCGCGCCTATCTGGCCAAGGGAGACGTGGAGAAGGGCAAGAAGTTCGTCGAGGAGCACCGGCGGCTCCAGGCGGGAGCCTCGGCCACGCCGGCCGTGGGCCTGCGCTACGGCGAGCAGGGCAGGTACTCCTACGCGATGGACGACACCGGGGGGAGCGCTCCCACGCCACCGCTCATCGCGGGCGCAGTCACCTTCACGGACGCCTCCCAGGCCTCGGGGATCACCTTCACGCACGGCGGCGTGGTCCGGGCCGAGGCGCTGCGCAAGGCGGTGGCGGCCACCGACGCGTTTCTAGCGACCCCCGATGCGCTACGCAAATCGATCGGGCCGATGCTGGGGTCGGGAGTCGCGGTGGCCGATGTCAACGGCGATGGCAAAGAAGACCTCTTCTTCGCCAACGCCTCGGGCGGGGCCCCGGCCCCCCCGACTCCAATGCCCGACTCGGCGCTCTACCTGAACCGTGGCGCGCTGAAGTTCGAGGCAGCCGCCGGCGCCGGGACCCCTGCGGTGACCGGGTCGTCGATGTCGGCTGCGTTCGGTGACCTCGACGGCGACGCCGATCCAGACCTGGCCGTCGCACTGGTGGATCGCGTGCAGATCTTCCTCAACGACGGCGCCGGCAACTTCAAGGATGTCTCCGCCGATTCGGGAGTGGCGGCGATGGTGTCGAAAGGACTCCTGGGCGGCGTCTCCCTGGCCGACGTCGATCACGACGGGGATCTCGATATCTTCGTCGCGGGGTTCCTGGCCCCACCGGCGGGAGGAGGCGCCGCCGCTCTTCAGTTTCCGACGTCATGGCCGGGGGCCGAGAGCTTCCTGTTCATCAACAGTGGAGGCGCTGCGCCGGCGGGGGCTCCGCCGGTTGGATCGGCCGTGCCGAGGTTCACGGAGGCGGCTGCCAATGCGAACATTTCCCACGCGGGCCGACGGACGACGGGGGCGGTCTTCTCCGATTTCGACAACGACCGCGATATTGACCTCGCGATGGCCTCGCCCGGCGACGGCACCACCATTTTCTCCAACCAGCGCGATGGGACGTTCACAGATATGGGTGCGGCCTCCGGGCTGCCGGCCAATGCGCTCGTGCTGGGGCTCACCGCGGGCGACTACGACAAGGACGGGCGCATCGATTTGGCGGCTACGACCTGGGACGGCGGCGTTCCGCGGCTCTTCCGCAACATGACCGGAGAGGCGCCCGGGACGTCCAAGGGCGCGGGCGCCTTCGCGCTCGACGTGAGTGCCATGGCGGATGTCTCACGCCAGATCGGGACGCCCGAGTTCGGCGTGGCTTTCGCGGACTTCGACAATGACGGCTTTCTGGACCTCCTTGCGGTCAATGGCGGTGACGTGGGACCGGCCCTTTTCGTCCTGCGCAACCAGGGAGACGGCAGCTTCATGGACGCAGGCGAGTTGACCGGAGCCGACAAGATCCCGGCTCGCCACGGGCGGGGCCTGGCCGTGGCCGACCTGGATGCCGACGGGGACCTCGATTTCGTGATCTCCAACTCCGGCGGCCGGCCATCCGTCATCCGCAACGACGGCGGCAGCAAGAACCACTGGGTGCGCATCGCGCCGGCGGGTCTCCACAGCAACAAGCCGGCCGTGGGCACCAAGGTGGAGATCAAGGCGGGCCGGCTATGGCAGAAGATGGAGGTCACGGCTGGTTCGGGCTATCTGTCTCAAAGCTCCCTGATCCCGCACTTCGGCCTGGGGGCCCGGGATCGCGTGGACACGGTGCGCCTGCTGTGGCCGGGCGGCGTGATGCAGGACGAGGTCCAGGTCAAGGCCGACTCGGTGGCGACGGTGCAGGAGCTGGACAGGAAGGGATCCTCCTGCCCGATCCTGTACGCCTTCAACGGGGAGGCCATGGCGTTCGTCTCGGACTTCCTTGGCGGCTCGGCGATCGGATACCGCACCGGGCCCCACTCGTTCAACTTCCCCGACACCGACGAGTACGTGAAGATCGGCGGCGATCAGTTGAAGCCGAGGCAGGGCCGCTACGAGCTGCGGCTCGTGAACCAGCTCGAGGAGACGATCTACTTCGACCGGGCGAGCCTGCTGGCGGTGGATCATCCCGCCACATACGAGATCTTCCCCGACGAGAGGCTGATGCCCTCCCCGCCCTATCCGCCGCTGCGCGTGCACGTGGTGAAGGACGCGCGGCCGCCGGCCGCCGCCTGGGACGACGCGGGGCGCAATCTGCTTTCGGCTGTGTCGCGCGTGGATCGCGAGTACGCAGGGCCGGCTCACCTTCTTCCCTTCAAAGGATACGCGCGCGAGCACCGGCTCATGATCGATCCGGGGCCGCACGCGGATGACGGCCCGCTGGTGCTGCTGCTGTACGGCTGGATCGACTACGCCGACTCCACCAGCAACCTCGCGGCCTCGCAGGCCGGCGCGGCGCTCGTGCCTCCGTACCTCGAGGCGCTCGTCGAAGCGCCGGCCGAAGGAGGCGATGTCGCTGCGCAGTCGAGCCTCTCCGGCGCTGTGTATCGCGGGGTTTGGGTGAGCGTCCTGCCGCAGATGGGGTTCCCCGCGGGGCTGCCCAAGACGATGACGGTGGATCTGACCGGCAAGCTGCCGGCCGGCTGCCGGCTCGTGCGGATCGTCACCAGCATGAGGATCTACTGGGACCAGGTGCGCGTGGCCACGGAGATCGGGCCCCCCTCCGCCATGACGGCCGTGGAGGCAACCATGGCGGATCTCAGGTACCGCGGCTTCCCCGCACTCACGACACCCGACGGCCGCCCCCCCGAGGCGTACGACTACGGCAAGGACCAGACGACCGTGCATTGGATGAGCCACACCGGCGCCTACACACGCTACGGCGACGTGCGCGAGCTGCTGCGCGAGGTGGATGACCGGTACGTCATCACGCGCGCCGGGGACGAGATCGCACTGGAGTTCCCGGCTGGCGAGATGGCGCCACTGGCCCCCGGCATGACGCGTGACTATCTGCTCTTCGCCGACGGCTTCGGCAAGGACATGGACATCAACTCCGCGCGCCCCGACACAGTGACCCCGCTCCCCTTCCATGCGATGCCGTCCTACCCGCATCCCGGCAAGGCCGCCTACCCCTTCGACCGCCCCGGCCTGATGGACTACCTCGACGCCTACAATACTCGGCTCGTGACCTCGCCGCTGATGCCAATCAGGGCGCCCTAGACCATTTCAGGCGACCGCTCCGGCCCCGACACGGTGGGCGACGGCCCGCTCACTGGTACAGCTTCGTCCGGGACCACTCAATGAACTTAAAAGATTAGAGAGCAACACATCGCGGCAACAGGGACGAGTGCGGTCGATACGAGCGAGGCCCTGACACCTGTGAACCTGATGAGGATGTCGCGCCCCGACGCGTTTACGTCACTGCGGTCGCCGACCGAGCCATCCTCTCCGCCGCCGCTATCGCCGCCCTGATCCCCTTCTCGGCGCGGATCCTCTTCACCTGCGCCTTCCTCCTCGGTGGCAGGCCCCTCATCGTCCCCATGTACCTGCCCTGGAGCTTGAGGGTGGCGCGCCGGGGGGCGGAACACTCAGTGGTGCGGCGAGGAATGGTCCATCCCGCCGCCGGTGCCGAAGCTCACCTTGAGGAAAAGCTGTGCCGACACCGGATTGTGGCCATAGGTGTCTTCCAGCACGCTTTGGAACCGGTAGAATGTCACCGCCGCGCCGAGCCCGCTGTCGACTCCATCGCGAAAGATGCCGAGCGGGACGTTTCTCATGTAACCGGCGGTGGCCGCCTGCACGGTTGTCCGATCCGGTTCGACTCCCACGGGCCGCTGCCTCTTGTTGATCAGCTCGAAAAGATCCCGATCGACGCTCTCCACCCGCCCGAAAAGATGGTTCTTGCCGCCGAACTTCCAGGTCGCCTCCAGACCGTTGCCCCACTCTGGCCCTTCGGGTAGCAGGTTCCGGCCAACGATCAGCGCCGCCGCAAGGAACCCCCCGGGCGTTCTCCTGACGTACTCGGCCGACGCCGTCTGGCGTGTCTGGTCTCCCTCCTCCAGCTCCTCGGGGTTTCCCCGTCGCGCAGCCGACACCTGGAACACAAAGCCGCCACCGGGCCGCAGCGTCAGGCGCCCAGCGTACGAGTCGAGCGACCCCTGGTCGATGTTCCACCGCTTGTCGTCAGGTTCGGCGCCGTGAAACACCGATGCCTCGAAGGTGACCTTCGGCACGCCGAGCGAGACGGTGACGACGTCAGAGGATTGGTGCGTGGAGTCCTGGTTGTGATGAGCCAGCGGGCTCATCGGGTTGACCGATGCGGAGAGACGGTGCGGGTAGGCGGTGGGGCCGACCGCCGGCTCGCCGGCCGGCGCGAGATAGACGCCGAGACCCACGCGTTCCGAGAGTTGACGTTCCCATCGCGCCGCGAGCTGGATGAACAGATCGTGCTGATGCTGGCGGTCGACCAGCAGCACATCCTGATAGGTCTCGCCGCGCTGGAAGAGCAGCGGATACCCTCCCGGTGGGATCGTGGCCGGTTCGAGCGTGAACGTGCCGATCAGCGACAGTCTGCCTCCCCACCACCGCCGCATTGACATGAGCATGAAGTGGTTCTCGGACTCGAACTGCCGGTCACCTGACGACCCGCCTTGCCGGTTGAACGTCAGGAAGGCATAGCCGTGCAACATCGTCATCCAGTGATCCATCGGCTCCATCTCCTCCATCATCGCCATCGGGTCGGGGTTGGGATCGAGGCGAGAGTCGGTTTCGGTGGATGAAGCGCGATGGGGTTCCGCTCCGGCGACCAGCGTCGCGGGCAGGGGGATGCGAAACATAAGGACGGTTGCAATCAGGGCGAGTCGCACCGCGGCACTCTAGCAGAGGAGAGGGCTGCCCGGCTGGGCAATCATGGCTTTCGTTCCATTATAGCGTTGCGATACTTCGTTCTCGCCTCGGCGAGTATCTCCTCGAAGCCGGGGTCGCCGTGAAGGGGCGCAAAGTCAGGCTCCCCTGCGATCTCGTTCGGGTCAGCGGGCCCCAGGTCGAGGGAGCGGCGCAGCAAGTGGAGAGCCTCCTTGCGGTTGCCTGCCACGACCTGGAAGCGCGCCATTGTGAAGGCTCCCCAGTCGGTCTCTGCCAGTGCGATAGCGTCCGCCGCGGCTGCCTCAGCTTCCTTGACGTGTCCCGCACGAAGCAAGGCCACCGCGTAATTACCGCACCACTCCTGGATTCGGTCTTTCCCGCAGGCATCAGCGAAGGCTGACAGAGACTCTTCGTATCTTCCCAGGCGGTACTGAACTTCACCCAGGAAGTTGTTGTTCTGGGGCGTCGGATTGAGAGCCACTGCCTGCCTGGCGCGCGTGAGCGCCTCCTCGAGGCGACCGGACTCGTTGAGAGCAGCCCCAAGGAACAGGAAAGATAGATCGTTGAGGGGGTTGAGGCGCACGGCCTCCTCTGCATCGGCAAGAGCACTGCCGTGATCACCAAAGTACGCATAACTCTGGGAGCGAGTAGCGATCGCCTGTGCACGCAACGCAGGCGTCAGATCGTCTCGGGTCAGGATCTGATTCAACAGTTCGAGGGCTTCGCGGTGCTTGCCGTCTCTCTGGAGCATGTTTGCTCGCAGCAACTCATCGTTCGGGCTGTTAGGATCGAGCCTGTTCAGGTCGATCATGCTTTCCTGCCAGGCTTCCCACTCCTCTGAAGTGCGCCCGCTGTGCCACGCAGTCATGAACAGGGCGCCCATGCGAAGAACGTGCGCATCTGGCTCGTTGGGGAATGCCTCAACCAGACGCTTGGTAGCAGCCAGAGCAGCGGGGAGATCGACGCGTGTCATTGCGCCCCGGGCCGCACTTAGCTCAGGCGAGTCCGCCATCGCCGGACTGCCTTTCAGGTAAAGATCGAAGTCATAAAGCCTGGGCCCGGTGGCGCCGAGCTGGGCTCTCACGTCACGGGCCAAC
>JAWPNA010000411.1:0-17470 GCA_045402695.1 Acidobacteriota bacterium
GACGTGGCGATGCAGAGCGCGGGGATCACCCTGGTGAAAGGGGATCTGCGCGCGATCGCCCGGGCCCGCCGGCTCTCGCGCGCCACGATGGCCAACATCCGGCAGAATCTGTTGTTCGCCTTCGCCTACAACACCCTCGGCGTGCCCCTGGCGGCCGGCGTGCTCTACCCCTTCGTGGGGCTTCTGATGAACCCGATGATCGCGAGTGCGGCGATGAGCTTTTCCTCCGTGTCGGTCATCGCCAACGCGCTGCGTCTGAGGAAGGCGGAGCTCTGAGAGAAGTGCGGCGAGAGGGGAATGCGGGCAGCGGTCTTCTCGACTCCGAAGGGCGTTCCCTACTGCATGCGTGGAGGCGAGATTCTATCCGCGACTCCCCAGGCTGAGTGCCGCAGCCAGGGCGTGAGGTCAGCCGCGACGATCGGGGGGCAGATGTGGAAGCCCTGCGCGGAGTCGCAGCCGAGACTCAGCAAGCGGTCCAAGGTCCTCTGATCCTCCACGCCTTCGGCGACCATCTTGAGTCCCATGGTGTGACCCAGATCGACGATGGGGCGGAGGACAGAGTCATCGTCATGGCCCAGCTTCGCGGCGATGAAGGACTTGTCGATCTTGATTTCCCGGACTGGCAGGCGTGGAAGATCCGCCAGCGACGATAAGCCGGTGCCGAAATCGTCGATGGCGAGACCGATTCCCAATGCACCGAGGTGCGTCGCCGTTTCTATCACCGGGGCCGCCATGACACTGCTCGCAGGAATATCAACCCTCAAGTTGCCTGGATCGACGCTCCAGGCGTCCAGCAGATCCTTGGCGGTTACCGGCAGATCCGGGTCCAGCAGGTTCCGCGTCGAGAGGTTCACCGTGACGTCGATATCGAGACCCGATTCCAGCCAGATCCGGCTCTGCTGCAACGCTCGGTTGAGCACCCACCGCGTGAGCGGTTTGATGATCTCGGTCCCCTCCGCCGCGGGGATGAACTGACTCGGGGGCACCAGACCCTGCTTCGGGTGCTGCCACCGCACGAGCGCCTCTACTCCAATCGTCTTGCCGATTCGAAGGTCGATTTTGGGCTGGAAATGAAGCACCAGCTCGTCGTGCGCGATGGCGTGCCGCAGTTCGCCCGCCAGCTGGAGATGGGCGGCGATCTGGCTCTCCTGCCGGGGAGCATACGCCGCGTAACCGCACTGGGTACGCTTGGCCACGTACATCGCCGCATCGGCGTGGCGCATTAGCGTCGGGGCGTCCTGGCCGTCCAAGGGGTAAACGGCGATGCCAATGCTGGCGGCGATGCGGATATTTCGATCGTCGATCATGAAGGGCTGTTCCAGCATCTGGAGGATCTTCTTCGCGGTCGTCGCTCCGTCCTCTCCTCCCATGCCGATGGCGGGAAGGATCGCGAACTCGTCTCCGCCGAGGCGCGCCACCGTGTCGGAACCCCTGAGATGGCCTTCCAGGCGCAGGGCGATCTGCTGCAAGAGCTGGTCACCCACGTGATGTCCGTAGGTGTCGTTCACTTCCTTGAAGCCGTCCACATCCATGATGAGCACGGTTGCCGGTTTTCCTTGCCGGCTCCCTGTCAGAATCGCCTGGTGCAGCCGATCGTTCAGCAGGGTCCGGTTCGGCAGGCTCGTGAGGACATCGTGAAGGGTCTGGTATTCAAGCGCCTCAGTCTGGGCCTTCTGCTCGGAGATATCTCGCAGTATGCCGACGAATCGGTTCTCGCCGCCCAGGAACATCCGGGTGGCGCGAAACTCGAACGGAAAGGTGGATCCGTCGTTGCGCCGGCCCCACAGCTCGCGCGATCTCGGGGTGGCGGCGGTCTCCCGCCCGGGCCGCATCCAGCTGGCGACGTACCCGGCGAACTCCTCCTGGTAGGGTTCCGCGATGATCAGCTTCGCCTCGCGGCCCAGGACCTCGCCCGTCTGGTAGCCGAAAAGCCTCTGAGCCGCCTGATTGAAGGATGCGATGCGGCCGTTTTCGTCGGTCGCCATGACTGCATCGAAGAAGTCGTCCAGAACCGATTGGCTCTCGTCGACGCCTTCCTGGGCACGCGAGGGGGCGCCCAAGAGGCCGGACTCGCCCACCTCGTCGATCTCGAGGAAGCAGCCGGACGACCGATCGCCGACGCCGGATGCGGCCGATGCTCTGATCCGGCCCAGAACTGGTTGGCCATCGGCCCGGAGGAAGTGCAGCTCCAGTCGGATCTCGTCAAGTTCGCCGGCCAGGAGGCGGCCGGACCTCGCCGTCATGAGTTCCAGGTCGCGCGGATCGGTGACTGCCCCCAGCGTCGTGCACAGCAATTGCCTTCTGGTGTAGCCGAGCAGCGTGCAGAGTCTCAGATTGACCTGAAGGAACCGCCCCTCCGAACTGACCAGCGCGAGGCCAATGCGCGCGTCGTCGTAGGCGCGCTTGCTGCCGCGCCGCCTGGAAAACGACTTCCTCCGGGTCTTCTCTTTCACCCATAGCCCTCGTCGAGGTGACGGCCTGGCTCACGATACTGGCGTAATCTTATATCCCAGTCGTCAGAACCCGGCAATTGGGAAGATCCCTGACTCCTCCATCAGGACTCTCCTGACAAGCGCCTCCCCCCCGCAGCCTACCCCGTTGCTGTCGGGCACCCGCCTTGGGGGCCCGACCCAGGTCGCGGACAGGCGCGGCCGACGAGGTGATACGATTTTTCTTGGTGCTCTGAGCCCAGCCAGGTGATATATTCTCGGAGAACTCACACTCGTCAACGGCAGGATGATGCGACCAAGAAGAGCGAGTCTCAAGCTCACCACACCGGCGGCTCGCCTACCGAAGTGTCCCACGGGGATCCAGGGTCTGGATGAGATCACCGGCGGTGGGTTGCCGCGGGGTCGGTCGACACTCGTGTGCGGCGGGCCAGGTTGCGGCAAGACGCTGCTGGCCGCGGAATTCCTCGTGCGCGGCGCGCTGCGGTTCGGCGAGCCGGGTGTTTTCATGTCCTTCGAGGAGACGGAAGCCGACTTGAAGGGCAACGTCGCGTTGCTCGGATTTGATCTGCCGGGCCTGGTCCGGAGTAAACAACTTCTGATTGACCACGTCTACATCGAGCGCAGGGAAATCCAGGAGACCGGAGAGTATGACCTGGAAGGGTTGTTCGTCCGGCTGAATCACGCCATTGACTCCATCCACGCCAAGCGCGTCGTGCTCGACACGCTCGAAGCGCTGTTCGCCGGCTTGCCCAACGACGCCATCCTGCGCGCCGAGTTGCGCCGCCTCTTCCGCTGGCTGAAAAACAAGGGCGTGACGGCGCTCATCACGGGCGAGCGCGGTCGCGAACACCTGACGCGCCACGGACTCGAGGAATACGTGTCCGACTGCGTCATCGTGCTCGATCATCGGATCCATGAGCAGATTGCCACGCGACATTTGCGGGTAGTGAAGTATCGCGGCTCGCAGCACGGCACCAACGAGTATCCCTTCCTCATCGGCGAGGACGGCATCAGCGTGCTGCCCATCACCTCGCTGGGCTTGAATCACGCGGCGTCGAGCGAGCGGATCTCAACAGGCATCCAGCGACTCGACGCGATGCTGGGCGGGAAGGGTTTTTTCCGCGGTAGCAGCATACTGCTGACCGGCACGCCAGGAACAGGCAAGACGAGCACGGCAGCATACTTCGCTCGAGCCGCTGCCCGGCGCGGTGAACGCGCGCTTTACTTCGCTTTCGAGGAGTCACCCCGCCAGATCACGCGGAACATGCGCTCCATTGGTCTGCGCCTTGACCCATGGGTCAAGCGCGGCCTGTTGCATTTTCACTCTGCCCGGCCAACCCTTTACGGCCTCGAAATGCACCTGGCCACGATGTACAAGGAAATCGAAACCTTCCGGCCATCGGTCGTCATTCTCGACCCGATGACCAGCCTCCTGGTCGCGGGCAGCGAATCCGAAACCAAGTCGATGGTGACACGGCTCATTGATTTCTTGAAAAGTCTGGAAATCACCTCGCTCTTCACCAGTCTGACGCACGTCGGCAACCCACTGCAACAGAGTGAAATCACCATCTCCTCGCTCATGGATTCCTGGCTGTTGTTGAAGGACATCGAGGGCAACGGCGAGCGCAATCGCGTTCTCTACGTGCTCAAAGCGCGCGGCATGGCGCACTCGAACCAAAGCCGCGAGTTCCTGATCTCCCACCGTGGCATCGATCTCGTGGACGCTTACATCGGCCCAGGCGGCGTGTTGACCGGCGCGGCCCGCGCGGCGCAAAGCGCCCAGGACAAAGCCAAAGCGCTGGCCGGCCAGCAGGAAACTGCCCGCAGCGAACGCGAATTGGAACGCAAGCGCATTGCGCTCGAACAGCGCATCGCCGCGCAGCGGTCCGAGTATGAAGTCGAGAAGGAGGAATTCCGGCGCTTACATGAACAGGTCGCCGCGCGGTCCCGCGAGGCCGCCGCCAACCGCACAGAATTGGCCTCCTTGCGTCATGCGGATAGTGAGAAGACGGTCAGCACACGGCCCAACCCGAATCCTGAAAAGAGAAAACGATGAACCCCAGAAAAACGAAAGTACGCAAATCCAGCCTCAAGGTTTCGCGTGTCAACGTCTGGCGACTGCGCCTTTACGTGGCCGGCCAGACGCCCAGGTCGCTGACCGCTTTTGCGAACCTCAAGCGTATTTGCGAAACGCACCTCAAGGGACACTACCGCATCGAGGTGATTGATCTTGTGGAGCAGCCGCATCTTTCAAAGGGCGACCAGATCCTGGCCATTCCCACGCTGGTGCGCAAGCTGCCGCAGCCCATGCGGAAAATCATTGGCGACCTGTCCGACACGGAGGGGGTGCTCGTCGGGTTGGATCTAAGTCCCCCCAAGCCTCCTCAACTTGACCGCGGGTAAGGTTCCGTGAAAGCAACAATGGTTAGCCGCAACAAGACAAAGGCATTTGAAAAGGCCCTGGCCGCCAAGCGCACTGGCAAGTTTGTCTTGCGGCTGTACGTGGCGGGGGCCACCGCAAGATCCCGCCATGCCGTCATGCGCGCGCGTCACCTCTGTGCGATCGAACTCAAGGGGAAGTGCGAACTGGAAGTCATTGATGTCTATCAACAGCCCATCCTTGCGCGCGACGGCCAGATTGTCGCCACGCCCACTCTCGTCAGAGAATTTCCGAAGCCGGTGTGCCGGCTCATAGGCGATCTCAGGAACACCACGCGCCTGTTCGTCGGGTTGGATTTGGACACAAAGCGTAAGACGCGGCTGTGAAAATCCCCGGCCGCCGACGCTCTTCCCGGCCCAAGCCGTCCCGCGAGCTTACCGCACTCCGTGCCCGCCTGTTGGAAGCGGAGGAGACGCTCCACGCCATCCAGAGGGGCGGAGTGGATGCGCTGGTGGTTGAGGGCATACACGGCCCCCGCGTCTACACGCTCGAAGGGGCCGAGCGTGCCTACCGTGTGCTCATCGAATCGATGAATGAAGGAGCGCTGACCCTGTCATTGGGGACGGTGATTCTTTACGCCAACCACGCCTTCGCCAAGGTGGTGAAACGCCCTCTGGAGCAAGTCATGGGTTACTCGTTTCAGCGCTTACTCTCCGTCGCGGACAAGGCGGCGCTGCAAGCGGTTCTGAAACGGGTTCCCAGATCCGGATCCAGGCTTCATGTGTCCCTTCACACTGGCGACGGCTCACACGTGCCGGTGCAACTCTCACTTCGCCGACTGGTAAGAAATGCTTCGCAGGGCGCGAGCTTCGGCATGGTGGTGACGGACATGACGGAGACCCGGCGGACTCAGGAGATGCTGCGTGATTTGTCCCACCGCCTGGCGCAAGCGCAGGAATCCGAACGCGGGCGCGTGGCCCTTGAATTGACGGACAACATTACTCAGTCTCTGGTCGTCATCCTTTTCCGCTTGCAGACGCTGGTGGAGAACCTTCCGGGTCACGAGTGGCCATCGCGAGGAGAGGTGGTGAACCTCAGCGAGCTGCTCCGCGAGACTGCCGAAGAGGTGGAGCGTATCTCGCGCAACCTGCGACCCAGCATACTGAGGAATCTCGGTCTTGTCGCCGCACTGCACGCGGCCAGCGAGGAGTTCGTGAAGCGGACGGGCATTCGCATCAAGCTCGCGTGCGCGCGGCTGAGCCCGCTGCCCCCAGCCGAATCGAAATTGGCGCTCTACCGCATCTTCGAGGAAGCCTTGCGGAACGTCGAGACGCACGCATACGCCCGTCACGTTTCGATACGTCTGACACAGCGGGGCGCCTTCGCCCAATTGGCGATAGCGGATGATGGGATCGGCTTCGACCCCGATCATCTTGCAGCCAAGCGAACCGGAGAGGACAGAGTTGGTCTGCTCCGCATGCGCGAGCGAGCTGAATTCCTGGGCGGCGTTCTCACGATCAAGTCCGCGCGGCGTGCCGGCACCGAGATCACAGTGCGGATCCCCCTGTCGGTAGGCAGTCCATCGAATGACGCAACTGATCGTGGCGGCAATCCGCGTAGGTCTCGAAGGGGAAAGGCCGCCTCTCACGAGCTCGACTCGACCGGACGGCGGCACTAGCGCTCCGCCCGCGCAAGGACCAGGCGACCGGGGATTCCCCAGAGTAGGAAACCGGGATTCCCCCGATGGTGATGACGCTCGAGCGTGCGTACCCTCCAATGCGGTCGGCATCGCTTCTCGCCCCTCCGGTGCCACTAATGAAGGATCTGACTCATGCCGCGGCAAAGCATCGTCTTCTCATCGCATTCTTCATCAACCCGTCGTGGCGCCGGGCGGCGGCCTCCACTCCTCATGCGTTCTGCTGGCGGCTGGTCTCGGCATCCCCTCGGGCGCCGAGGCGGCGTGGGTTTTCTCCGGCGAGATCCTCTTCACCAGAGGCAAAGCCGAGAACCCCTGCATGCTCGACCCTGATTAGTCGGCGTCGCTGCGACGCGGGCAGGTGGAGGGGCGCGTCCGGTTCACTGACAACGCATCGCTCGATCTGTCGGTCTCACGCGATGTGCGGCAGAGTCTCGTCGTCCTCAGCGATAAGTATTTTGGCGGCCACCTGGATGAACCTGCTGGGGGCTTGTTCCATGAGCGATGAAACTCCTCGTCGCGAGGGGCTCCTCGCGTCCGATCAATCCGATTCCAATACTGGGATACTTCGGCGGACGGGACCATCCGGTGGATCCTGCAACTCCGCGCCCGGATCGGCTCAAACGCCGCTCCCGTTCAGGGCTGAATCAAGCCCTGGCGGATGGCGTAACGCACCAGGGTCGCTGTCTCGTGAATGTCGAGCTTCTCCATGATCCTGGTGCGGTGCGATTCGGCTGTCTTGACGCTGATCCCGAGGATCACGCCGACCTCTTTGGTCGTCTTGCCTTCGGCGATCAGCTGCAGCACCTCGCGCTCGCGCGGAGTGAGCGGATCGGCTTTGACATTCTTGTTCTCCAAAAACGATTTCACCGCATCGCGGGACAGCCCGGGACTGATATAGAGCGCGCCGCGGGAGACTTCCTTGATTGCCTGCACCAGGTCGCTGGCGGCCTTCGTCTTCAGCAGGTAGCCGCTCACCCCCGCGCGCAGCGCCTCGACGACGTACTGGCTGTCGTCGTGCACCGTCAGGAGAATCGTCCGGGTGTCCGGCGAGGCCCGGAGGATCTCGCGCGCGGCGTCGATGCCGTTGAGCGCCGGCATCGCGATGTCCAGGATGGCGATGTCTGGCTTGAACCGCCGCGCGAGTTCCACGGCCGCGCGGCCGTCCTGGGCCTCTCCGACGATCTCGAATCCTTCCCTCTGAAGGAGCGCCCGCAACCCCTCCAGCACGATGGTGTGATCCTCAGCAAGAATAATGCGTAGACGCATCAGTCATCCCTCCGTGGGTACCGTGATGATCAAGTCCGTGCCTCGGCCCTGGGCGGAGGTGATCTGGAGCGTGCCGCGAAGGGCGTGGAGCCGCTCCCGGGTGCCGATCATCCCGATCCCGAAGGTGCCGTTGCCGCGAAAGACAGCGGCCTCGTCGAAGCCCGCGCCGTCATCACGCACCGAACAGACAATCCTCCCATAATCCGTCCGCACGTGCACGACCGCCTCGGTCGCCCTGGCGTGCTTCTTCAGGTTGTTGAGAGCCTCCTGGACCGCGCGGTAGATGGCCGTCTCGACCGCCGGAGCGAGCCGAGCCTCCAGCTTCCCCTTGACCGTGACGGGAATCTTCGAGCGCGATGAAACCCCCTCCGCGAGAAACATCAGCGCCGGCAGCAGCCCGAGGTCGTCGAGGATCGTCGGCTTGAGCTCGTGAGAAAGTCTCCGGATCTGCTCGCTGATCTGGTCGAGCAGGCTGAGGCCCTCCCGAAGCAGCACAGCGGAGACGTCGCCGACGCCAATCCAGGACCAGGCCATGGCTTTCTGATTGAGGGTGCAGACGCTGAGCGCCACGCCCGCGGTCCCGCGCAGACCCACGTGGCACTTGGCGACGATCTTGTCGAGCGGCTCTCCGGAGTACTCCGTCAGGAGCGGCGCACACAGCCGCGAGGCGACCGCGGCTTCCGTTCCGTGACCCAGACCATCCATGGCTCCGATCAGCAGCCCCTCCGAGAACTCATGGATCACGTGTAGATCTCCCGACTCCCGCGCTCCTGGCATGATACGCGTTGCTACATGCCCGAGTACACAATAAAGCTGCGCGATCGGAAGGAAGTCGCTGAAGGGACCATGGCCTTCCACTTTGAGAAGCCCGCAAGGTTCCAGTTCAAGGCTGGCCAGTTCGTGAACCTTACTCTGGTCAACCCGCCCGAGACCGATGGCGAAGGCGATTCACGACCGTCTTCCATCGCAAGCGCACCTGTGGGAAGCGAGTTGATGCTGGCCACACGGATGCGGGATACGGCGTTCAAGCGCGTGTGGAAAACGATGCCGCTGGGAACCGAGGTGCAGGTGGCAGGCCCGTACGGGTCTCTCACGCTGCATCAAAACGCCTCGCGGCAGGCGGTGTTCCTGGCCGGCGGAATCGGCATCACGCCATTTCGAAGCATCATCGTACAAGCTCAGCGAGACAACAGCGGCCGTCGTCTTTCCCTTTTCTACGCGAACGGCCGGCCCGAGGATGCATCCTTTCTCGAAGAGTTACAGGCGCTCGCCCGGCAGAATGCAGAATTCATGTTTGTGGGAACCATGACCGCGATGGACAGATCACGGCGCATGTGATCCGACAAGAGAGGAGTCGTGAACCAGAAAATGCTGATCAAATTCATCCGCGATGTGGCCGCACCGATTTACTACATCGCTGGTCCTCCCAGCCTAGTGGCGGCCATGCGGGCATCGCTCGTAGGGGCAAGAATCAGCGAACACTCCATTCGGGCTGAAGAGTTTGCGGGCTACTGATCGATCGGTCTGAGAGCGGATTCCTCACCCTGGAATCCGCTCTCGCACAGCCGGAACGATTTTCAACTATCATGAGGTCGTTGGACTCTCCCGATCGGGACTCATCAGCCTCAACGGAGGAAGCATGGCCGAGAAACCGTTTCTCACAGACGTCAAAATGCTCCGGGAACGCGCGCGGCACCACATGGAAAACGGGGCGGTCACCGCCGGCTACCGGGCGGACCGCGAAACCGTTGTCCGATTGCTGAACGAGGCTCTGGCGACGGAGATCGTCTGCGTGCTCCGGTACCGACGACATCACTTCATGGCGTCGGGAATAAACGCCGAGAGCGTCGCCGCCGAGTTCCTGCGGCATGCGAACGAAGAACAGGCTCACGCCGATCAGATCTCCCGGCGAATCGTTCAACTGGGTGGAGCCCCGAACCTGTCGCCGGACGGCCTGCTCACCCGGAGTCATTCGGAATACGTGGAGGGAAGCTCTCTCCTCGACATGATCAAGGAAGATCTTATCGCCGAGAGAGTGGCCATCGACAGCTACCGGGAGATGATTGGTTATCTCGCCGATGACGACACGACGACTCGGAGGATGCTCGAAGGGATCCTCGCGATGGAGGAGGAGCACGCGGACGACCTGGTGACCCTCCTCGAGAAAATCGGGAACTGATTCGGCTGGCGGTGCGGCTAGATCGATCGGCGTCTTCGACCCGAGCCGATTGCCACGGCGGCGAACCGGGTGATGGGTCGTGAGCTTCGATCCTCCGCGGGGGCCTCGCATGGCTTCTTCCGGCCCAATCGGTTGAACCCCACCATCGCGGTCGATTCGGACGCTCGGCGACACCTGGTCACGTGTGGCGCGGGCATCCGCAGTCCCTTCCTCTTTGCGGTGCGTTCGATGGCCTCGGTCTGGATCTGCCGTACGCGCTCTCGAGAGATATGTAGCCGGGCTCCGATCGACTCCAGGGTGTGCTCACCCTCGCCGTCGAGCCCGTAGCGTAGCCTGAGAACGGTTTGGTGACGCGGAGGCAGCTTTTTCAGCAATTCGTTGACATGCTCCTTGGTCTCGCGAAGATAGACTTCTCGCATCGGGTTGACCGCCTTCTGATCCTCCAGCTCGATGGGACCATCGCGATCCCGATCCGGTTGGTGATCGAGGGAGACCGACTGTTGAAGCCGGCGCGCGCTCTCCCAGTCCTTGAAGGGGATGATGCCCATCCCCTCCACCGTCGCCTCGATGTCAACGCCAGGGGATTCGAACGCGCGCGTGCTCTCCAGCGCTCGATCGATGGTCCGTATCTTCTGATGCATATGGACCGGGATGCGGATGAGGTCCTGCCTGTCGCAGATGGCGCGGTCGAACGCTTGCCGGATCCACCACGAAGCGTAGGTCGAGAAGCGGGTGCCTTTTCGAGGATCGAATTTTTCGGCCGCGCGCATCAGGCCGATGTTGCCTTCCTGGATCAGGTCTTGGATCGGCAGCCCGTAGGCGCGGTAACGCCTGGCCCAGTAGACCACGAGCCTCAGGTTCCTGTTGACCATCTCTTCCAGGGCCGCGGGATCGCCCTTGACAGTGCGACGTGCAAGGGCACTCTCGGCCTCGGCCGAAAGGAGGTTCCAGTGCGAGACTTCCCGGAGGTAACTCTCCAGCGACTCGCCGCTGCGCGGCGCCGTCTCCGGTGCTTCCAAGTCAGGGGTCGTGGCCGTGGTCGGATCGGCGTCGCCCAAGGCTTCGTCCGTGTCGAGGGTTGCCGTGGCGCCTGACGACGAGTAAGGAGCGCCGATCTCGAAATCGTTGTTGTGTCCTCTCACGCCGGGCCTCGCTTCGCATGTCGTTGAGTCGTTGCGTGATCCCCGCATGCGGGTGCCATCGGATCTAGTTCCAATCGCTGAGTGGGCCGCCGTGCGCGGGCGCCGGGGGTTGCGCTCGCGCAGGCTGCGTTTTCTGGAGTGATACTACCGGCAGTTGAAAACCAGGGCTATAGGGTATTCACCCCCTTCAAGGCCCCGTGAATACTGCCATACTCAAGGGGACCGAGGGCTGTGCGGCGAAGGCCGGGACGGGTTTTGTCCCTCGAGCTTCGGGGAGACGCTTCCCATGGACCTGCCTGTGGACCTCGGGAAAGGTCAAAGAGTTGCTCAACACCCGTAGTGTGGAGGTGGTCCGGGTGGCGAGTCGGGCGGTGTTCTCTGAGGATCTCGCCGGGATCAACGTGGGGGAGGTGGAGTTGGGAGATCTCCTGGCTGTGGGAGAGACGGCCGGAGAATCCCACCAACCGCTCTACTCTTGTACAGGTCCGGAGTGTGACGGAGGTGCACCATCCGAAGACGCGGGGCGAGACGTCCTCCGGCCTTCTTGGCGATTCGTGGGCCGCACGGCCCTTAACATGATGGGTTCATTTGCTCCTCGCACGACGTTCGAGGAGGTGCCACAGTCCTACAGAGCATGGGGTTGATCTTCGATCCGGAGAATCTTAAAATATGGGCCATCAGTTTGTTCCCCAAGAGCCTCGAGGATCACGTGCAGATTCTCAACGACAACGACGTGATCGCCGCGCGCCGAAAGGGTCGAATGCTGGCCGCGCAAATCGGCTTCTCTCCCACGTATCAGGCGATGATGGCTGCGGTCATCACGGAGCTTGCGCGCAACATCGTCGACTACGCCGGCGGCGGAGAGTTGCTCTTTCACGCCATCGAGGACGTCGGCCGGCGCGGCATCGCCGTAATTGCCCGCGACCACGGACCGGGCATCCCGAACATCAAGGAGGCGCTCCAGGCCTCGTACTCGGTTGCGGGCGGCCTGGGCCTCGGTCTGAGAGGGGTCAAGGGACTCATGGACAGTCTCGAGATCATCTCTGTCCCGGGCAAAGGGACGACAGTGACCGCCCGCAAGTGGCAATCATGAAATGGACCCTCGCCGCATCAGGCGTCGTGAGTTCGCGGGCGAGCAACGCAATGGCGCGGTCGGCGCGCTGTCACGGAGGCGGACTGTGAGCGAGATCCCGAGCGACCTGCAGCGGGAGTATTCGGACGCCCTCCGGGACTATCTCGCTCGTCCCAACGAGCAGGCGCTTAGGCGGGCGTACGAAATGGGACGCGGGACGCTGACCAACGGCGCCGGCGTGCTCGGGATCGCGGCCCTCCACCACCAGGCGCTGAAGGATGTCATTCCGGGCCTGTCGAGGGAGATCGAGGAAGCGCTGCTGATCAAGCGTGCGGAGGAGGTTTTCATCGAAAGCCTCATGCCGTTTGAGATGAGCCACCGTGCCTTCCGCGAAGCCATCGAGGTGCTGCGCCGGATGAACGAACGCATCGAGGAGGAAGCCAAGCGAATCGCACACGCGCTGCACCAGGAGGCAGGGGGGCTTCTCGCCTCGACCCACCTCGCCCTCGAGGAGCTGGCCCGTGACCTTACGCCCCAAGGCAGTGAGAGGCTGTTGCTCGTCAAGCGGCTCTTGGATCAGATGGACGAGCAGCTCAGGCAGCTGGCCCACGAGATCCGGCCGACCATGCTGGACGACTTGGGCCTGCTCCCGGCGCTCGATTTCCTGGCGGAGGGGATCTCGAAGCGGTCGGGGGTGGCAATCACCGTCGAGGGATCGACGAAAGGCCGGCTCCCTCCGACGGTGGAAACGACGCTTTACAGGAACGTCCAGGAGGCGTTCAACAACGTGATCAGGCACGCCCAGGCGCGCAAAGTCGCGGTGATCGTGACCAGGGAGGCCCACGCGGTCCACTGTTCGGTCCGCGACGATGGAGTCGGCTTCGACGTGTCCGCGGTGACCACAGCACACGGAGAGCGGGGCCTGGGTCATGTCGGCATGCGCGAGCGCCTGGATTCCTTGCACGGGACGCTTCTGATCACCTCGGTGCAAGGTCAGGGCGCTGAAGTACTGATGTACATACCACTCGAAGGCTGATCATGCCGTTACAAGTGCTTCTCGCCGACGACCACGCGATGTTCATCCAGGGGCTGCGGGGCCTGCTGGAGCGCGAGGGGCTCGTGGTGGTCGGGGAGGCCCTGGACGGTTTGGAGGCGGTTCGGCTCGCCGGGAAACACAGGCCGGACGTGGCCGTCCTCGACCTGACGATGCCCCTCCTGAACGGTCTGGATGCCGCCCGGGAGATCCGGAAGGTGTCGCCCGCTACGAGAATGATCATTCTGACAAGACACACCGAGGAGCAGTACGTCGTCGAGGGGCTGCGGGCCGGGGTCAACGGATTTCTTCTGAAAACGAAGGCTGCTGCGATCCTTGTCCAGGCGATCAAGGACGTGTCCACCGGCGCGCTCTATGTGAGCCACGCCCTTTCGCCCGACGTCCTGCAGGCCTATCTCGCGAGAGAAGAGTTGCGCACCAGTCCCTTGAGCGGCCGCGAACGCGAGGTCCTGCAGCTCATCGCCGAGGGAAAGACGATGAAGGAGATTGCTTCCCTACTCGGCATCAGCGTCAAGACCGTCGAGACCCACCGGATGCGGCTCATGGGAAAACTCGACATCCACGAGACGGCTGGTCTCGTCCGCTATGCCATCCGCCAGGGAATGATAGAAGCCTGAGACCGCGCCTCCGCAACGCAACGCGGTCATCCTGATCCACGAGTTCTTCGGATCGCAGCTTCGGAACGCCCGCCCGCACGAGACGGACTGGCGCCGCCCGTACACGGCAACCTCTGCGGGGGCGCCGACATCGGGCGCACAACCAGGATCGCACGGCTCCGTCTCCCCTACGTGATTGTCAGGGATTCTCACCAACAGATTCAGTCGCGACCGGATATCCGGCCTCCGCACGCTGTGCGAAGGTGTGAAGCGCAGCACCTGAGCTCGGCAGGGCGACCACGTTGGCACACGGATTCCTGCCTCGCAATTGCGTCACACCACTACGTTGCATTTTCCGCGGCCCCAGGCCGAGAGGGACTTCATGAAAGTCGAATCAAGATCTGTGACCAAGCTCGTCACCCTGATTTCCGTGGTGTTCTTCTTGGCGTTGCAATGCGGCGGCCTCTCCCTGTTACGGGCGGCGGAGTCCAGCGGGATCGAGTCTCCCGCGGTGTGTCCGCGAGGCACCAACCAAACAAGAACAATGCCTCTTTGGGGCGCTCGCCCCTACACCGTTCACCTCCCTCCCTCGTATGACGGGATACAGCTTCATCCGGTCGTGATTGACATCCATGGAGGTGGAGGCAACAAGAAAAGCGCGAGGCTGCAGACTTGTCCGAACCAGAACCTCAAGAATCCAGGGTGCCTTGATCGTGTCGCTGACTGCGAAGGGTTCATCGTGGTCTATCCAAACGGCACCTTCGAGACCCCGCTGGCAAAGAATATCCGCACCTTCAACGCCGGTGGAGGCGCCGATGGCTATGTCTGCATGAGCGACTACGCGTGCGACGAGAACGTCGACGACGTTCGATTCTTCAGTGATCTCCTGGATGCCCTGGAGACAAATTACCGGATCGACCCGGTGCGAATCTACGTCACAGGTTTCTCGAACGGCGCCGCGATGAGCCATCGTCTCGCCTGCGAACTATCCAACCGGATTGCGGCCATCGCGCCGATCGCCGCCGGAAATCAGTATTCGACGATCAGAGATTGCACCCCAGTGCGGAGCGTCCCGGTGCTCGAAATTCACGGCACGGCGGACCGTTGTTCACCCTACGACGGCGGAGACAGAAGATGCACGAGATTGCAGGACTATGGCCTTCGCATCTCGGTGCCGGACACTGTCGCAGGTTGGGTGTCTCGAAATGGATGCGGCTCGACCCCCGTCGTCGAGGATTGGGTCGATGCCGATCCGAGCGACGAGACGACCGTGACACAGATGAGCTACCCGGACTGCTCGAACGGAGGCGACGTTACGCTTCTTCGGATCAATGGTGGCGGGCATACGTGGCCCGGCGGCTCGGACGGCTTGCCGGGATGGATGGTGGGGAAGGTGAGCCGAGAGTTCAACGCCAACAAAGTCATGCTGGAATTCTTCGAGTCACATCCTATGAGGTGAGGGACGTTCCATCCAAGAACAGCTGACGCGCTTCCCCCGCATGTCGATGTCATGCAGTTCCACGCTACGCTTCATGAAGGAGATGTCTGATGGAACAGACCCATGACCCGAAGCTCAATCCGAGCACCGGAAGATCAGGCTCGCACCCGGTGGGCACCGGGGTCGACGCGGCCGGCGCAGCGGTGGCCGGCCAGAGCGCTGACGAAAACGTGAACCCGACGGTGGAGGACGCCTACTGGAGCGCGAACAACATCCAGCGCGACTACGTCGAACGGAGCCGGCCGTATGCAGACTACCGGCCCGCCTATCAGTATGGGTGGGAATCGCGCGCCCGTTTGGGCAACAGGCTCTTCCTCGACGTCGAGGGCGACCTCGAGCGCGGTTGGGACCTGGCCAAGGGAGAGTCGAAGCTCGCGTGGGCACAGGCCAAGAACGCCACCAGCGACGCATGGCACCGACTCGGCTGCGCCGGACACGTCGACACGGACCGCGGCTGCCACTAGATCGCGGAGTTCTCTCACAATTCACGGAGTGCGTGTTCCAGAATGTTCACCTCTCACACACAGGAGACCAAAATGAGAAAGGCAGTATGGTTGGTAGCACTCGCAGCAATCCTCTCCACGGTGGCGATGGCGAGCCACCAGGTCGCGGTTCTCGACGGCACGAGTTGGAAGATTGACGTTGAGCCGGACCAAATGGCCCAGGACAAGGGCGAAAAACAGTTCAAGGAGACTCTGACCTTCGCTGATGGCAACGTCACCTTGAGCGCTCCGAAAGTTGGGTTCGAGGCGTCGCCCTACTCGGTGACGAAAGCCGGCGAGAAGGACTTGACCTTCAAAGGGGTGCGGACGAGCGTGGGCCAGGGCACGTCGGTCTGGACAGGAACCATTCACGACAACAACATCGAAGGCAAGCTGATCTTGACGAGGAGTGACGGAGCCGTTCTGACCTACACCTTCAAGGGAAACAAGCTCGATTGAGTCAGTTTTGAGCCTGAGGACAGATCCTCCGGCCGCACGGCCCGGGGAGCTGTCCTCAGGCCTCCGCTCGACGCCCACACCACCACGAGAATCGCGCTGATCCGCATGCACATGGCGGTGTCCGTCGCACAGGAGCAGGCCGAGAAGAGCTGAGCGGGACGGATGTTCAGACCGTCCCCGCGGGCTTCATTCAGGTTCAGTCCGATCACCGCACTAACGCATTTACCCTTTTGAGGAGGCATACAGTAATGAATCGGATATCCAAGGCGCTGCTGTTCTCTGCGCTTCTGCTGATGTTGAGCCCGATCCCCTCGCTGGCGGCGACGCCGTCGACGGCACCGAAGGAAGGCGATATGGCGGTGAGCTTCAACGCCGGGCTCGCCAACGCGTTCGACGACGACTTCGAGGGTGCCGACCCGGTTTTCACGGGGACGTTCGAGTACTACACCACCCCGCGTGTCTCGTGGCGAGGTCTGCTCGGCGTCACGTCGTTCGATGCCGACGTCCCCGGTGGCGCGAGCGTTGACTCCACGTTCCTCAATGCGAACGTCGTCTACAACTGGGAAGCCGACCGTATCCACCCGTACGTCACGGGAGGTGTCGGGCTCTACCAGAAGAACGGCTCGTCCAACCTACCCTCCAGATTCGATGAGACCGTCTTCGGTGCGAACGGAGGCGGCGGCATCGACTGGTTCCTCGGATCTCGTTGGGCGCTCAAGTTCGAGGGGACCTTTCACGGTCTGACCGGGGAGAATCCAAACACGGTCTTCTTGGGCACGGCCGGCTTCAAGTTCTGGTTCTAGCCCCAAAACAAGCGAAGAATGAACCGCCGAGGGCCCGTTCCGCGACCGACGCGGCGTAGGCATAGCTCCGCTACCCCGGCTCTTCGGGCCGGGAATTTGTCGCCGAGCTGTCTTTGGGTCACGGTCCGCCTCGCTTTCTTTCATTGGGAAGGTTGATGGAAACCGGGGCCTCTTGCGCCCGGGCTCAGAACCCACTCTCAGCAGCGCAGCGGCTGGCGCAGCACCTCCACGCCGCGCAGCAAAACGTGCACCCACGGATTCCACGCCAGCAGCCGGAAGACGATCCGCCGGCCCGTGCGCACCACTTGGCAGGGCAGGCGCATGAAGGCGTTCAGGAAGGTCTTGAACTCCATGCTCAGGATCGCCTCTTTCTCGGCCTGGTATTTTTCC
>JAWPNA010000150.1:0-14510 GCA_045402695.1 Acidobacteriota bacterium
CGACGCAGCCCATCTCGACGGCCTGAGCGGCCGCCGCCGCCGCGCCCGCGGGCAGCAGCGTGTCGGCGTGGAGGAACAGCAGCACGTCTCCCGTCGAGGCGGCGGCTCCCGCGTTCATCTGCTCGGCGCGGCCCCGGTCGGCATCCATCAGACGCAACGCGATACCCGCCTGGCGGAGCCGCGGGATCGCCGAGATCACGGCCTGCCGGGTCGCATCGCTGCTGCCGCCATCCACGGCCAGCGCCTCCGCCAGCGCCCTCTGGCGTGAGAGCGCCGTCAGGCAGTCGGAGACACGGCCCGCCTCGTTCAATGTGGGGATGATCGCGCAGACCCGGAGCCCAGCCATCGTCTTTACAGAAGATGTTGATGCACCTATACTTCCCGAGCCTCGATTATACACGGCGGTGTCATGCCCATCAAACCGGATCGCCCTCCGTCCAGCGAACCAGAGCCGCCTCCTGCTCCCGTTGCTTCTTCCCCTGCCGGCCTTTCCGGCCGCGGCCCGGGGGGCGGCCGGAGCGATGGAATCCGGCGACCCTCCCGGCGCTTTCTGCGCGCCGCGATTCTCACGACGGCGGCGCTCGCCCTGCTGGCCGGAGGCCTCGCCGGCTACCTGGTCAACATGGACCTGCCGGACGTGCGCGCGCTGGAGGATTACCAGCCACCCACCATCTCCCGCATCCTGGCGGAGGACGGCCGGGTGGTAGGTCAATTCGCCGAGCAGAAAAGGATCGTCGTCCCACTCGAGAAGATCAGCGAGACGCTGCGGCAGGCCGTCATCGCCGTGGAAGACGCCAACTTCCTGAACCACGTGGGGGTGGATCCCACGGCGCTGCTGCGCGCCGCCCTGCGCGACATCGCGGAGCGCCGCTGGGCGCAGGGAGGCAGCACGCTCACGCAGCAGCTCACCAAGATCCTCTTCACCCGTTCCGAGAAGACGCTTCGCCGGAAGATCCAGGAGGCCATCCTCGCGATGCAGATCGAGAAGACCTACACGAAGGAGGAGATCCTGGAGTTCTACCTGAACCAGATCTACATGGGGCACGGGCGGTACGGGATGGAGGCGGCGGCCCAGTTTTATTTCGGCGTGTCCGCCGGTGACGTCACGCTGGAGCAGGCGGCCCTTCTCGCCGGCATCATTCAGCGCCCCGAGGCGTACTCCCCCATCAGGAGCCCCGAGCGCGCGATGATGCGCCGGGCTCACGTCCTGGACCGGATGGCGCTGTCCGGCTTCATCGCTCCCCCCGTGGCCGCCGCGGCGAAGAAGGCACCGATCACCGTGGCCCGCACCGAAACCGGTGAATCGGAGGCCCCCCACTTCACCGAGGAGATCCGAAAGCTGCTCGCCCCGCGGTACGGCGATGACGCGCTGCTGCGCGAGGGGCTGGTCATCCGGACGGCGCTCGACCTCGATCTGCAGCGCGCCGCGACCAAGGCGCTCTCCAAGGGACTGCGCGACCTCGACAAGCGGCGGGGGTTCCGGCGCCCGGAGCACAATGTCCTTCTGGAGCGCGCCGGCACGTTGGATGGCTACCAGAACCCCGCGTGGGACCACCCTCCGCGAGAGGGGGATTTGATCTTTGGCCTCGTCATGAAGGTCTCGTCCCGTTCCGCCACCGTGCGCGCCGGCAAGCTGCTCGCCACCATCACGCCGGAGCAGGCGGCCTGGACCGGCCGCGATGATCTCACGCGGATCCTCCGCCCCGGCGATCTGACGCTCTTCGAAGTGACGAAGGCGGGGGACGTTGGGCTGGCTCTGGCGCTCGATCAGGAGCCGGAGGTCGAGGGAGCGTTGCTGGCTCTCGATCCGCGGACCGGGGACGTCAAGGCGATGCTGGGAGGGTTCGACTTCAACCGCAGCCAGTTCAACCGGGCCGCGCAGGCGTTCAGACAGTGCGGGTCGGCGTTCAAACCGTTCATCTACGCCACCGCGATCGAGTCGGGCCGCACTCCGTCCGATCTGCTTCTCGATGAGCCGACCGTGTTTCTCGATCCCACCAGCGGGGGCCGGTACCAGCCGGAGAACTACGAGATGACCTACGAGGGGGTGGTGACGCTGAGGAAGGCTCTCGAGGAGTCGATCAACGTCCCCACCGTCACGCTGCTGAACCAGATCGGGTACGCGCGCACGGTGGAAACGGCCACGCGCCTCGGCGTCACCTCGAAGCTGTACCCGTATCCTTCCCTCGCGCTGGGCAGTTCCGAGGTGACGCTGATGGAGCTCACCGCCGCATACGGCGCCTTCCCCACCGGGGGCATCCTCTCCACCCCGCGCTACTTCTCCGAGGTGCGCGACCGCGAGGGAAACGTGCTGGAGGAGGCGCGCCCCGAGAGCCGCGAGGTGTTGCGCGCGGACGTGGCCGCGGTGATGGTGTCGATGATGCAGGGAGTCGTGGAACGGGGGACCGCGGCCGCCGCGGCGCGCGAAGGCGTGGCCCTTGCGGGCAAGACCGGCACGACCGACGACTACACCGATGCCTGGTTCATCGGCTACTCCCCGTCAATCGTGATCGGCGTGTGGGTGGGACACGATCGCACGGTGTCGCTGGGGCCCCGCGAGACGGGGGCACGCGCCGCGCTGCCGATCTGGAGCGAGGTGATGGACGACTACATCGGGCGGCATCCTTCGGAACAGTTCCCGGTCAGCCCCGACGTCGTGACCCTTCCCGTGGACCACGACACAGGGCTACGCGCGGCCTCGGAGCCCGGCTGCCGCAAGGTCATCATGGAGAGCTTCCTGAAGGGCACGGAGATCGAGCATCCGTGCACCGCCGAGGCGCACGCCCGCATCAGCCTGCCCTACTATCTCCAGCGGTATCTGATGACGGAGGATGGCCGCGTGCAGATCTCCGACGCGGAGATCGACCGGTTGCTGCGTGAGAACCCCTTCAACCTCGACCTGGTCGCCCGCACCAGTCTCAACACGCTGACTGCTTCCGGCGTCCAGATGGTGAGGTTGTCGCACGATTCGACAGGAGGAAGCGACGTGGCCTGGGGACTCTTCAGGCGGCCGGACCTCTCGCGGGACGGCAACGCCGAAGATGCGGCCTACGCGCAGTTCCTGCCGGCGGAGGTGCCGCCCCTGCACATCGGCGCGCACCCCTTCGTCGGGATCGACGGCCGGGCGGCCGCCGTCATCGAGATCCGGTATCCCTGAGCTGGAGATCAGCGTCCCGCCGCGGCGATCCACCCGTCCCGCAGGAGCCTCTCCCCGATCAGCCGTGCCGCGAGCGCGTGGCCGCGTTCGTTGAAGTGCTGGTCGCGGGGCCAGTAGAACTCGCGGCCGTCCACGCCCAGCCGGGCCGCCTCCTCGCGGAAGCCTGCCAGCAGATCGAGCAACGGCAGACCTTCACGCTCGCAGAGGGCGCGGACGAGCTCCTGGGGGCCGTCGCGATCGAAGCCCGGCGCCTCTGAAGATCCTCCGTAGTGACGAAGCAGGCGCTGCCACGCCATCTCGCTCACCTGGTGCTTCATCGGGATCAGCGCGACGAGGATCTTCAGGCCGCGCCTGCGCGAGAGCTCCGCGAGCCGGCGCAGCGCGTCGTCGGTGGCGCGCCAGGCACCGTCCACGACGGGGGGCGGTTGCTCCAGCAGCACTTCCATCTCGAACGGATAGACGAGCCGTCTCAGGCCGAGACGCACGAGCAGATCGTCGGCGCGCGAGGAGACCAGCGCAAAGAGATGGAGCCGCGAGCCCATCCACCGCTTCATCTTCTCGACGCGGCCGGCGCCGGGATCGAGATCGGCCGAAGCCGCCGCGCCATCCCGCTCCGTTGCGCGCTGCACGAACCGCGCGTTGTCGGCGGGATCGTTGCCCACGTAGAACCCGATCACCGCGAGGTCGGGCCGGACCTTCTCCTCGATGCGTTCGAGCCACGCCACCTCCTGAAAGGTGCCGTAACCGCCCACGCCGAGGTTCACGACGTCCACGCGCGCGGACGGCGCGCGCCCTTCGTCCAGGATCGCCTCGAGCCGCCGGGGCCAGGCGGCCGCCTCCTCCACGCCGTACCCGAAGGTGAAGGAATCTCCCAGCGCCGCGATCCTCGACGCGGCCAGGCCTCTCTCGCCGGCGCGCGGGCCGCGGTAGCCGTCCTCGTTGATGCGCCAGGTGGAAGTGAACTCGGGGGTGACGACACGATCGGTGAAACCCGGCTTGAGGCGCGCCTCGAGATCGGGATCGGGCAGGAAGGCGTCCGGGTCGTGCAGAAGCGCCTGGGGGGAGAAGAGCCGCAGGCCGGCCTCCGCCAGGATGACGGCCATCGAGGCGCCCGCCGCCGCGAGCGTGAGGCTCTGGCCGAGAGAGCGGAGCGTCATTACTCGGACACACTCCTAACCCGCGCGGCGCCGCACCTCGATCAGGCCGGCGTCCTGCAGCTCGTGGATGACCTGCTCGGCCTGCGTGGACGTCAGTCCGGCCAGCAGCCGGATCTCCTCCAGATTCGAGACGCCGTCGATCCGGGAGACGACCTTCCACTGAGCCGGGGTGAGAGAGAGGGAATTGAAATCGAGGTTGCCCTGGATACGCGGGACGTCCACCATGAAGTTGAGCTGCGGTCGCTGGGACTCACCCGCGCCTCCCGAAGGGAGCTTCACCGCCGGGTACCTCTCTCCGCTGATCAGGTTGACCAGCAGTACGATGTCCTGCTCCTCCCGCATCCAGTACTTGTGCATGCTGGCGCACTCGTAGACGCGCTCGTTGTTCGCCTTCAGCGGCGCTGGTTCCTCCATGTGCGAAGGGTCGGGGCAGCGGTAGGGAATCAACCCGTCGCCCCCTGTTTCTGGGTCTGCGCTTCCTTCAACGCCGCCTGCGCCGCAGCTAAGCGGGCCACGGGCACCCGGAACGGCGAGCAGGAGACGTAGTCAAGTCCCGCCTCGTGGAAGAATGCCACGGAGGCTGGATCGCCTCCGTGCTCGCCGCAGATGCCGATCTTGAGGTCGGGCCTCGCGGCCCTCCCCTTCTCCACCGCCATGCGCACGAGCTGGCCCACCCCCTCGCGGTCGAGGGTACAGAAGGGATCCGCGCTCAGGATCCTGTGCTCGAGATAGTGCGGCAGAAACGAGCCGATGTCGTCGCGCGAGAAGCCGTAGGCCGTCTGGGTCAGGTCGTTGGTTCCGAACGAGAAGAACTCCGCCACGCGGGCGATCCGGTCGGCCGTGAGCGCGGCGCGGGGCACCTCGATCATGGTGCCCACGGTGTAGGGGAAATCGACACCGGTCTTCGCGCGGACCTCCTCCGCCACGCGACGGACGATTTTCTCCTGGTGGGCGAGCTCGACGTCGGTCCCCACCAGCGGGATCATGATCTCGGGGATGGCGTCGATCTTCTTCCTGCGCAGCGCGGCCACGGCCTCGAAGACCGCGCGCGCCTGCATCTCGCTGATCTCGGGATACGTGATGCCCAGCCGGCACCCGCGGTGCCCCAGCATCGGGTTTGCCTCGTGGAGCTGCGCGATGCGCGCCGCCAGCCGCCGCGGCGGGATCTTCAAGGATCGGGCCAGAGCGGCCGTCTGGGCGCGATCGAGGTTGATGAACTCGTGCAGTGGCGGATCGAGGAACCGGATCGTGACCGGCAGGCCGGCCATCGCCTTGAAGATCCCCACGAAGTCGCGGCGCTGGTAAGGGAGCAGCTTCATCACCGCCTTGCGGCGCGCCTCGGCCGTCTCGGCGACGATCATCTCCCGCATCGCGCGGATCCTGCCCGCGTCGAAGAACATGTGCTCGGTGCGCGTCAGACCGATCCCCTCGGCGCCAAAGGCGCGCGCCTGCGCGGCATCCTCCGGCCGGTCGGCGTTGGCGCGCACTTTGAGGCGGCGCTTCGCGTCGGCCCACTGCATGAGGGTCCGGTAGTGAAGATTGCTCTCGGGATCTGCGGGGAGCAGCGGCAGCGAGCCGGCGTACACGGCGCCGGCGGTGCCGTTCACGGTGATGATGCTACCCTCCTTGTACGACTTGCCGCCGGAGCGCACGATTCCCTTCCTCGAGTCCACCTCCAGATCGGCGCACCCCACGACACAGCACTTGCCCCAGCCTCGAGCCACCAGCGCGGCGTGGCTGGTCATGCCCCCCTTGGCGGTGACGATGGCCTGCGCCGCGTGCATGCCGTGGACATCCTCGGGGGAGGTCTCCGCGCGCACCAGCACGACTTTCTTGCCCTTCTTCGCCCAGGCCTCCGCCCTCTGGGCCGTGGTCGCGATGACCCCGGTGCCGGCGCCAGGGCCCGCGGGCAGGCCACGCGCGATCGCGCGGACCTTCGCCTCGGGCTTTGGATCGATGCGCGGGTGGAGCAGCTCATCGAGCTGCTCGGGGCGCACGCGCATGAGGGCCTCCTCGCGCGTGATCAACCCCTCCGCGCACATCTCGACGGCCATGCGCACCGCCGCCGCTCCGTTGCGCTTGCCGGTGCGCGTCTGCAGCATCCAGAGCCTGGCCTCCTCGATCGTGAATTCGATGTCCTGCATGTCGCGGTAGTGCCGCTCCAGCAGGTCGCGGATCTCCGCCAGCTTCGCGTACGCCTCGGGCATCGCGCTCTGGAGCGTGATCGGCGCGTATGTCTTGCCGCGCGGCTTGCCTTTGCCCTCGCCGGCGCCGTCGTTCAGCGGGAGCGGCGTGCGGATCCCCGCCACGACGTCCTCGCCCTGGGCGTTGGGCAGCCACTCGCCGAAAAACACGTTCTCGCCCGTTGCGGGGTTGCGCGTGAATGCCACCCCCGTGGCCGAGCGATCCCCGGTATTGCCGAAGACCATCGCCTGCACGTTCACCGCGGTGCCCCATTCATCCGGGATCCCTTCGATCCGGCGGTAGGAGACGGCGCGCTTGCCGTTCCACGAGGTGAACACCGCGTTCACCGCCCCGAGGAGCTGTTCTCTTGGATCGTCGGGAAACGGCCGGCCCATCTCCTTCCTGATGATCCGATCGAACGCCTCGACGAGCTCCTCGAGATCGGCGGTCTGCAGGTCCGTGTCCTGGGCGGCGCCTCGCCGTTTCTTCAGCCGCGCCATCTCGTGCTCCAGCAGCGCTCGGATTCCCTGGCCGTCCTCCGGCTCTCGTCCCTCGGCTTTCTCCATCACCACGTCGGCGTACATCATCATCAGTCGCCGGTAGGCGTCCAGCACGAAGCGGGGATTGCCGGTGCGGGCAACCAGGGCGCGCCTCGTGCTCGAGGTGAGGCCGACGTTCAGCACGGTCTCCATCATGCCCGGCATCGAGCTGCGCGCGCCGGATCGCACGGAGACCAGCAGCGGATTGCCGGCGTCGCCGAAACGGGCGCCGGCGATCCGGCCCATGCGGCCGAGCGCGGCATCGATCTCCGGTTCGAGACCCGCGGGCAGCCTTCCCGAGGAGGCGAGCGTCTCGTTGCACACCTGCGTCGAAATCGTGAAGCCGGGCGGAACGGGGATGCCCAGGTTGGTCATCTCGGCGAGGTTGGCCCCCTTGCCCCCCAGCAGCTCCTTCATACTGGCCGTTCCGTCGGCCGTCCCGTCACCGAAAAAGTAGACCCTCTGGCTCATGCGTTCGCCTCCGCGCGCTCACCTTCAACGACGATCTCGGAGAAGTCGGCCACGCGGCTCAGGAGGCCCGAGAGCATCTGGAGTAGCGCCAGCCTGTTCCTGCGGAGCCGTTCGTCCGGGGCCATCACCAGCACCTTGTCGAAGAATCGATCCACCTGGGGCCTCAGCGCCGCGATCGACGTGAGCGCGGGCACGTAACGGAGGCTCGCGATCTGCTCCTCCACCTGGGCCGACACCTCACGCACCGCGCGATGAAGCTCGAGCTCCTCGTTCTCCTTCAGACAGGCCGCGTCGACTTCGAGGTGCTCTTCAACCGTTCCTTTCTCGATCGCCTGCTTCATGATGTTGCGGATCCTCTTGGAGGAAACGGCCAAGGCTTCGAAATCGGTCCCTCGGGCCTGTCTGACAATGTGGAGCGCCATCGCGCGCTGCCGTGTGTCCCGGATATCGTCCCATCCAGCGGCCAGGACCGCGCGCGCGGTGTCACCTTCCATCTCATCGAGAGTCATCAGGTGCTCCAGCCGCTGTCCGATGAAATTCTTCAGGGGCGCGAGGGTCGAAGCGCTCTCCTTGGTCAGCAACTGCTGGTCGCGGTACAGGGCATGAACCATGAGCAGTGTCGCATCGATCGGGAGAGGCATGGTCAGGCCATTCTCGTCGCCGGCGATCCGGCACACTCCGAGCGCCGCGCGGCGCAGGCCGTAAGGATCGGCGGAGCCCTTCGGGATGAGACCCGCGGCGAAACAGCCGACGAGCAAGTCGATCTTGTCGGCCAGCGCCAGCACCATCCCGCCCACCCATCGAGCGTGGTCCTCTGGAGGCGCCTGAATATATTGCTGCGCCATGGCCTGCGCGACCTTCTCCTCGAGGCCTTGACGGCGCGCGTAGATCCCCCCCATCGTGCCCTGCAGCTCGGGGAACTCCGCCACCATGCCGGTCATCAGATCGGTCTTCGACAGGCGGGCGGCCATGGCCATGTTTCCCACAGACTCCTTGTCCCACGCGAAGGCCTCCGCCAAACCACGCGCGCTTTGCTCGAGGCGCTCGGACCGCTGCAGGTAGTTGCCGAGTTTCTCATGGAACGAGAGGCGCGCCAGATCCGGCAGCCGCTCTTCGAGCTTCTTCTTCCGGTCCTCCACCCAGAAGAAGCGCGCGTCGGCAAGGCGAGCCTTGAGGACCCACTCATTGCCGCGCCGGATGGCGCCGTCCCGATCGACCTCGGTGTTGATCACCGCCAGGAACCCCGGGGCGAGCCCTCCCCCTTCCTCCTCGGCGGGGAAGTATTTCTGATGATGGCGCATGGCGGTCACGATGACGGGCTCGGGCAGCTCCAGGAACTCCCGCGGGAAGGTCCCCGTGATCACGCCTGGATGCTCGGTGAGAAAGGTCAGCTCCTCGAGAAGCGCGGCATCCTCGCGGGCGCGCCAGCCCATGGCCGCCGCCGCCCGGTCCCGCTCGCGCGCGATCCGATCGCGGCGGACGGCGTTGCCCGCAAGGACCTTGCCCCGCTCCGCGAGAATCGTCTCGTAGAGAGGGGCCGAGGGGATCTCGTGCGGGCCCGGAGAGAGGAACCGGTGGCCGTGGGTCAGCCGTCCCGAGCGCACCCCCACGAACTCGAACGGCACCACCTCGTCGTCCAGCAACGCCAGGATCCACTGCACGGGACGGACAAAACTGTATCCCTTGTCGCCCCACTTCATCGTCTTGGGGAAGCGCATCGCCGAGAGGATCTTCGGGCAGGCGTCCGCTAACACCTCTATTGCCGGCCGCCCGACCGTCTTCTTCGTGATGTGCAGCCGTTCTTCCTTCCCCAACATGATTCGCTTGAGATCTCCAACGTCAACCCCGTGGCGCTTGGCGAACCCTTTTGCGGCTGGAGTTGGCTTTCCATGTGCATCGAAAGACACCGACACAGGCGGGCCGGTGTGCTCCATCACGCCATCAGGTGCCTTTTCCCACACATCCGGCAGGAAGGCTACCAGCCGGCGAGGCCCTCCGAACGGCGGAGGGGTCGAGGGCTCCTGCACGTGGAAGTTCGCATCGTCCAGTGCTTGCAGAAGACCTCGTCGGAGATCCTCCAGCGCCGCCGGCAGCATCGCGGCGGGGATCTCCTCGCAGCCGATCTCGAGTAGGAACGTTCTGGTCCCTTGCGCGCTCACGCTGTTCGCCCTCTCGCGAGCGGGAACCCCTGCTCCTCGCGCGACTCCAGGAAGCGGCGCGCGCAGGCCGAAGCAAGGCGGCGCACCCTCTGGATGTAGCCAGTCCGGTCCGCAACGCCGAGCGCGCCGCGCGCGTCGAGGATGTTGAAGACGTGGGAGCACTTCAGGCAGGCGTCGTAGGCGGGCATGATCAGGGAGGCTTTGATCAGCCGGGAGGACTCGGCTTCGTACATGTCGAACATCCTCCGGTTCATCTCCACGTCGGCGAGCTCGAAGCAATGGCGCGAGTGCTCCGCCTCCTCCTGCCGGCGCACCTCCCCGTAGGTGATGCAGAAGCCCGGCGCCCCGGAAGGATCCGGGGCCCACGGCAGATCGAAGATGTTGTCGATGTTGTTCAGAAACATCGCGATCCTCTCGATGCCGTACGTGATCTCGGCCGCGACGCTGTTCAGCTCGATACCGCCCGACTGCTGGAAGTAGGTGAACTGGGTGATCTCCATGCCGTCGCACAGCACCTGCCACCCCACCCCCGCGGCCCCGAGCGTGGGCGATTCCCAGTTGTCCTCCTCGAACCGGATGTCGTGCCTGGCCGGATCGATCCCGAACGCGCGCAGCGACTCGAGGTAGATATCCTGCACATCCTTGGGGGACGGTTTGAGGATGACCTGGTACTGGAAGTATTTGAACAGGCGGAAGGGGTTCTCGCCGTAGCGCCCGTCGGCAGGGCGGCGCGTGGGCTGGACGTACGCCACCCTCCAGGGCTCAGGCCCGAGCACCCTGAAGAAGGTGTCCGGGCTCATGGTGCCGGCGCCCACCTCGGTGTCGTACGGCTGGGCGATCAGGCAGCCCTGCCGTGCCCAGTAGCTCTCCAGCGCCAGGATCAACTCCTGCAACGTCACACAGGCTCCTGCGAGCATTCTTTCATGAAGCCGTACGAGCGGAACGGGTGCCCCACGAACGCCGTCAACAGCGCCACCGCGAACGTCTCGATCTCCGCCGCCGCGGCCGGCGCAAGGGCCGCTCCCGCCAGCTCCCCCGGCGCCGTCGTGCGGAACTGCTCGAGCGCCGCGAGCGCCGCCGGCGAGATCTTCACGAACCTTGCCATATTCGGACGGGGGCCCGCACCGGAGCCGGCGTGCGCCGGCCCAGGCGCTTTCCTGCGGCAGGAGGCGCAGACGGCCACCGGCATCTCCCCCGCCTCGACGAAGGCGCCACCTCCGCCCGCCACCTTTCCGCAGCGACCACATCGTTCGAGATCGGGCATCAGCCCGTGCAGCCTCAGCGTCCAGGTCTCGAAGTAACGCGCCAGCGGCCCGGGATCGCCCCCGGGCCCGAGCTGCCTGAACGCTCCCATGAGCGCCTTCAGGAGCCGGAAGTACCGTGGGTCCGGCTCACGCTCCCGCGCGAACGTATCTGTCACCTCGGCGACGTAGGCGAGCGTGGCGGCCGTGCGGAGATCCCGTTGCAGCGTGAAGGACTCCTCGAGCAGATCGCACGAATCTATCCTGACCAGCTCGATGCCTTCCTTCTCGAACCAGGCGACCCGCACCCGACTGAGACGCTCGAGCTTGCCGCCGAACCGGCGCCGGCTCTTCGCGCCGGAGGGCGCGACGCCCCGGATCTTTCCCTCGTCCGCCGTGAAGAAGCTGACGAGGAGATCCGCCTCCTTCATCTTCCGCGCATCGAGGACGAACGACTCGGAACTCTTGAGGGGCACGGCTCACCCGTCCGGGCGGAAAGCGCGGCAGTGTAGCACACGCTTCTCCCCCACCCGACTCGCCGGCGTGGATGGCCGAGCGACAGGGAGGCGAGCGCGGCCCGGGGCCGCGCGCAGCCGTGCCTGAGGGAGGATGGCCCCACCGACAGGACGGGCGGAGGAGGACTCACCCCGTCCGACGGATCCCGAGCTTCCTCAGGATCTCCTCGTCGTCGCGCCACCTCTCCTTAACCTTCACCCACATCTGGAGGAACACCTTCGCGTCCAGCATCCGCTCGAGATCTTCGCGAGCCTCGGTTCCGATGGTCTTCAGCAGGCTACCGTCCCGGCCGATGACGATCCCCTTCTGGGACTCTTTCTCCACCAGGATGAGCGCGTCGATCCTCCTCAGCCCCGACTGGGTCTCCTCGAACTGGTCGATCAGGACGCACGTCTCGTGGGGCACCTCCTGGCGCGTGTGGTGGAGGATTTTCTCGCGGATCAGCTCCGCCGCGAGGAACCGCTCCTGCTGATCGGTGTAGTACTCCTGCGGGAAGATCGGCGGCCCTTGCGGGAGGTACCCCAGCAGCCGCTCGGCGAGACCTTGCGTGTTCTCCCCCGTCAGCGCGGAGGTCAGAAGGATCTCGGCGAACGGGCGCAGGTGCTTGACCCGGTCGATGAGCGGCAGGAGCGTGTCTTTCCTGACGCAGTCCACCTTGTTGATGACGAGCAGGATCTGGGGACCCGTCTGGGGCAGCAGCTCGAGAATGACGCGATCGCCGGGGCCGAGCCCGGTGGCGGCGCCGGGGGCGCGGCCGGAACCCGAAGGCCCCGCCTCGATCACGAAGAGGATGAGGTCCACGCCGCGCATTGCGCTGGTGGCCTCGGCCACCATGCAGCGGTTCATCGCGTATCGCGGTTTGTGGATGCCCGGCGTGTCCACGATGACGAGCTGCCCGCCGGGAAGGTTCCTGATTCCGCGGATCAGGTTGCGCGTGGTCTGGGGCACATCCGAGACGATGGCGACCTTCTCGCCCACGAGCAGGTTGGCCAGCGTGGACTTGCCCACGTTGGGGCGGCCCACGATGGTCACGTATCCGGCGCGCGCGGCCGGCGCGCTCAATTGGCCCTGCTTTCCACCAGCCGCGTCACTCGCACGCGTTCGATCTTCCGCGTGTCGGCCTTGAGCACCTCGAGTCTCAGTCCATTGTGCTCCACCGTTTCGCCGGCCGCGGGGATTCTCCCGAGGATGCTGTAGATGAGCCCCGAGATGGTCTCGAACCCCTCGGCCTGAAGCTCCACGCCCAGCGCCCCGCGCAGATCGTCGAGGCTCGCGCTGCCCAGCGCCACGTAACGGCCCTCGGCCTCCTGGACCACGGGAACCTCCTCGCGCTCGTGCTCCTCCTGGATGTCACCCACCAACTCCTCCAAGAGGTCCTCGATCGTGACCACGCCGGCCGTGCCTCCATACTCGTCCACGACGATCGCCATCTGGATGCGCCTGGCCTGGAACTCCTTGAGCAGATCGGAGACCTGCTTGGTCTCCGGAACGAAATAGGCCGGCCGGAGGAGCCCGGTCACCGGGGCCGAGTCCGACAGCTTGCCCCAGCTCGCCATCAGGTCCTTCAGCGTGATGATCCCCTCCACGTTGTCGATCTGGTCGCGGTAGACGGGCAGGCGGGAGTGACGTTCCTTCGCGAACATCTCGCGCGCCTGCGCGACGGTGGCTCCGACGGGAAGCGCCACCACCTCCGTTCGGGGGGTCATGACCTCCCGCACCACGCTGTCGTGGAACTCCACAACCTGCCGGATGAGGTTGCCTTCCTCCGCCTCCAGGATCCCCTCCTTCTGGCCCGCGTCAATGAACGCCTCCACCGCTTCCTCGGTGGGCTCCTCCCCGCCCGCGGCCAGACGCCGGTTTCTGTCCATCCGTCTCATCCTGCGGACGATCCAGCCGATCGGGGCGATCACGGGAACCAGGCCGCGATACGCCAGCGCAAAAACCACGAGGCTGGCGGACAGGGCCGTCTCCGGACCCGACAGCGCAAGCGCGCGGGCGACGAACTGCAAAACGACCATGCCGACCACCAGGACGGTCGCGCCGATGACGACGGGGTAATGCACGCCGGCGCTCCGGAGGTAGACGAAGCAGGCGGCTGCCGAAGCGATCAGCACGGCGTGGTGGGCCACGTCGAACGCGATGCGCAGCACGGGAAGAGTGTCGTCCGGGCTCTCGCCGTCGCGGGGCTTGAGCCCGTGGGAAGCCAGGAGCCGGCCGACGGCCACGGGGTTCAGCTCCGCGTAGGCACTGCGGAGCACCGCGATGAGGAAGTAGATCACGGCGAGCAGCGCGAGCGCGCCAAGGGTCACGGCGGTCGGAGCGGATGAGCTGCCCGCTTCCATCAGGCCCGGCCCCCGCGCACGCCCAGCATCTCCCGGCGCAGCGTCCCCTCCAGCATCTTCATCTGCCCGTCGTCGGTCACGTGATCGTACCCCAGCAGGTGCAGCAGGCCGTGCAGAAGCAGGATCCGCGTCTCCTGCGCGGCCGAATGCCCGCGTCGTCTCGCCTGCCGGCGCGCCGCGTCACATGAGATCGCGATGTCTCCCAGGAAGCCTTCCGCCGGGAGCTGGTCTCCCGCGGGAAACGACAGCACGTCGGTGACCCGGTCCTCGCCGCGGAATCGCCGGTTCAGGTCGCGCAACAGGGCGTCGTCCCCGAACGCCACGGCCATGGAATCGTGCGGCACGCGCAGCCGCACAGCCAGCGCGCGAAGCAGCCGCCGCGCCTGAGCGAAGGTGAGGGAGGGCGCCCCGCCGTGTGCCGTGGCGTCCACGGCGTCCACGGCGAACGGCCGCGCGCGGCGCGCCCCCGCGGGGGCGTTCATTCGGCCTCCACGGCACGAGGCTTGGAGCGATCGAACTCGAAGCCCGGATAGGAGATCCTGTGGTGGTGCACCGCGTTCAGGGTCTTGATAAACGACGCGTTGATGCGAGCCAGATCGCTGAAGGTGAGATCGCACTCGTCAAGCTGGCCGTCCAGCACGATGGCGTTTGACACCGCGCGGATCACTTCCTTGAACTTCGCCGGCGTGGGCTCATCCACGGATCGCGCCGCAGCCTCCACCGAATCGGCCATCATGAAGATCG
>JAWPNA010000092.1:0-16728 GCA_045402695.1 Acidobacteriota bacterium
CGCCCGGTACCGCACCAGGATCCCTCTCAGATACTCTCGTCTGGCTTCGATGGTCACGACGTAACCCCCCTCTTGGTGGGTTACATCCTAAATGGCGCGACGTATCGCCCCCCGGTTACATTTTAGATGGCTTGACACGGCCTGTTGCTTCGAAGCGTGGCGAGTGGTATAAGGGCGGCCGTATGAAATCCTCCGCCATACTGTCGGTCGTCACGGTGATCGTCTTGCTGGCCGCCGCACTTGCGCTGGCGTTCCTGCTCCGGGGCGCGGCCCTCAGGGATCCCGACGAGGCGCTGCCGCGCGACACACAGCTCGTGCTGCGGGCCCCCGGTGTGCCAAAGCTGGCACGCGACCTCGCCCGCGCGGGGCTCGGGATGGACGCGGGCGGTTCGGGATGGGGCCTCCTTGCGGACCTGGTCGAGCGGATGCTCCAGCGACGGCGCGTGTCGTTGAGGCTTGGACCGGCCGACCTCGAGCGGGTGCTGAGATCGGAAGCGGTCGTTGCGCTGGCCCCAACTGGAGAGGCGGATCGATCCGATCTCGCGCTCATCGTGAAGGCCGGCCTCGCGAGCGAGCGGGTCGTCGAGGCGCTGAGGAGCTTGCTCGATACCGCCGGCGATCCCGCAGTCTGGAGCGACCGTGAACACCGGGGCCGCACATTCTCGGCCCAGCGCGTGGCCGGCGGCGCGGGATCGATCTGTGTGGCCGGGTTGAAGGGAGTCGCGCTTCTGACCACGTCGGGGGCACTCATGCGGCGGATCATCGACACTCTCGACGGCAGGATTGAGCCGTTGCGATCCGATCCTGCATACCGAGCCGTGAGGCAGCGCCTGGACCAGCGGGCCGACCTGCTGATCTACGCTTCGGGGGGCTGGCTCAGACCCACGATTGACTTGGTCGTTCGCGACGGCGAAGAACGCGGGCCGTTCACGAAGGTCCAGGGCCTTCTCGGGCTGGACTCGGTGCGCGGGGCAGGACTCGCGGTTCACATGCGCCGCGGTCTGTTTGAAGAGCGCCTCTTCATCGCCATGGCCCCAGGGGGGCGCGGCCTCCTCGGTGAGGTCTTCGCGGCCGAGCCGCGTGCCGCCCGCGCTCCCCGCGTCCTTTCTCCCGTCTCGCCTTACTACGCCGCGTTCACCGTGGCACGCCTGGACACCGTCTACAACAAGCTGCCAGACATTCTCGCCGGGCCCGAGCCGGAGGCGCGCAAGGCGATCCGGGACCGGCTGTCCGGCATGGAGGCGTTCCTCGGCCTCGACCTGAAGCGGGATCTGTTCGCCGCTCTGGGCAGCGAGATCACGGTCAGCTTCGGCGCCCCGTCACCTTACCCTCGCACGGCCAGGGGCCTCGCCCTGCGCGACACGCCAATGGCAATCACGATCTCCTTGAAAGGCCCGGCGGCGATCTCGAAGATTCTGACGCGGATCGACGGCTTGGCCCGCGCCGCCGCCGCCTACCACGCCTTAACGCTGGGCGGACAGGCCATGACCGTCTACGCGTTCGACGCGCTCGCGCCGCTGGCGCCCGCCTACCGGCTGCGCGGAGACGAGCTCGTCGCGGCGACATCGCCCGAGATGCTCCTCTCCGCACTGAGCGCCGCCTCTCGCCGCGCGCCCGCCTTAGTCCAGCGTGACTTGGGCCGGCTCCTGAACATGCTTCCTGTCAAGGCCCATCTCGTCTTCTGCGGCGATACCGGACGACTCATCGATCTCCTGCCCACCGGCATCGAGGCCGGCGGACCCGTCGCGCCGGCGCTGCCGGAGACTCTACCTCAGAGGCTCAAGGTCCTCGCGGCCCAAGGGCCGCTTCTTCCAACCGCCGCGGCAGTCCGGATGGGCAAGGCAGGCCTGCTGGTGGAATGGATTGCGCCGGTGAGTCCGAGCCTCCTCGGTTACCTGATCATGGATGGACTGCTCAGGGAAGGTATCCCGGATACCGAGCCCCCCCGGAAACCCTCCGGGCGGGAGCTGGGGCCAGACGCACGCCGGCGTGAGCGGGTGCCGGAGACGGAAACCCGCGACACGTTGGTCTGATCCGAGGAGACGGCAGGGGAAGAGCGGGCTTCAGTGTCCAGCCGGCGAGGCGTAGTGTTGGAGGACCCGGTGGACGTACTTCTGGGTTTCCTTGTACGGAGGGACACCTTTCCAGCGGGAGACGCGCCCCGTGCCCGCGTTGTATGCGGCAAGCGCGTTCGTGTAGCTGTCCAGATGAAGATCGAGGAGTTGCCTGAGGTACCTCGCGCCCGCGTCGATATTCTGCGCGGGGTCGAAGGGATCGGAAACCGCCAAGTCCTTCGCCGTAGCGGGCATCAGCTGCATCAAGCCCTGCGCTCCTTTGGGAGAGATGGCGCCGGTCTTGTGGCCGGATTCCACGGCGACGACAGCGGACAGCAGATCCACCTCGAGGTCATAGCGTCTCGCCGCCTCGCGGATGAGCCTGTCAATCATTTCGGCCTCGGACTCGGAAGCAGGCCCCAAGGGGGAGTTCCGCTCCGATCCCGGCTGAGCGCCCGGCTGCGTTTCCTGCTGAACGGCGACGCTTTCCGGGATCGACGGCGCCGGCTGTGCCGTCCTGGATGCCTGCAGGGACCCAAGGTTCTCCACGCGGGCTACTTGAGATACAGGCACGGCGATGACTCCTCCAGGGAGCGTCAGGACCGCGTCGGAAGCCTCGACATGATATGCGGCGACGTCCATCGTCCTTCCGTCGAGGAAATGCACCCTCCGGAGTGCTCCGCCCGTCTCCGCCACCACGCGACTCGCGCCAATGGCGGCGATGGCGACTCCGACACACACCAGCGATTTGTTCACTCGAAGCACCCTCATGCGTTGAGCCGCTTTCAAGCCCGTCCACGCGTGAAGAGGCGCGGGCGCGGGGAGGACGCCTGATTGTACGACGACCCGCCCTGAGGGTCAAGGATTCATCTCACCGGCGTTCGAATCCCCTTTCGATGGCCTCATGGGAGTACCGCAGTACGGCCGGCCGGCCGTGCGGGCACTTTAACGGGCTCGCGGTGCGGAAGAGCTCCTTGATCAGGTAGTTCATTTTTTCGCCGGTAAGCGGAGTGTGCACCTTGATGGCGGCGTGACAGGCCATGGTTGCGAGCAGCTTCTCCCGGCGAAGCACACCGGCGGCATCGGCCAGGGGAGAATCCTCCGCCATCAGATCGAGGAGGTCCGTGAGCAGTCCAGGGAGATCGACCGTTCCCAGTGACGACGGCGTTTCACGCACCAGCAGGGTGTCCTGGCCGAACGGCTCCGCAAGGAACCCGAGCGCCGCGAGGTGCTGCGCGGTCTCGTCCAACCTGAGCCCGAGGCTGCGTGGCACCGCCGCGGCAACGGGGAACATCAGCGCTTGCCGCGCCTCGCTCTGGCCCGATTCGAGAAGCCGCTCGTACAGAATCCTCTCGTGCGCCGCGTGCTGATCGATCAAAAGGAGCCCCTCTTCATCGGCCGCCACGATGTAGCTCTCGCGGTAGTGCGCGAGCGCCACGGCTCCGCCGACGAGAGCGCCGCCTCGCTCCCGGGAGAGTCGCTCGGAGAGCCCGCCGCCTCGCTCCGCCATCCGCGCCTGCCCGCCGTCCGCGGATTCCAGATATCGACGCGCCGCCTCATGCACCGCATGAGACGCTCGTGTCGAACTCGCCTCTGCGACGATTGCAGTCGCATCCTCTTGACCACGGGTGGCCGCCGTCTGCCCGAGCGGCGTGATCGGCAGCCCACCTCTCAGCGCGTTCTCGACGGCCTGCCGTACCAGGTCGTGCACCGCGTGAGAGTCGCGGAAGCGGACCTCGGCCTTGGCTGGATGGACGTTGACGTCCACCGCATCGAGCGGGCACGAAAGAAAGAGGAAGATCGCCGCGTGCCGCCCCTTGGGAATCAGGCTCTCGCATGCGGACGCCACGGCATGCGAGATCAGCTTGTCGCGCACGAGGCGTCCGTTGACGTACATGTGCTGCATTCTCCGGGAGGCGGCCGATCGAGCCGGTGGCGCGATGAGCCCGCGCACCCTCATGCCCCCTCGCTCTGACTCGATCGGGATCGCCTCACCCCAGTCCCGCCCGTGAAGCCGTCGCACTCGGCCCGCGAGATCGTCCGCCGGCGGCGCTTCGAGAAGGTCGCGCCCTTCGTGTGTGAGCTTCACGTTAACACCAGGATTGCTCACCGCGTAGGACGAGACGAGGTCCGAGATGTGCCCCATCTCCGTGGGAGGCGACCGGAGGAACTTGGCGCGGGCGGGCGTGTTGAAGAAGAGATCGCGCACCTCGATCGTGGTGCCCTTCGGATGGCCCGCGTCCGCTACTTCGCGGATCCGCCCCCCATCCACTTCGACGCGTGTGCCGCTGAGTCCGTCGCGCGACGATTGCAGGACGAGGCGCGAGACGGCCGCGATGGCCGGGAGCGCTTCGCCCCTGAAGCCGAGTGTTCCGATGCGAGCCAGATCGGCGATCGAGGACAGCTTGCTCGTGGCGTGCCGCTCGAGTGCGAGGAGCGCGTCGTCCCGGTCGAGCCCCTCCCCGTCGTCCGCAACGCGGATGCGCCGTCGTCCCCCGCCATCGACATCGACGGCGATGCTGCGCGCTCCGGCATCGAGCGCGTTCTCGAAAAGCTCCTTGACCACCGAGGCGGGGCGTTCGATCACCTCGCCGGCGGCAATCTGGTTGATCATGTGATCGGGCAGGACGTGGACGCGGCTCATGGACAGGCTCAACGATATCGTATCGGAGGCTGATCTCGGCGTCAACGAATGCCGTGTGCTAGCATTTCTCGTTCCGGCCGAAACAGCAGATCACTCTGGGAGATCATCATGCACCCGCAGTCGACCGCCTGGGTGGTTTTCGGGATGCTGGCCTTGGTCCCGGCCGCCGCCGAACCTGTGCTCATCTCACGCTGGAGCTTCGACGGGGCGGCCCCCGGCGAGAACTCGGTGGGCGGCGCCCCCTCCGGCCAGGTCGAACGTGCCCCGCAGGTGGAGGGGCACGACGGCAAGGCGCTGGCATTCGAAGACTGGTCGCTTAAGAACTACCTGAAACCTGATCCGAAGCTGGCCACCCGCGTGATGGTCATTCATGATCCGCGGCTCAATCCGCCGTTCCCGTTGAAGGTCAAGGCGTGGATCTACCCCACAGCGGATCCCATCTACTATGGAGGGATCGTCGAGAAAGGGCGCGGGTTCGGGGCCTCCTATCGTCTGCTGCTGCTACGAGGCCTGAAAGTGGAGGCGAGCCTGGGAGGAAAGCACATCACGGTCCGGAGCCAGTCCCCCATCAGTCTGAACGCCTGGCACGAGCTCGCGCTGATGGCGGACGGCCGAGCGCTGTCGTTGATCGTGGACGGCAAGGAAGCCGGGCGCACGGCGGCCGAATCGGCCGAGAAGCTCTCCAGCACGGACCCGCTCGTGATCGGGGACAGATTCACAGGGCGGATCGACGAGGTGACGATCTCGCGGGAATGAAGGGCTTGCGTCCAGCGGGAATCAGCGATCAGACCGCCCGGCGCGCTCCGGCGGAGACGGGTCGCGTCACCCCCCGGCGCGCGGCACGGCCCCGCGGCGATCGCGTCCTCGCCACGGCCCGCAGCGGCTTGGCGCGACGCATCGCGCGTCTCCTCGTGACTGGCGGCTCGGGTTTGGGCAGACCGGTCATCAGTGCGATTCTCTCGATCGCCTCGGTCTGGATCTGCCGCACTCGTTCGCGCGAGATGCGCAGTCTGGCCCCGATCGACTCGAGCGTGTGTTCTCGTCCGCCATCCAGACCGTATCGCAGCTTCAGAACGGCCTTGTGCCGTGAAGGAAGGTCTTCGAGCAGCTCCGAGAGGTACTCCTTGATCTCTCGAAGGTACACCTCGCGGACCGGGTTCACGGCGGCGGCGTCCTCGACTTCGATGGGACCCTCACGGTCCGGGTCGGAGCGACGATCGAGCGAGATCGGCTGCTGCAGACGGTGAGCGCTCTCCCACTCCTTGTACGTGACGATGCCCGATCTCTCAACGGCCGCTTCGACATCCGCTCCCGGGGACTCCACGTGACCCCGGCCCTCGAGCATCCGATCAACCCGCCGCATCTTCTGATGCATGTGCACCGGGATTCGTATCAGATCCTGTTTGTCGCAGATGGCGCGAGCCAGGGCCTGCCGGATCCACCAGGACGCGTACGTCGAGAATCTTGTGCCCTTCCTCGGGTCGAACTTCTCCGCCGCGCGCATCAGCCCGATGTTGCCTTCCTGGATGAGATCCTGGATGGGAAGGCCGGACGACCTGTATCTTTTGGCCCAGTAGACCACGAGGCGCAGGTTCCTCTTGATCAAATCCTCGATCGCCTTCGGGTCCCCCTTCGCCGTGCGCCGCGCCAGCTCGCGTTCGGCCTCAGGGGAGAGAAGGCTCCACTGCGAAACCTCGCGAAGGTAAAGCTCCAGCGACTCGCCACCCGGCTCGGGCTCCTCCTTCCCGGGCTCAAGGGCCTCGAGGGGCTCCGCCAGGCCGAGACCTCCTGCCGCCGTGTGATCGATATCATCTGCCGCCATCACATCGTCGTCTCTGGTCACCGTCATCTCTCCTCAAAGTGCCGGAACCAATCCCTGCTACGACGAGAGAAAGCAAGGGAGGTGCCAGAGACGGGGCGCACGCTCGGTGGGTCTCGGCCCCTGGTGGGGCAATGGAGAAAAACCACGTAACTCATTGAACGACAATCAGTTGCGGTCACATCCGAGAGCGCGGCTCAGATGATACCGGGGGGCTGGATTACGTGGAGGATAGGCTGGGGATGTCACATAGGCCGGACAGCCTGTCACCTCGATCAGGATCCAAGAACCGTGATCTGGTTGTCGACATGGGCGACGCCCGGCACCCCGAGCGCGAGCCGCTCGGCTTCCTCGCGCTGCGTCTCGCGCTGGGTGATCCCCCGCAGCGTGACCGTGCCGCCCTCGACCGCCACCTCGAGGCCTCGGATGAGCCCGAAAGTCAGAGGATTGGTCAGGATACTGAGCACCCTCTTGCGGATCTCCTCGGGAGAGGTGGATTCACTGCCGATCACCTCGATCCTGTTGACGATTCGTGTGACGCCTGCGACCGACGCCGCGATCATCTCCGCATCGAGGCGATCCAGCCCGCGATCCGCTTTTCCCTCCAACGTGACATCGCCGCCCGTCACCTTGACCGCGATGGGAGAGGCTTGGAACCGGGCCCGGCGCTCCAGGTTGCGGCGGATCTCCTGTTGGATGTCGTCCGAGGTCCTCCCCGACGAACGGACCGTCACGTTGTTGGTCACCGCGTTGACACCTACCACACCCCCAACGATTCGTGTCAGCGTCCGGACCTCGCCGAGGCTGGCCGCCGTGCCGGAAAGCAGCGCCACGCCGTCGGCCACCTCGATCTGCAGGCTTTCCACGTGCAGTGTCACCTGGCCCAGCAGCCGGATCGTGATCCTCTGTTTCACCAGATCGTCGGAGGCCGAGTCGGGGCGTGCAGCTCGCGGACCAAACAAAAGGAGGATGGCGATGCCACAGACCGCCACAGCTCCAGACTTACTCCCGCGCCTATTGCGCGACCAGCCTACGCTCATAGGTTGCGACTCCTCAGCCCGGGAGACCCGGGCCCTCACTTCATCATCGTCATTCAGGGAACGACTGTCAAGGTGTGCGACGACACGGCCGTGCCTGATACCGGCGTGAGGCGCATTTGCAGCGCCTGCGGCAGTTCGTCGCCGCACAGTCAGCCTTTGATCACGCCCATGGGCACGAGTTTGGCCACCTTCTTCGCGATGCCGGCGCCGTGTACGACATTCACCACTTCGGTTACGTCCTTGTACGCCTCAGGAATCTCCTCGAGGAGAGTGGCTCTCCCCTCCGACCGCACGATGATGCCTCGGTCCGCCAGCTCCCGGACAATGGGGCGCCCCTTGGCGCTGCGTGCCGCCGCGGAGCGGCTCATGCGACGCCCCGCGCCGTGGCACGTGCTGCCGAAGGTTTCCTCGAAGGCGGTCTGCGTTCCCGCCAGCACGTACGAGCAGCGTCCCATGTCCCCCGGAATCAGCACGGGCTGACCCACGCGGCGATAGCTCTGGGGCGTCTCGGGATGTCCGGGAGGGAAGGCGCGCGTGGCTCCCTTGCGATGGACACAGAGCCTCTTGCGCACGCCATTCACCTGGTGCGTTTCAAACTTAGCGATGTTGTGGCAGACATCGTAAACGACCTCCATCTCGATCCGGCCGGGCGGCAGCCCGAGCACTTCCTCGAAGGTCCTCCTCGCCATGTGCGTCATCATCTGCCGGTTCGCGAAAGCGAAATTCGCGGCGGCCGCCATCGCGCCCAGGTAGCGGTCCGCTTCCGGAGAGCCGAGCGGTGCGCAGCAAAGCTGCCGATCGGCGAGTTCGATGCCGTACCTTCGCGCTGCGGAGAGCATGATCTGGAGGTAGTCGTCGCAGACCTGATAACCCAATCCTCGCGACCCGCTGTGAAGGGACACCGTGACCTGATCCTGAAACAGCCCGAACGCTTCGGCCGACGCCGGGTCGAAGATTTCCGCCACGCGCTGGATCTCGCCGAAGTGGTTTCCGGACCCGAGCGTGCCCAGCTGCGCTCGCCCCCGTTCCAGGGCGCGATCGCTCACGGCTCCCGGGTCCGGATTGGGGATCCGCCCTCCCGCTTCGATGTTGGCCAGGTCCTCTTCCCTTCCGTATCCCGCGCCCACGGCCCACGCGGCACCGCGGTCCAGCACGCCCCGGACCTCGGCATGGGTGAGCCTCAGGTCGCGCCGCGCTGAGCCCACTCCGGAGGGGATGTTTCGAAACAGTGCCGTCACCAGGTCGGCCATCCTGTTGCCGACCTGGGGGGCGCACAGACACGTGCGCAGAAGTCGGACGCCGCAGTTGATGTCGTAGCCCACCCCGCCGGGCGAGATGACTCCTCCGTCTGGATCGAACGCTGCCACGCCGCCGATCGGAAAGCCATAGCCCCAGTGCATGTCCGGCATCGCGATGGACGCCTTCACGATGCCCGGCAGCGTGGCGACGTTGGCCACTTGCTGCAGGCACTGCTCCTCCTCCAAGGATTCGATCATCGCCTGGCTCGCATACACCAGGCCCGGCACCCGCATCGCTCCTTCCTGTGGCAGCTCCCAGCGGAACTCATCCTTCCTGATCAGCTTCATCGACCGCCCCGCCTCCAGACGGAGTAGGGACCGTGGTCACCCACGGCCCCTACTCCGTCAAACATCCAGAACAAATCGCGCCCGCCAGAGGCCGCCTTCCTGGCGCACACTGGCTTGGTGATAGGTGACCGCTTTGACCTCCGTGTTGACGTGATGGCGGTCGGGATCGTAGCTCTCCCACGTGACCCTTGCGGACAGCCGGTCCGCCGAGATCTCGGTAACGCTGAAGCGCCGGGGTACGACACCCTTTGCGTCGTGCAGGTAGAGTAGCTCGGCAAGCCAGCGGACCATGAGCTCTTCGAGATCGGCCGCCCCGACGCTGAGATCGAGATCATCGGGATCGTCCGCTGGGCCCACCGGGTCCGTCTTCAACATGATGTCGAAGAGAGCGAACGCCGCATGCTCGAAGAGCATGCGCAAGGTAGGAGCCGTCACCTCCAGGCCGATATCGGCGGTGTGGTCGAACACCTGGTAGGAAGGCTGTTTCATCGCCCTGATCTCGTCCGGGACGCGGCCCGGATGATTCGCTAGGCGAGGATTTCCGACAGATCCCTATGTCGAAGCCCCAGCGATTCCGCGACGGCGGGATGAACAACCTGGCCCGAGTGGACGTTCACGCCGTTGCGCAGCACCGGATCCGACGCGACCGCGTCTCTGAACCCCTGGCGCGCAAGTGAGAGGACGTAAGGCAACGTCGCGTTGGTCAGCGCAAAAGTTGAGGTCCGCGGGACTGCCGCAGGCATGTTCGCGACGCAGTAGTGAATCACTCCGTCCACATCGTATACGGGATCCGTGTGCGTCGTGGCGCGGGTCGTCTCCACGCATCCGCCCTGGTCCACTGCCACGTCCACAATCACCGAGCCGCGCTTCATGCCGCGCACCATCTCCCTCGAGACAAGGTGCGGCGCGCGCGCTCCGGTCACGAGAACAGCCCCCACGCAGAGATCGGTCCGGCGGAGAGCCTCGGCGATGTGCGTCCGGTTTGAGGCCAGCGTCACGACGCGGCCGCCGAAAATGTCGTCCAGGTACTGCATCCGCCGAGGAGACGTTTCCACGATCACCACCCGCGCACCCATGCCCAGTGCGATTTTCGCCGCGTTGGTGCCGACCACTCCCCCACCGATGATCACCACATCTCCCGGCGGCACCCCGGGAACACCAGGCAGGAGGATTCCGCGACCGCCCCAGGTGCGCTGCAGGTAGAAGGCGCCCACAAGAATCGACATCCGGCCCGCCACTTCGCTCATCGGCGTGAGAAGTGGAAGAGACCCGGAGGCCTCGGCCATGGTCTCGTAGGCGATGGCCGTGACTCCGGACTTCATCAGCTCCTGCGTGAGCTCGGGCAGCGGGGCCAGGTGGAGGTAGGTGAAGAGGATCTGTCCGGTCCGGAACCGGCGGTACTCGCTCGGCTGGGGCTCCTTCACCTTGACGATCAGATCCGCCCGCGAAAACAGGTCGCTCGCGTCGACGATGGCCGCGCCCGCCTCAACGTACTCTTCGTCTCTGATGCCGCTTCCCGCCCCTGCTTCGCGCTGCACGAGGACGGCGTGTCCCTCCTCCACGAGCGCCCGGGCGCCGGCGGGGACCAAGCTGACGCGATTCTCGTTGTCCTTTACTTCCTTCGGGACGCCGATGACCATGCGGTTGTCCCTCGCTCCTCAGTCCGCCCTGTCAATCTGCGCCTTTTGAAGACGGCCGCTGAAATCCACGTAGATCGATTTCCATTCAGTGAAGATGTCGAGCACGGTGGAGCCCGCTTCACGGTGCCCGTTGCCGGTCTTTTTCACGCCGCCGAACGGGAGCTGGACCTCCGCGCCGATCGTGGAAGAGTTCACGTAGAAGATGCCTGCCTCCACATCCCTCATCGCGCGAAACGCCCTATTCACGTCCCGCGTGAAAATCGCCCCCGAGAGCCCATACTCTACTGCGTTCGCCACCCGGATCGCTTCATCAAGCCCGTTCACGGGGATCACCGAAAGTACGGGGCCGAAGATCTCCTCCTTGGCGATCCGCATCGCCGGCTTGACCTCCGTGAATATGGTCGGCTCGAAGAACCACCCTCTGGCGTGGGCGCCTGTGGCCAGGCGGCCTCCGCCAGTCACGAGCCGGGCGCCCTCATCAAGCCCCACCTGCACGTACGATTCGACCGTCTTGCGCTGTGCCTCGTTGATGCAGGGCCCCATCTCGATCGTCTCGTCGAGTCCGTTGCCGATCTTCAGGGCGCGCGCCCTGGCAATCATCCTCTCGCCGAATGCGCCGGCGACGTTCCGGTCCACGATGACGCGGCTCGTGGCCGTACAGCGCTGGCCGGTCGTTCCGAACGCCCCCCAGGTCGCTGCCTCGACGGCGAGATCGAGGTCCGCGTCCTCCAGTACGATCATGGCGTTTTTCCCGCCCATCTCGAGCGAGCATTTCTTGTATCCCTCGGCACATGCCACCGCCACCTGCCGCCCCACTTCGGTTGAACCCGTGAACGAGATCAACCTGATGTCCGGGTGCTTCAACATCGGAGCGCCGACTCCCGAGCCCGTGCCGGTCACGACGTTCACCACGCCTGGAGGAACCCCCGCATCATGCAGGGCGGACACGAAGTGGACCACGGACAGCGGCGTGTCGGTGGCAGGCTTGATGACGACCGTGTTGCCGCACACAAGCGCGGGGAAGATCTTCCAGGAGGGGATCGCCATCGGAAAGTTCCAGGGGGTGATAAGCCCGCAGACGCCGACAGGCACCCGCACCGACATCGCGAACTTGTTCGGCAGTTCGGCGGGCACTGTCTGCCCGAAAAGGCGTCTGCCTTCACCTGCAGCGTAATACGCCGTGTCAATTGCCTCCTGCACGTCGCCGCGTGTCTCCTTGAGGACCTTGCCCATCTCACGGGTCATGTCGCGCGCGCATTGTTCCTTGCGATCGAGCAGGATGCCGCCGGCACGATACAGGATCTCCGCGCGGCGCGGCGCCGGAGTGAGTCGCCAGCCCTCGTATGCCTCCCGCGCTGCAGCCACCGCGCGCATCAGGTCGGCTTCGCTCGACCTGGGGAATGTCCCGATGAGATCGGATGTGTCAGCAGGGCTGCGGTTCTGGAAGGTCTCGCCGCCGGCTGGGGCCACCCACGCTCCGCCGATGAAGTTTGAAAAGACGGTCGAAGCCGTCATGGCATCCTCTGTAAACTCAAGTCAATGAAGGAATTTGCCCAGAAGGCAAGGCAGGATAGCCGAGGCGCAACGAAGCTGTCAAGAAGACGCGCGGCTCTTGGAGACTGATCGGAAGGAGGGGCTTTTCTCACACGGGCCGTGCCGGCGGGTCCCCGGCACGGTCGTCAAGCTCATCGGACAGAGATCTATGTATCCGAGTCTTCCTCCGCGTTCCACATGAAGGAGAGGGGCCCGGCATGGAACGCCTCTTCATCGAGGCCCAGCTTGAGCGCCTGTCGGACCGCGAGCGAGTAACACCTCCGGGCCCGTTCTTCCTGGCCGATCTGTTCGAAGCACCGCCCCAGCAGATGCCACGCTGTAGGATGCTCGCTGCGGGTCTCGATTGCGCGCCGCAGGTACCAGAGGGCCTCTCTCACGTCCCCCGACTGCAGGGCACGGCGGCCCTGCTCACGCCAGAAGTCGGGGCGCCGGCCCGTCTTGGGACCTCGATCGACCTCGGACGGTCCGGCCTGCGCCGTGCGGTTTTGCGCGAATCCGGCAGCTCGCGAGTTCTGGTGCTGTTTCATCGGGCACCCTCCATGGTCTTCGTTACGATTGCGCGAGAGCCGCCGTGAGCCTTCTCGGCTCCACGGCGGCTTCTCGATTCTGGCCGGCGGCCGGTCCCTGAAGCAGCTGTCTCTACGGGGGGTGTTGGGCAGATAGCTACTGGGGGGAGATGACGTGTGCGATGGAACCCGGCCGCCGGATCTCCTGATGTGAATGCCAACGTGCGTCATGGGGCGGGTGGGAGAGCCGAGATGCCAGCCTGCCGCTCTTATGGGGAGAGAAGTCCGGGATCCCCCACCCGCCGCCGTGTCGCGGCCCCACGACCGCGCTCGATCCATGCTGAGCAAGCTCAATGCCATGAGCCGCTCCCAGCGCGACGTGGACATCATCCTCGCAAGCCACTGCGAGAATGAGGCTTCGGGTGTGAACGCGAATCAGCGCGCTTGATGCGGACGTACGGTGTGAGGCGCGGGGGATTCAATTTTCCGGCGGCATTGCCTCCACCTGCGCCAAGAGCCTGAGGCTGGGTGAGTTGCGAAGTCGTCGGAAGATTTGACGAAAGTGTCGGGAAATCGTCAATCAGCCGCCGAGGTTGAGCTCCAGCTCTTTTATTCTCGCGGCGACGTCACGATACTTGGAGTTCATCCCGTACACCTCCGTGAACATGGCCACGGCTTCCTTCTGCTCTCCGATCTCGGACAGTGTATCCGCCAGGTCATAACGGAGACCGAGCAGCGATTCCTCATCGGATCCGCCGCCGGCCTCCAGGCCACGGCGGTACCATTTCACCGCCAGAGCGTGCATCCCTTTCTCCCGGAAGCAGATTCCGAGCATGCTGCAGCAGTCAAGCAGCAGGCCGCGGCCCTTGGAGGCGAACTGGAATTCACCGATAGCTTCGTCCAGGAGGCCCATCTCCTTGTAGGCTATTCCGAGGTTGTAGTGCGTCTCGAAGTCTTCGGGGCCGACCTGCTCCTCGACCCCCTTCTTGAAGGCCTGCACGATCTCGTCGAGACTGTGCCCCTCGGGCTCCGCCTCGACTCCGGACAGCAGCGCGGAGGAAGCCTCAGGATCCTGGCTCAACGCGGCGTCGATCTCGGAGGCGAGATCGAGCAGGTCGTGGACGGGCCCTTCTGCGGCCGGCACCGAGTGCTCCCCTTGAGAGGCCGAAGCCGGGGCGCCAACGTCCTCCTCGACGCTGATCTCGAACTCCTCTTCATCGGAATCAAAGGCCTGCCGCGCTGGCGCTTCGGGCGATGCGTCCGGCATCTGAGTCAAGGGTTCTTGCGATCCACCCATGACCTTCCTCATCCGGACGACGATCTCCGGCTGGCTCCCGCATCTCTCCGCGAGGCGCCGCAGCACCACGACCGCCTCCTCACGCAGTCCTTGGCCCAGATAGAAATCAACCTCCTCGAGATCTTCACTGGTGGGAGACGGCGTCTGATCAAGGGTCTGATCGTCCCCGGCGACGACACCCGCCCTGGCCTCGCCGAACTCGGAGAGCTCCGCAGGGGCGTCGGGATCCACAATCGAACTCTCCTGCCCGCCGGCCGATAGGAGCGCACCCAGATCGGCGGCGGCGGAGCACGTGGGATCGAACCTCCTCAGCTCCGACAACGCCTCCTCGGCCTTGGAACGATGTCCGCCCGTGATGTGCGCCTTGACGATCATTTCCATCTGCTCGCGCGCGGCGTCGCGGTTCCCCTCCTCAAGGAAGATCTCCTTGAGCTTGAGGTGCGCTGGTTCGTAGCCCGGATACCGCTGAGTCACCGCCCTCAACTGCTCTGTGGCTCGATCGCCCAGACCGTACTTCACGAAGACGTCGGCTTCGGTCATGTGTTCCGCGATGAAGTCCTCGTCCTCGGCATCAAGCCTGAGCGGAGAGAGCGGCGATTCAACGGCTGCCTCCCCCATCAAGGCCGCCGTTGCCGCGCCCGGCGCAGCCATGGCATCGAAGGTCCGCTCGATGTCCTCCGTCTCGGACCATTCCTGCTCATCGGGATCCGCGAGCGGCACGGCGGTTTCAGCCCGTCCGGCCGGACCGGCGCCGGCAGCTGCCCGCTCGAACTGCGGCTCCGGAGCACCGGGCTGGGCCTCGGCGCGCCCCGGCCCCGTCCCTTCCGTCGAACGGAGGAGGGCGAGGCGCTCCTTCAAGGACCCATCTCCCGGTCGCAGCTTCACCAGCGCCTCGGCGAGTTTGCGCGCTTCAGGGAGATCTCCTTGGTCGATGCAGACGTCCAGGAGCCGGGCTCTGCACGCTGTCGCCTTCTCCATCTGCTTCATCGCCGCGTGCAGGTTGGCCAGACGCTCAAGCGCCTGCTTGTGGCGTTCATCGAGGGCCAGGATCTCATCCAGAACCCCGACGACTTCACCGCCCTTTCCGGCCCGCGCCATTGCATCGATGCTCGGGCTAAGCGCCTCGAAGGCCATCGAGGCGTCCCCCCGCGACACGTGCAGGCGGGCCATCAGGAGCCTGGGCTCGGGCCGCGCAGGCGCGCCATCCATCGCTCGCTGGAGATCAGCTTCCGCCTCCTCCGGTTTCTCGGCCTTCAGATGGATCTCCGCCAGCAGGATCCACAGATCCGTGTGATCACCCGGCTTCTTGAGCGCCTCGTGCACCATCTTCAAGGCGCTTTCCGTGTCTCCGCCAGCCACGAGCCCTCCCGCGACCTTCGCCAGGAGCGCGGGCGAGGCGGGCTGCAGCTCGGCGGCCTTCCGGTAGGCCTGCCGCGCCTCTTTATCTTTCCCTCTCTTTGCGAGTTCCTCCGCGACACGCTGGTATTCATCAGCGGCTTCCAACGGGCGGCCGTCTTTCGCGAGGAGATCGGCCATCGTCATCCGCGGCTCCACGCTTTCGGGATCGAGGCGACCTATGGCGGCATACACCTTGATCGCCTGCTTCAGTCCGTTGGACTTCAGATACTTCTCGGCCACGAAAAGGTACTGTGACCGGGCCTCGGTGACCAGCCCCTGCTGGGCGTAGAGATCCGCGAGACGCTGGTACGATTCGATGGACGCGGGATCGAGCTTCGCAATCTTCTTGTAGATCGCGATTGCTTTGAGAAAGAAGCCATCCTTGGCGTAATGTTCCCCGATCTTGTTGAACTGGAGGATTGCCTCTTTTTTCTTGCCGAGGCGGGAGTACAGATCCCCGATCTTGTTGATCGTGTTCATCTCACGGGGATTGTCCTTGACCAACAGCTCGTACTGCGCGATGGCCGCGTCGATTTTCCCTTGAAGGACGAGCCTCTCCGCAAGATGTGTAATCTTGTCGCGATCAATGGCCAAAGCGATCAGACCTCCTCAGCCCTGACGGCTCCTATCGAGAAGCCATCGTACGAGAATGAAAGCCGGCTCACTGGCATTACTCCGCGAAACGATCTGCGATGGATGGGGCTGGCTCCGCGCTCGACGATCTCCGTGAGATGGCGCGCCGTGCCGTACCCCTTGTGCGAGGCAAAGCCGTACCCCGGATAGAGTCGATCGTAGAACCGCATGACCTTGTCGCGCACCACCTTCGCCACGATCGAGGCCGCGGCAATCGAGAGACTGAGGCGATCCCCGCCGATCAGGCTGACCTGGGGGATCTCCACATCCGGCAGCCTCACGGCATCGATGAGCAGATGGTCGGGCCTCACGGCGAGCGCCTCCGTCGCGCGCTTCATCGCAAGGCGAGTCGCGCCCAAAATGTTGATCCTGTCGATCTCTTCGGCACTGGCCGCTCCGAGGCCCCAGGCCTCGCAGCCCCGCAGGATGTCACGGACCAGCGCCTCCCGCCGGGCGGCAGACAACAGCTTCGAATCATTCACTCCGACAAGTCGCGCGCCCCACTTCAGGATGACGGCGGCCGCCATCACGGGGCCCGCCAGGCTTCCGCGTCCCAC
>JAWPNA010000127.1:0-11907 GCA_045402695.1 Acidobacteriota bacterium
CCCGGTCACTACGCGCAACTGGAATACCATCACCGCGATCGCCGGGGTGCTGGGCAACGAAGGGACCTGATCGACCAGCGAGCCGTCACTGGGCGTCCAGACGACGTTCTCTCGCCGGAGCAGCCGGTTGGTCGCTTCAAGTGATGTTCGGAGATGGCTAGCGCGTCCACTTGGAGAGCGTTGGCGGCAGATGGCGCTGGGTCGCCTTCATCGTGGATGACCGGCCACCTGCGCCGGCTACATCGCGCGATGCCCCGCCGTCTGCCGATCCGGTGGTCATCGAAGGCGCCGACCCAGACTAGCTCTCGAAGATCGACGGCGAGAGGTGCTGCCCGACAGGCCGTTGCGGCTGACGGCTCGCTCGAGCTACGCTCGCACGTGCCGGAGCTGAACGCCCGGTTAGCCGGACAAAACGCGGCGGTGCCAACTTACTGGAGAAAGAGATCCCACCCATGTTCAAGAAGGTCGCATTCACCATGTACCCGATCCATGATGTCGCGCGAGCCCGCAGGTTCTACGAAGAGACGCTTGGACTTGCGGTCGGCATGGCCGGCAGTCACGGGGACACGCATTGGATCGAGTACGACCTGCCGGGCGGAGGTTGCCTGGCACTCACAAATGCAAGCCAGGGAGAACCCAGTGCCAGCGGCGCAACGATCGCGCTGGAGGTGGAGGATCTCCAGCGCCTGATGGAAGACCTCAGGCGGAAGTCGGTCACGTTCACGACGGGCATTATTCGGGGACCGAAGTGCCGGATGGCGGTGTGCCTGGATTCTGAGGGGAACTCAATTCTTCTGCATCAGGTCGATCGAAAGGACGATTCGTAAGAGCGAACCGGGATGGTGGCTAAAAACAGCGTGAACCTGGCGGCCGTGACAGGTCGCCCCGCAGGTTACGCTGAGCCTTGACGACACTCGAACTATCATCGCTACCGGCCGCCCTTGAAGATGAAGGGGTGCGAGAATGAGAAGGACCTCGATCGCCGCAGCCACACTCGGATGCGGGATTCTGCTCTCACTGCCAACCGTGAGTCTCGGACAGACCCCGCAGCGGACTCCGATCCTCACGACACCTCACTTCGTGATTTACAGCGACTTCGACACCAACCTGAACGACGCCTTGATCGCCTCGGGCCTCGCGCGACATGACAAGAAGCCGGAGCTGTTTCACTCCGGCTCCGGAGCGCCCTGCTTCGACAAACTGCCGTTGTCAGCGCGGGCTTCGTGGGATGGTGCCGTCGACTACTTTGCCCAGATCATCTCGCCGGCCGGGTGGGACGCCCGCCAACAGTTGCTGCTCCGATGGCAGCTCGTCGGCTTCGACGCCGAATGGCGGACCGACGCTGGCGCCACGGAGTTCGTCGAGATTGCCCGAAGCTTCAGGGCTGCTGCGACGCCGGCGTACAAGGCCTGTCGTTGGACAGCGCAGGACGAGAGCAACCGTCGCTGGATCGAGGACCTGAAGCCGAGACTGGCCGCGGATGAGCAGAGGGTCGCTGCCCGAATCGAGCAACTCTATCAGAAGAAGTGGAAAAGTCTGCCGATTCTGGTGGACGTTGTGGAGACCGTGAACTGGAGCGGCGCCAACACGGCTTGGTCGAATTCCGGCCAGGGAGACATTCTGATCTCGAACTCGCCCCAAGGCACTGCCGGCTTCGAGACCTTGTTACACGAGTCCTCTCACATCCTCATGGATCGCGGCGATCCGGTGCGGCAGGCGCTCGAGAACGCGGCGAAAGCCGTAGATTTCCGCCTCCCGAACGACCTGTGGCACGTGGTCCTGTTCTACACCACAGGTGAAGCCGTGCGGCCGATCCTGGACGAACGCGGTCCGTCGGGCTACACACCGATGCTGTACGACATTTTCGGCCGCGGGTCCTGGATGGAATATCGACAAGCGCTCGAGAGCAGCTGGCGTCCGTACGTCGAAGGCAAACAATCTCTCGCCGAGGCCGCGGCCAGTCTGATCGCGGCGGTACGGAGGCGGGAGATGCAGTGACCTGCGCGACAACCACCGAGCCATGTATTGTCCAACACATCTTCGATTTCGCCTTTTACTTGGAGCAGACACAGCCGCCTAACCTCGGCTTGCAGCCGACGACGCGAGGATCATCTTCAGAAAGACCCAAGGAACGAGCGCGCCGCGGCTGAAGCTGGCCGTTAGGCACCGCTGGCTCAGGAAGGAACGTAGGAATGCTTCGTAAGGTTCAGCAGATTGCCGGTGTGCGGCAGGCTCGTGCCAGGCTCACGCCCGCGCTCGCACGCCGCAGCTTATGGAGAGCCAGCAGGTGCGACGACATGGTGGCCCATTTCGCTGTGCCGACGCTTGCTGATGCTCGACATACACTCCGTCGCTTGCAGAAACGAGGAAGACCTCAACCATGAAGCGCCGGTCACCTGCTGCGCCCCTGGGAGTCCTAGTACTTCTCAGCGTCATCTCGCTCTCTTGTGGGTCACCTAAGCAACTCACTCGTGCCGGGGCCTCCGCACCGCGCGATCTATCCGGGATCATCACGCCACTGCTGGAGAAGAGCCGACTCCCTGCTCTCGGTGCCGCAGTCGTGACCTCCGACGGCCTTGAGGCTATCGGCGCGGTTGGCCTCCGGTCGTCAATGGGAACCGAGAGAGTGACGATCGACGATCAGTGGCACATCGGGTCCTGCACCAAGGCGATGACCGCGACGCTCGTTGCTCGCCTGATAGACCGGGGCGTGCTCGGTTGGGAATCCACGATTGGCGGTGTCCTCGGGCCGATGGTCCACCCGGATTGGAAGGACGTGCCGATCGAATGGCTACTGAGTCATCGCTCCGGCGCGCCCCTCAACTTCAGCGAGGACCTGTGGCAGCGGATGGCAGCGCGGGGCGGGTCACCTCGTGAGCAGCGCCAGTGGTTTGTGGAGGAGGGGCTCAAGATTCCGCCGCCGGTGAGACCCAATACCGAGACCGTCTACTCCAACTCGGGCTTCATTGTCGTGGGGGCCATGCTCGAGGCGATGACCGGTGCTTCCTGGGAGGACCTGATGCGGAGCGAAGTCTTCGAGCCGCTTGGCATGACGGGGACGGGGTTCGGCGCGCCCGGCGCGCCGGGTCAGGTGGATCAACCGTTGGGACACACCCGCGGAACCGACGGGTGGTCGCCGGTCGCCCTCGGCCCGAACGCCGACAATCCAGCCGCCGCCGGACCGACGGGAACGATCCACACTACCCTCTCCGACTGGGCTCGTTTTGTGGCGGCCCACCTCCGTGGTGAGCGCGGCGACCAGCACTATCTCAAGCGCGCGACCTGGCTGCGTCTGCACTCGCCCGGTGGGAGCGACTGGGGTTACTCACCCGGATGGGTGGTGACCGAGCAAGAATGGGCTGGGGGCAAACTCCTGCGGCACCTCGGCAGCAACAACTTCTGGGTAGCCGAGGCGTCCCTCGCTACCGGCAAAGACCTTGCTGTGCTGATCGTGACGAACGTCGGCGACGACGCGGCCGAGGCTCCATTCAAGGACCTCTTGGCCGCACTGATCGCCGATCACGCGGCGCGCGCCAGATGAGCGGGGCTGCCTAACGAGCCGATGAAGCCGAGTGTCGCCTCCGGCGCCCGCACCTTCTCGGTGATGCGTTAGCCGGCCAGGGGAATCGTGAGAACCATGATACTGACTACCGGTCCATTGGCTCGACGCCGCGAGTCGTTTCAGGCGGGCGGCATTCTTCATGCCGCAACGGTTCTGCTGGTCAGCGTCGTTTTCTCGATGTCCTGTAGGAGCCAGGAGGGTGTTCACGCCGGTGTCGAGCCAAACGCCGAGGACTTGAAAGCCGCTGGCGCCCAGTGGGATCGGCTGTTCAATTCGCGGGATACATCTGGGCTCGCTGCCCTTTACGCCGAGGATGTCATCTCAATGCCCTTCAACGCGCCCACGATTCACGGCAGGCAGTCGCTGCAAGCGGACTTCGAGAAGTTCTTTGCGCAGAATACCGCTCGCCATGAGACGCTTGTTGAAGAGATTCTCACGACGGAGGATTGGGGCATTGAGCGAGCGCGTTACGTCCTCACCTACTCGCCACTCTCGGCAGGTGGAGAGGTTAGGGAGACTGGCCGGCACGTCGTATGCCGGAAGAAAACCAATGGCAAGTGGCAAATCGCGTGGGAGCTATGGAACACCGACACGCCACCGCCAAAGGCTGGCCGGCTAACAAGGCCTTGAAGCTGTCGGTCCGACCTGTCACGGCCCGTGCGAACAGAGCGCGGTCCGCGCCAGTCCGTGCCGCAGCTTACGGGCGGCGTTAGGCCGACCAGAGGCAGTGCTCCAGAGCGCGTGACGCCAGTAGACGGGACAAGATGGGTATGATGACCTTTGTGCGAGCGCTGGCGGTTGTGTGCTCTGGGTTGCTGGCCGGTATTTATATTGGGGATCGGGCGGGTGCTTACTATGCCCGTCTCGTGCTCAGCCCATCGAGTGTGGTGCAGTTCCAGCAGGTCGTGCACGTGCATTTCGCCAAGTTCATGCCTGTCTTGGTCCTGGGTGCTCTCCTGGCGGGACTTGTCTGGCTCTTCACGGCGAGGTCGCAGTGGAGATCGGTTGAATTGTGGCTGGTTGCCGCGTCGGTCTGCGGAATCGCGCTGATCGCCGTGTTAACTCGCACTGTGAACGTTCCCCTTAACGACCAGCTCATGACTTGGAGCATCGCGACTCCACCGGGCAATCTCAGAGAGCTATGGGCGCCGTGGGAGCGGGTAAACACGATTCGCGCACTCGTCGCGACAGCGGTTTTAGTCTTCGAGGGTGTGGCATTGAGTCTCAGGGGATCGGGGGGTCGACATTGAAAATCGGCGCGGGGCCGCCCAACTGCATGCAGCCGAGGCGGACGACAGGTCTGAGGGTGAAGGTCACGCGGTCGCTCGGCAGGCGCAGGTGAGCGTGGGCGTTTGACCGACCATGGAGGTGCTGGGAGGTAGAAGTGTCCAAATTGTCTGACGAGATGAAGGAACTTGTAGAGCGGCAACGGCTGGGATTCGTTGCCACAGTCTGCCCCGACGGCACGCCGAACCTTTCCCCCAAGGGGACCGTTTGCGTCCTGGATGATGAGCACCTCATCTTCGCCGACATCCGCTCGCCCGGGACCGTCTCCAATCTGCGCACAAACCCCAACGTTGAGGTGAACGTGGTCGATCATTTCGTGCGCAAAGGTTACCGGTTCAAGGGCACGGCACAGGTACTCGATGCGGGGGCTGACTTCGAACGTCACGTTGCATTCTTCTCCGATCGCGGTCTGCGTGACACGCCCGGCCGGATTCGAGCGATAGTGATTGTTCGGGTAGATCAAGCGCGACCGCTGATCTCGCCGGGCTACGATCATCGCGCTGACGAGGCTTCGATGCGAACATACTGGCTCAAGTACTACGCCGGTGAGACCGGTGCGGTATGACGAATCGAGTGGACGAGTTTCGCTCGCCGTTCAGGCGTACGTTGGGCGCTCAGCAGGGAGGCAGTCATGGCAATTGACATCGACAACTTGAAAGCAAATCTCAGACGTTGGACTCTGCTGCTAGGGGTCCTCCAGATTACTGTCGGCTGCATGGTCGGGTTTGTCCCTCCTCCAGCAGTGGCGTGGTTTCGCGGCATAGTGATGGCTCACATCGAATTCACCGCTAACGGCGTCTTGATGGTCGCATTCGGCTTCCTAGTCAAGGAACTCCGCCTCAATCCGACCGCGCTGAATGCGTGGTTTGCGACACTGCAAATCGGTACTTGGACCAACGGTGCAGCGGGACTTGCGGCCGCCTTCTTGGGGTCCTCGTCGAAGCTCATGCCGACGCTGAATGAGAAGTTTCCGCCACCATATGGCGTCGACAGTCCGGTCGTTACGAACCTACTTCTGCTATGCGGCATAACCATCATGGTGGCTTTGCTGCTGACCATTTACGGCCTCCTGCGCTCTAAGGCTTCGGTAAAGGACGCGACCGCCTGACAACATGTTGACAAGCGCCCCGAGCAACGGCACGCAGCGGACGGCGCTCCGCGCCGCCGATGATGCCAAACGTTGGGCGGACGGTGGAGGAACATTCGAACATGAAGGGTGAAGCGCCGTTCGTCCGTCACGGGTTCGGCGCCGTCAGGCCTTACGTGTATGGTCATCTCGGGCTGGAGGAGCTCCTCAAGCACGCGTTCGGAGCGGTGGAGCTTGAGCGCCAGGAGATGGGCCCCGGATCGTTTCACATCGAGGTCAGAATCGGCGACTCAGTCGTAGTGCTGGAGACCGGCGAGCCGCTTCCCGCCGAAGCAACACGCGCCTCGATCTACGTCTACGTGGAGGAGGTCGATGTGGCGTATCAGCGCGCCCTCGATCGCGGCGCAGCGTCGCTGGCGAAGCCGGAAGACAAGCCCTATCAGGAACGCGCGGCGGGGGTGCAGGACTCGTTCGGGAACACCTGGTGGATTTCGACGTTCATACAACCAGCGATGTAGGCTCACGACCGGCGGCGAGTTCGCGCGACGCCGCCCAAGCGGCAGCACCCAACGGTGGCCGCGCGGCGAACGAGCTGATTCGACTCGACGGCATCGCTTCGAAGGCCCGCGATGCGCTTCTGCTTGAGGCGTTACGGCGCCAGATTGCCTTCTTGGGAGCAAATCATGAATGGAAAATCGATCTGGGCCGTGGTCGCGGGCGTGCTCGTCATCATCGTTGTCACGACTCTTGTCGACATCGTGCTGCACGCAGCCGGCGTCTTCCCGCCCATGGACCAGCCGATCAACGACCCGCTCGCTCTGCTTGCGACCTCCTATCGCATCGTCATCAGCGTCGGCGGTGCCTGGCTCACGGCTCGGCTCGCGCCGGATAGGCCCATGAAGCACGCCATAATCCTTGGCTATGTGGGTGTTGTCTTGGGGCTTGTGGGCGTTGTGGCAACCTGGAACCTGGGGCTCGGGCCCAGGTGGTACCCCATCTCGCTCGTTGTGCTGGCGATACCGCAATGCTGGGCTGGCGGCAGGATCTACGAGATGCAGTCGGGGAAGCGCTGAAGGCTGATTCCGATTCAGCGGAGCATCAACAGGGTGACGGGCGACGCCACGATGGAACCACGCGCTGCCTGCCATGGCGATGGAGAGCCATCTACATCAAGGCCGTGGACTACGCTTCAGCGTAGTGTCTCGACGGCAGGCGTGCCTTCAGCTGAGTGAGCGACTTGACAGTCCGTCAGGCGGGGTCTACCATCCCTGCGCCATCCATTTGGATGGTCCATGGAGGGCCCATGACTGATACCGAGAAGATCACCATCAACCTGAGCGCTGTAGACCTTGGCCGCATTGACCTGCTCGCGGAGGAGGGCTTCTACTCCAACCGGACGGACTTCATCCGCACAGCCATCCGCAAGGAGCTCGACGTTCACAGCGACACGGTGAAGCAAAGCGTCTCACGGCGAGCGTCGATTCTGGGGGTGGCGGTGTTCACACGCCGCAGCCTGGAGAGCAGCCTCAAGAAGAGACAGCGGCTCGAAATAAACGTCGTTGGGGGAGTGTACCTGTCGGACGACATCCCGCCTGACTTGGCGCTCGGCACGATCAAGAGCTTGAAGGTTCACGGAGTTCTACGTGCCAGCCAGGCCGTGAAAGATGCGCTTGGGGACCGGATACTTTGAGTTTGAGATCCCGGCTGTCGCCCGCGCCCGTCCGTCCCGCGAGTGACGCGGAGCGTCAGGCGTGCTCACCGCTGGGAACGGTTCTGGTGCGAGGAGCTGCCGGTGTCGAAACACGCCTTCGACGTGATGAAGAAGGTCACGCTCGTCGCCACGTCAGCTTCGGGATGGACGTTTCGCGGCAAGACGGGCTGGGGCGGCGCCGGGGCAGGTGAGCCCGGCGGGGAATCCGGCCTGTCGCTCGGGTGCTTCGTCGGACATGTCGCCCGCGGAGACGACGAGTACGTGTTCGTGACCAGCAACTCCGACCGCGTGGAGCCCGCCGGTCGTCGCATGTCGGGGTGGATTGCGCGCGACATCCGGTTTGCCGTCATCCTCTGCGCCGGTATACTGGCCCGGGCAGTCGGGCCCGCATGGAGTCTCGAAGTGATCGTGACAGAGCGCCTCGATCTCGTGCCTGCGGCTCTCGGAAGCGTCCGTGCAGCCGTGGAAGGCGCCGGGGCTCTAAGCAGCGCGTTGAAGGCGCGAGTCCCGAGCACGTGGCCTCCAGAGTACGTCGACGATGCGGCGCTTCAATTCACGATCGCCCGGCTCGAAGAGCAACCCTCGGCGGCCGGTTGGTGGATGTACTTCGCGGTGGCGCGAGGCGATTCTTCAGACGGCCGAGTGCTGGTCGGCACCGCCGGATTCAATGGGCCCCCGAGCGCCGACGGGACGGTCGAGGTGGGTTATGGGATCGTGAGCGAGTACCAGCGTCGTGGCTTCGCAACCGAGGCCGTTGGCGGCATGCTCGCGCACGCATTCACCTTTCCGGAGGTGTCGAGGGTCATCGCCGAGACTCTTCCGGCTCTCGAGCCGTCCATCGGCGTCCTTCGTAAATGCGGGTTCCGCTTCATCGGCGACGGCTCTGGACCGGGCGTCATCAGGTTCGAGCTGGCGCGGGCTTCCGACGGTCGGCCTGGAGGCGACCGGGGATCAGGGACGTGGGGCGGGTGAAATCCGGTGGCGAACAGCGTGTCAGGCGGGACGGCCACGCCGATCCGTGAATACGGGAGATCAGGGCGCCTGGTGGTGCTGCTGCACGGTGGCCCCGGGGCGCCGGGTTACATGGCACCGGTGGCGCGTGGGCTCGCGGATTCGTTCCGGGTCCTCGAGCCGTTCCAGCGTGGAAGCTCCGCCGAGCCACTCACCGTTGCACGCCACGTGGCGGACCTTCACCAGGTGGTTGTGTCAAGATCCGAGGGCGAGCGGCCGGCCCTCGTGGGCCATTCCTGGGGCGCGATGCTCGCGCTCGCCTACGCCGCGGCGCATCCCGGCAGCGCGGCCGGGCTCGTCCTCATTGGCTGCGGCACCTTCGATCAGGCGGCGCGGCGTCGCCTGCAGGCGATCCGCGAGGAGCGCATGGACGACGTTTTGAGGCGACGGCTGAAAGGACTCAAGGAGGAGTTTCCCGACGCCGACGAGCGCCTGCGGGTGTCGGGCAACCTGGTCCTTCCGCTCTACTCGCATGACCCCATTGCCGGCGAGATGGATGTCGAGCAGTGCGACGCACGCGCGCACCACGAGACCTGGGGGGACATGATGCGGCTGCAGCGGGAGGCGGTGTACCCCGCGGCCTTCATCGCGATTGATGCCCCGGTGCTCATGCTGCACGGGGCTGCCGACCCCCATCCCGGACGGCTGATACGGGCGAGCCTCGAACCTTATCTATCTCAACTGGAGTACCACGAGTGGGAACGCTGCGGGCATTATCCGTGGCTGGAAAGAAACGTCCATGACGAATTCTTCACCCTGCTGCGTGGATGGCTTGCGGGGCAATTCACCGGCAATCCCGGAGCAGCACGCGCATGAGGGCTGCATGTACCTGTCACGCCCGGGGCGTCAATGCGGATCTGCCTCCGCAGTGGCTCGTCTACATCGTGGTGGACGATGTGGATCGCAGCGCGGCAACGTGCCAGGAGCTGGGAGGAGCGATTGTCGCCGGCCCCCGGCCTCCTGCCGGCGGCCGAACCTGCGTCATCCGGGATCCGGCCGGCGCCGTCTGCGCCCTATACGAACCCGCTCCGTAGCGCGCGGCGCCGTGTTGGTGCCGGAGGAGAGCTGAGATTCCGCTGCCCGAAGAGGTTCTTTCGCACTATCAGGCCGGCCACGAGGCGCGGCGCCTCCAGGCCGGGATGGGCCTGCTGGAGTTCGCGCGCACGCAGGTGATCCTGAGACGCGAGCTGCCCCCGCCTCCCTCGGTCGTGCTGGACGTGGGAGGCGGGCCCGGCGCCTACGCCTTGTGGCTCGCCCGGGAAGGTTACGAGGTCCACCTCGTGGACCCGGTGCCGCTGCATGTGGAGCAGGCGCGCGCCGCCTCCCATTCCCAGCCGGACCATCCCGTGGCGAGCTTCACCGTGGGAGACGCTCGTTCGCTGAATCACGCCGGCGGCGCCGACGCGGTGCTGCTGCTCGGCCCGCTGTATCATCTGACCGATCGCGCGGATCGTGTGCGGGCATTGCGCGAGGCGTGTCGCGTCCTCCATGCGGGAGGTGTCGTGCTGGCCGCGGCGATCTCACGGTTCGCATCGGCGCTCGATGGGCTTGTCCGGGGACTGTTCACCGATCCTCGATTCACCCCGATGGTCCTTCGAGATCTCGCCGAGGGCCAGCACCGCAACGAGACCGAGAACCCCTCTCTCTTCACCACCGCCTACTTCCACCGACCCGAGGAGCTGAAAGGCGAGATGGAGGAGGCGGGGCTCCGGCACGTGGCGACACTGGCGGTCGAGGGGCCTGCGTGGATGCTCCAGGATCTGGAGACGAGGTGGAACGATCCCCGATGGCGCGAGGTCATCCTGGACATCATCCAGCGGATCGAGGGGGAGCCCGCGCTGGCCGGAGTGAGCGCCCACATCATCGGCGTTGGCCGGAGGCCAGAGTGACAAGCCGGGCCCGGGCGCGCGAGAAGAAGATAAAAGCCGGACACCAGTGACATTGGAGACGTCTCGCCTTCGACGAGGCCGCGAGGAGCGCACACAGGATGGCTGGATACTCTGCAAGGCCGCTGGTCGGCAAGCTCGGATTGAAGGAAGGCTTTCGCGTGATGCTGCTCGGCGCACCGCGGGAGTTTTGCGAGGATCTGGGCCCGCTGCCGGATGGCGCGCGGTTGCTGCCTGACCGCTCGAAAGATCTCGACTGCGTCATGCTCTTCGCGTGGCGTGCCGCGGATCTCCGCAGGATCGGGCCGGCCGCGGCTAAGCTCCTTCCCGCGGGGATGCTGTGGATCGCATGGCCGAAGAAAGCATCCGGCGTGGTCACCGACGCGACCGACTCCCTGGTGCGCTCCGCAGGCCTTGCCGCGGGACTCGTGGATATCAAGGTCTGCGCCGTGAACGAGGTCTGGTCCGGGCTGAAGTTCGTCTGGCCGCTGAAGGACAGGCCGGCCATCGCGTCGCGCAGGCGACGCGAACCCCGGCGGGCTCGATGAGCCCATCCGGGTCCGGAGACCGAGCCGTGATCCACCTGATCAAGACGGCACTCTTCACGCTGGTCGCGCCGGGAACAGTCGCGGTCCTCTTGCCCCGCCTGCTGGCGTCGCGGTCGAAGGAGCCTGCCCTCGAGATCGGCCCGCTCAAGTACGCCGGCGTGGTCCCGATCCTGGCCGGCGCGGCGCTCTTCCTCTGGTGCGCCTACCTTTTCGCGGTCGCAGGAAGGGGCACACCGGCCCCGATCGATCCTCCGAAGGAGCTGGTCGCGCAGGGGCCGTATCGGCGTGTGAGGAACCCGATGTACCTCGGGATCTTCGCCATGCTGGCCGGCGAGGCGGTCCTGTTCGAATCGCGAATCCTGTCGCAATACGCGGGGACCGTGGGGCTCGTCTTCTACCTCTTCGTCGTCGTGTACGAAGAGCCATCGCTGAAAAGGAGATTCGGGTCTTCCTACCAGCGCTACCTCGAGTCCGTCCCGCGTTTCATCCCACGCCCGCGAGCGTGAGCCGGGCTCCTGACTACGTCCCCATCTCCCCCACGCGGCGGAAGTAGTCGGCGAACGCCAGCATGCCACCTTCCGCCTGACGCCAGTCGTAGTTCTCGTTGGGCGCGTGGTACCCGTGCTCGGGCAGCGAGAGCCCCAGGAAGTAGACGGGCACCTTGAGCACCCTTTCCATCGAGAGCACGGCCCCTATCGATCCCCCTTCTCGCACGAAGCAGGGCTCCTTGCCGAAGGCGAACTTCACGGCGGCCCTGATGGCGTCGGCGTGCGGGCCGGTGGTGCGGCCCTTGTACGCCGGCAGTCCGTGCTCGG
>JAWPNA010000462.1:0-18618 GCA_045402695.1 Acidobacteriota bacterium
CGAGGCGGGCGGCGCGGCGTTCGAGTCGGAGCTGTGGGGAGACAACGACCTGCTGATGGCGGCGTTCGGACGGCAGGGCGGCTACTCCTCGGTCACCTTCGCGTCGAAAGACCCGGACGTGGACCTCAAGCCGGTGCAGGAGCGGCTCGATGCCGACCCGCGGCTCAACGTGGCGATCCAGCGGGAGCGGGCCTACTACGAGAACAGCTCTTCGGCTCTGAGACTCCTCATCCTGATCCTCGGCAGCGTGCTGATCGTCCTGTTCAGCTTCGGCGCCGTCATGGGCGCCATGGTCACCATGTTCGCGTTCGTGGGGTCGCGCACCAAGGAGATCGGGACGCTGAGGGCGCTGGGATTCCCGCGCCGATCGATCCTTCTTTGCTTCGTGCTGGAGGCGGTGCTGCTGGGCCTGATCGGCGGTGCGCTGGCCTGCATCCCCGCCCTGTTCGTCCAGAACCTCACCTTCTCCACGACCAACTTCTCCAGCTTCACCGATGTGACCTGGCATTTCAGGGCCACTCCGGCAATCCTGCTCTACGGCCTGCTGTTCGCGGTCGTCATGGGCGCGATGGGCGGTCTCATTCCCGCCGCGCGCGCCGCGAGGCTGCCGATCATCACGGCGCTGCGGGAGGCGTGAGCAAGGAGTGTGTCCGGGTCCCGAGGAAGTCCACGATGCCTGCTGCCCTCAAGCTCGACCGCCTCGATCACTTCGCCCTCTACGTCTCCGACTTGGCGGCCGCCGAGCGCTTCTACACCCAGGTGCTGGGCATGACACTGGTGAGCCGCCTCGGAGAGATGACCTTGGTCGAGTGCGGCGGCCTCAACATCGGGCTGGTGAGCAAACCCGATCTGGTCCCGCGCGAGCGTGACCTGATTGAGGACCCCCTGGCGCGCGCGCATCACGCCTTCCTGGTCTCATCCGATCAATTCGCCGCCGCCCGCGCCGCCCTCGAGTCGGCCGGCGCCCCGGTGCACGGCCCCGTCGACTGGGGCGATCACGACTGCCTCTACTTCCTCGACCCGGACGGCAACCTCCTGGAGATCGTCACACCGCCCGGCAGGGCTTGATGCAAGGTGAGATGAAGACCTTTGCATTGAAGTTTGCTTCGGTTCTGGTGGGGTTCGCGGTCGCACTCACGATGTGCGAGATCGCCATCCGGATCTTCGACTTCTCTCGAGGCCGCTCCGCCAACGCCCGCGCCCATTGGTACTGGCTGTACGAGCAGGATCCCTACATGGGGCACCGCGGCCGGGCTCACGCGCACGCCAGCACGGGCATCGATGTCATCCAGCACGACGCCGAGGGATTCCGGGACGACAGGGACATGGCGCAAATCGCACGCATCAAGGACGAGAAGCTGGTGATTTGCGTGGGTGAATCGAGCACTTATGGCATCGCCGCGGGATCCAACCGTGAGACCTATCCCGCGGTGCTTGAGAGGGAGCTTCGCGCGCTGTCGGGCGACGAGAGCTGGGTGGTCTTCAATGCGGGGATGCCAGGCTACACGAGTCATGAGATCCTCGACCTGATCAACTTGCGCCTCCTGAAGCTCCATCCCGACATCATCGTCAGCATGAACCTTGCCAACGACCACGATTTCATCGCGAGGTACCTCGATGATCGGCAGGACTACAACTTCTTTCCCCTCAGGCTCGCTCATCACTCCTCCACGTTCACCAATGAGATCCTGATGCGGTCATCGTTGTTCGCACTCGTGGCATCGAAACTGCGCTTTGTCTTCGGCGACGATCTCGGAGGTACCCTCCCGGCAACGCATTACGACCACGCCACTGAAAGGGGTGTCGAGCTCTACCTGGACGACCTGGCCATGACGGAGCTGCTGACGTCACGATCGGGCGCGCAGCTCATGATGGTGGACCAGCCGATCGATTACCGGCAGCACTCGTCCGCCGATGTTGCCAGCTTCGAATCGATGCGCGCCGCACTGGCAGGGTTCTGCCGGAGCAGCCGGTGCCCCTTTCTCAGCGCCCATACGGTGCTTGATTGGAGCGGTCTCCAGATCCACGAGGATGTCCACCTGGGCCGCCTGGGTTACGAGAGGCTCGCGAAGCTGCTGGCGCCGCAGATACTGCATGCAGCGCGCTTCGCGCCGGTGTCGGGATAATCTGGGCTGTCCACGGCACACACCGCCGCACGCTGCCTACCGGGGCGGCGCGAAGACCAGGAAGTACTGGTACGGCAGCAGATCGCTCTCGCGTGCGAGCGTCCAGGCGGCCTCCTCGAACTCTGCCAACACTTCTTCGCGGGACATCTTGTGCTCCACCGGCGGCCCCACCGGCAGTTCCCGCTTGTGGAAATCCACGACGGCCACGGTGCCGCCGGTCTTAAGCGCCTTGGCCAGCCGCCCGAGGTAGTCGAGCCGATCGTTGATGTGATGCCAGGTGTCGCAGATGAAGATCACGTCCACCGACGCGTCGGGAAGCTTCGGATCATCAGGAGCGCCCAGCAGTGGGATCACGTTGGGCGTCTTCTCGCCCAACGCACGCTCCCGCATGTGGGCCACCATCTTGGGCTCGATGTCCTGGGCATAGACCTTTCCATCCGAGCCCACGGCCTGGGAGAAGTACCGCTCGAAGTACCCGGTCCCCGCCCCGATGTCGGCCACTGTCATCCCCGGTTTGAGTCCGAGCAGCGCGGGGACCCTGTCCGGCTTCTGCCAGCCCGCCCGCGAGGGATCGTCGAACACCGCCATCCAGCGATCCACGTCGTCGAAGGGATGCGACACCTTGGCGTCGTGGTCGCGCCCGTGCGCCGGCGCCGTCTGAGTCTGCGCCTGCGTCTGGAGTTGGTCGGCTCCCGCCCTGGCGGGCAGGAGGCACAGCAGCAGGAGCGCGGGCCAGGCCCGCGTCGAGCGCATCTTATTCCTCGGTGAGAACCTGCTCAGCGATGTACCGCAGGATGCCACGCACCGACACGAAGCCGATGGGCTGCCCGTCTCTCACGATCGGGATGTGCCTGAACCCGCGCACCGCCATCAGGTGGATCGCGTGGGCCAGCACGTCGTCCTCGGTCAGCACCACGGGCTCGCGGGTCATGACTTTGGAGACCGGGGTCGTGTTGATGTCGAGTCCCGAGCCCCATACGCGCAGCAGCACATCGCGCTCGGTGAAGACCCCGAGGAGTTTCCCCCTCGCGGCGCGATCCACCACCAGCACGCTGCCGTGGCGCCCCTCGCGCATGATCCTGATTGCGTCCCAGATGGTCGTGTCGGGCGAGGCCACCAGCGGCTTGAGCGGGTTGAGCCGCTTGATGGGGTCGTGCATGATGTGCCGCTTGAGACCCTCCATCGGCTGGGTGTCCGGAAGGTCGTAGTCGGCCAGGTCAAGGCCGCACTCCTCGCACGCGAAGATTCCCTGGATGTTGTCGTAGCCGCAGCTTGGGCAGATCATCCTCAGCCTCCCTCGGGGCGGCGCGGAGCCTGGGAGCGCCCGGGCGATATATTGAAGATCTCCTTGGGGTAGTGCTGCGCGATGAACTCCACAATGTCGCGCGCCGAGATCATTCCAACGTCGCTGCCTGCGTCGTCTACCAGCGGGATGTGGCGGTATCCTTTCTCGGTCATCAGGCGGATGGCGTCGGCGATCCGGTCGTTGGGCGACAGCGTCCTCGGATCGCGCGTCATGACCTCGCTGATGGGAAGGTCGTCGTTGAGCGCGAGCCCCATGATCCGATTCATCACGTCGCGCTCGGTGAAGATGCCGGCGACCCGTCCCTCCTCCGTGACCACCACGGCGGCAACGCGGCGCCTCTGCATGATCCCGATCACCTCGCGCAGCTTCGTCAAGGCGGCCACTGAAGGCACCGGCGTGATGTTCATCGAGCGGATCGGATCGGCTCTGAGGATCTCCTCGATGCGGGAGCCGGGCATCCCTTACCCTCCTGGAGGCGGCGCTATTATACACCTCCATCTCGCCGCCAACGGAGGAGATACACATGGAATCGCTTGATCTTCACGGAATATTGCTTCTGCCCTGGATCTACGCGCCGCTGCTGAGCATCGCCGTGGTGGCGGCGCTGCTGCTCGTGAAAAACCGCCTGACTGCCCTCGTGTCGAAAGTGGCGTCGCGCACCAGCACACGGCTGGACGACCTCGTTCTGGGAGCCGCCAGCGGCCCCCTCAACCTGCTGATCCTGGCCTCGGGCATTCTGCTGCTGGACCGGCTGCTGCCCCTGACCAAGGAGATTGACGGTGCCGCCGACCTGGCCTATCGCGCCTGCATCGTGGGTGCCATGGTCTGGTTCGTCGATCGGCTCTCGCGCGGGCTGCTCGCCATCTATTCGGAGCGGGTGCCCGCGGTGGGACAGGCGCGCGGCGTCATACAGGGCGTCGTGCGCAGTCTGTTCCTCGGTCTGGGCATCTTGATCTTCCTCGACTCGATCGGGGTGTCGATCACACCGCTCCTGGCGTCGCTCGGTGTGGGCAGCCTCGCCGTGGCGCTGGCGCTTCAAGACACATTGGCGAACCTCTTCGCCGGGATGCACATGCTGGCCGACAAGTCGATCGAGCCCGGACAGTTTATCCGGATCGACACGGGACAGGAAGGGTATGTGGAGAAGATCGGATACCGCAGCACGCGGATCCGGATGCCTGCCGACATCATGATCATCGTGCCCAACTCGAAGCTGGTGGGCAGCGTCATCACCAACTACGACCTGCCGGGCTCCCCCACCTCACTGCTGGTGCCGGCCGGCGTGCACTACGACAGCGACCTGGCGCGAGTGGAGGCGATCACGCTGGAGGTCGCGCGAGATGTGATGCGCGAGGTGCCGGGAGGCGTTCCGGGCTTCGAGCCCCTAGTGCGGTACAACGCCTTCGCCGACTCCAGCATCAACTTCAACGTCGTCCTACGCGCGCGCAACTGGCCCGACGGAAACCAGGTGCGTCACGAGTTCATCAAGCGGCTGCACGCGCGGTACGGGGCAGAGAAGATCGTCATCCCCTACCCGGTGCGCACCCTCGACATCCCCGACCGGGTGCTGGAGAGGATGGCCGCGGCGTCGTCGTGACGGATGAGCCGAAGAAGTCGTGGCCGGAGGAGCGGGAGATGCCCGCAGGCCGGCTCAGACGGTATAATCCCGCCCGTGCCGGAGTGGCGGAACTGGTAGACGCAGGGGACTCAAAATCCCCCGGGGCTCAGCCTCACGAGGGTTCGAATCCCTCCTCCGGCACCAATGATTTCAGTGATTTACACGATCAAGCAGGTCACCGACTCAGTGCCGTGACGAGTAGATTGTGCCAGAACTGTGCTAGTTCGGCTGATGACACGGATCAGCATCTCGCCATGGCCACAACGAGCCGAAGATTCAGCTCAAAGGGCCAAGCCCCCGACAGGAAGGGGATGAAGGCACCGCGCGATCCCGTCGTTTCACTTAGAAGGTGCGCTGGCGGGTGGGTTATCGCTGACCCTTGATGGGTATGACGCTCCTGTTGCTGGCCGGCGTCGATGCGTAGAGCGTGGCAAGCTTCCTCACTCCTTCGGAGAGGTCAGCCTCGGAGACTATCGCATAGCGACGGGAGCCACTCTCTGTCTTGTGCCCGGTCAGCTTCATCGCCACCGAACGTGGCACACCCGCCCGCTCGAGGTTTCGCACGGCTGTGCGCCTAAGGTCATGGACCAGCCAGTCCGGCGGCCGTGCATGCCTTCTTCGACGCGCACCTGAAGTCCCTGATCGGCTTTCCGTTCCGGTGGAAACCGAAGTGATGATCCTCCCGATGCTTCGTTCGCTGGTGCCTTGGACAAGACGATTCTAAAAGGCCGGACGATACTCGCTCGCCCTGCTGACCCTCGCGAGAACAAAGCAGAGCTATAGCGCCATAAGTCTTCCTGCTGGTCGGCACCGACTCACCAACTGCGATCGGTTGAAATCCATCACGCTCCGGAAGTCGGCCCGTACCAGACGGCGGGCAACAGGTGTCCATCTGGGTGTACATAGCCCTCGTACTGCACGGTCGCTCCCCGTAACCCTCGGAAACCGTAAAGCACAACGAGTTAGTAACTTATTGATTTCGTTGCCCCTTCCGCGTCGCCTCAGAATCCTCTGGCCTTCGGGCCATCTGGGTTCGAGCCCCAGCCCCGGCGCCACAACGCGCCCAGACGGAGGGTCGCCAGTGGCGCGGCGATCGCAATGCTGCTACGTGATTCAGTGTCCGCTCACCGCGGTCCAGTTCAGGACCGCGGTGAGGGGCTGGGCATCAGTGAGGATCTCGGGGACGATCGCGAGGAATTCCGTCCCGTCGGAGGAGACGTCGAAGTCGGCCCTGGAGGTACCCTACTTCAAAGCAAAGAGCGGAGACGACGATCCCAGCACCAGCGAAGGAACCTCGCGTGGTGAGGCAAGAGTAGGCTGCCCTGCCGTCGGGAAGCAGCGGCTGCAGCTCTGGGGTCATGCGGCATCGGCATAGGGCCTTGGCAAATCTCTGCGTCTGAGCGTGTGTGCTGGGCCCATGACCCTTTACCGAAAGCGGTAATGCGCCAGCGCATCGGTCGACCAGGCCCGGCTGTCGCGGATGTCGAGGCGCCCGAGCGGTACCGGAGCGAGGTGCACAATCGAGACCGGTCCTGGGAAGACGGCCGCCCCTACTCGCCGCCTACTCGCACTTGCTGCTGCCCGGACTGACAAACTCCCCATTGCCACCCTCGGGCATATGCCACATTCTTGCTTCAGTCTTCGGATGGGCTGCCTCGTAGTTGACAAGCACGACGCCATAGCACGGCGCTAGCGCCTCAAGTGGTATTTGTCGCAGCCCCTCTGCAGGGCTCGCCAGTCCGAGAGCCTTAACGCGCGTGAGGTAGCCCCGCTCGTCGACCAGGCGCTGGAACGCGCCCGAGTTCAAAACGCTAACAAGCCGTTCCTTCTCGACCGACAAACTCCACGCCTCTTCGAGCTGATGCGTATGGCCATAAACGAAGATGGTCATGTCGGGATGCTGCGCAAGACGCTCCCGTAGGTGCTCCCGGATCACTTCCGCTCGGGGCACGAATTTGCTTTCGACTGCCGCGCCCAAAGTGGATGTATCCACTTGCCGGGCGCAAAGGTTCTGAATGTCTTGATCCGGGAGGCCCTTCACGAGCGCATCGAGATCCTTGCGCACGCGCTGAGCCTCCGGTGTGTCGGCCTCGGCCTGAACGCGAAACGGGTCGTTCCGCTCAAGCGCCCCCAGAATCAACCGGTGTCCGAGCGTTTCTGCCTCAGCCCGCGTGCAGGGCACTGCAACATCCGGCTCACGACCCAGCGCGGCCCCCTTCTGCCTCGCCGACGTCTCGAACACATTGAAGGCGATGAATCGGGCGACGTCCGTGGCCGAGTTCCACAGACCCCGATCGGCCATTCGATACCGTGCGCCAGCGGTCTCCGGGCTCAGGTTGTCGATGATCGGGTACTGCTCTTCCTCGGCATTGAAGAGCCGTTGGACGAACAGCTCTCCCCACGGCCGCACTATGAACTCTTGCCCGTTCTTGCTCGCCGTGATTTTCGGCCAGTCCGTGTAGCGGTTCACGTCGCTGCCGATCTGGTGTCCGTGCTCGACAAGCACTCTGCCATCAGCGCTGACCCACACACCACCTGCGACCAGTTCGACTCGACTGCTGGCATCCATCGCGTCTGAGACGATCTTCCAGATTGCTGGGACCAGAAGCGAGGAATCGTGGTTGCCGGGTATGATGTATACCTTGTTCGCTCCGCGCTTCGCGAAATGCGCGAGCGCCGCGACCTCGTCGCTGTGCGCGGCAACCACGTGACGCACGATCTCCCTCATTTCCGCAATCGTGCAGCCTAGGGCGCCGCCGTCCCCGGTACACTTGGTGCTTGGGGGCGGCTGCCATAACTCCAAAAAGTCGCCGGCGATCACAAGATCGACCCGCTCACCGCTCGTCCGAGCAACCTCCTCAAAAAATCCCCGCCATGCGCCCGTCCAGCGAAAGTCTTCCTTCTGGTCCCACTGCCGGTCGGCGCGCCGGCCAAGGCCCAGATGGATATCGCTGACAACCACGATCGGGCGCGGCCCCCCCGCGTCGCCCGCAGCTTGTGTCGTGGAGGTTGCGGGCATGGCGCTAACCACAAGCGTGAGTGCGACCGCGGAGAAGCATTTCTGCATGCTCACCATCTACACCTCCTAAATCATTCGCAGAGCCTGACATCTGGATTACCAATCAGCATGAATTCCAGTGCCATGTCGCGCATCGCTGCCTGGTTCTCATACGCGGACGCGATGTTCGCGGCCGTTCGTTCGAAGAGCTGCAGCAAGTTCGCACCGCTGCCCCTGGAACGCTCCCCCGCGAGCACTTTCTCGAATTCAAGGGCGAACCGAGTACCAAATTCCGCGTCGACTGAAAACGGAGAGACGATCAGCGCTTCGATGCCTTGGCCTGCGAATCGGTCTACGATCTCCCCCGTCTCGCCGAGCTCGCCAACGGTGGCGCAGGCGGCGAGCACCACCGCGCTTCCAGGTGGGAACCGGCGCGTGATGAACTCCTGGCCGATGCGCGCCGGTGGACGATCGGAATCATTAAATTTCAGGTAGCCCTGGTCGTGATGCGCAAGCACGATCAAACCGTCGCCCCGATTCTCGGCAGAGCCCTCCTTGCCGCCTAAGAATTCGGCCAGCGCGCCGTGGTTGTCGATCACGCTGATGCCGGCAGGGGGCGGCGCATCTGCCGCCTGCTTGAGGAGGTCGCGCGCATCGCCGCTCACACCCTGTAACTCGCGCGGTCGCGCAAAACGCCACGTATCGATGCAGGATGCGCCGGCTTGGCGCGGCTGCGGCAGCGGCTGAATCAGCGTGAAGCGCTTCGCCACGATCCGCTCCTCCCGCTGGGCTGCAAGCAAGCCGAAGGGCACGAAGAGGACCTTGCCGTCAGCCGAGATGAGCCTCAAGACGACGGTCGGCGTCGGTGCGCCTTCGACGACGGCCTGTAAGGCAGCGAGGGCGCTAGCAGCCTCGGCTTGATCTTGTTGGGACGCGCCGCTGAAGATTTTCTGCGCGAGCTCACGGGCCACTTCCTCGTACGGGAACGGCTGCGAGTCCCTTTGACCGACGGCCTTGTGTGCCGCTCTGATCATCTCCGGCAGCTGGCTCGGATCGGACACATAGGTGCTCAATGCCGATGCGAGCTGCCACGAATAGACCCCGGAATCGGTCGCGTTCGGATCGGCAAGCGCAGCGATCAGGCGTTCCCGATGAACAAATACCGCGCGGCTCCGGAGCTTGCCGTCATCCTTGCTCTCGAACACGTGAAGCGCCGCATCGGCCACGCGGCTGCCAGCGGACGCGGCAGGCCCGTCGAGGAGTGTCAGCATGCCCGCGTTCATCGCTTTGTGCGTGTCCTGCCCCTTACATTCCTTCGGTCCTTCGTCGCCCGCGCGCACCGGGATCTGCAGCACGATGTGATCGAGCGGCGTCACGCGCTCCTGGTCCCAGACCGTGACCGCTACACCGCCGCACCCAACCGCCGACGTCTTCATGTCCCACGAGATGAATCCTCCCAAGTTGACTTCATGCGACAGCGCGCGCGTCGTCAGCTTGCCTTTGTCGAACGACTCAAGCAGCTTCTCATCCTTGCGACCCTCGCGCATCCTCTCGAGATGGACGGTCAATTCCTGCGGGCGCAGCGGTCGCCCCGGCGCGGCTTCGAGCTGCCTGCCGAGCAGCACCGGCTGCAACAGCAGATGCCGTTCGCCTTCTCCCGTGAGGAGCTTTTCGATCGGCTGGCCGGCACTCGTCGACAACATCTTGGTGTACGGATAGCGTGCCAGGTCCAAGTAAAACCGGTAGATTCTGTTGACTTCGAGCGCCCCGACATCTTTCGGCGCGGTTTGCGAGCCGTCTTCGAACCATGCATTCCAAGAGATTGACCGTCGAAGGTCACGCGACTGCGAGCCAGATTTGAATCTCGTGTATTCCTCTACCTTATCAACCAAGGCTAACCCGGCCTGCGACGCCAGGCTCTCGCTGCGCAAGGCCTCGCGCCACATTGACCTCACTGTGGGCGGAACGGGGAACAGCGTCGCAACCCGAGCGTCCTCCAACGCCTGACGCGCGGTTTGCACGGCGTCGTCCATCTTCCTGCGAGTGTCGTCGTGTGCAAGACGCAGTTCGCCCGCCAGATGAACGCGGACACTGATCGGCAGTTCGGCCCAACGCGCCGGATTCGCAATGGCCACGTACCCGGAGTACAGATGATCGGTCAGTGTGACCGAGAGCTTTAACTTTGCCGGCTGCAGGCGTTGCAGCTCGGTCAGGCTGGCCTCGATGACATCGATTGCGCCGCTCTGCAGCTCGGCGAGGATTTGCGCGGGCGGCACTTCCACGGGGACCGTACCTGCTTTCCTGCAGAAGAGCTCGAGCGCGCTCGCGTAGCCGCTGGACGCGGATAGGGCGGCGATCCGCAGTCCACTAAGGTCCGCCGGCTCCAGAACAGGTCTTCTGCTTGCGAGCACCAGGGTCTCGCCGGGCCACCACCCCACGCCCTCGAGGCCCGCCTGTTGCAGCGCCTTCAGCAACTCGGATCCGGGGTTGCCGATCTGAACCGCCATCGCGTGCCTCTCGTCCCGGAAAAGGAACGGGATCTCGAACACGCGAAAGCGCGGCACAGAAGATCCGAGCGCGGCCAGCGGCACCACCGCGAAGTCGATCTCGCCGGTGTGCACCGCGTCAATCACCCTGCGAGCCGCGTCGACTGCCCGTGGCGCGGCGGCGAGACGTAGCTGCGCGATTCCTTCCTTCTCTAAGCGGGCGGGCAACGCGTCTAGCTCGCCAGCCTCGACCGACTGCGGCCTGACGAGGTGCTGTCCGCGCAGGAGCGGCAGAGAGGGCTGCGCCGCAGTGCTCCCGTAAACCCCTGCAACTATCCAGACGACGAGCACCAACGACCCGAGACGGCCAAATCGTGTACTCATCGAGTGCCTCCCCTCACTGGCCTCCCCGAGGCATAAAGTGCCTAGTTTATCGAACGCTCGGGCGCGCCAAAAACGCTGAACGCGGCCCAGAACGCCGGATTGGAATTCTGCAGACGGGCGTTTATCGCGGCTTCCCTCAAGGCTCGATCGACCGCCGTCCCCTTGCGGAGCCTCGCCACGAGATCAATCATGAGATCATGGGTGGCTGCGTCGTCGACGCTCCAGAGGCTCATCACCACGTTGGAGGCGCCGGCCCATTGCCAGGCCCGCGCGAGGCCGATCGTGCCGACCGCGAAGTCCTTGCCGAGGCCGGTCTCACAAGCGCTCATGACGACGATTGGCCGCTGCCGCAACCGGGGGCCCTCCTCGATCTTCTTGCCCGCAGTGCCCTCGCCGCGGAGGCGGCTGATCTCGCGCGCGTTCAAGCGGCCATCGCTGAACTCGAGAAAGCTCTCATCGACAGGGTTCTGCTCGCTTGCGCGGCCATGCGTGGACAGCAGAATGAAATCCAGTGCGCTGGACTGCTCGGTGAGCTCGACCAGCAAGCGTTGCTTGAGCGCCTGTTCGCCGACGTAGGCGACGGTCCCGAAGTCCTTAGCAATCCGCACGGCTTCTTCCTGCGCACCTGGCAATGGCTCGAGCCCCACCTTGATTGGCGCGCCGACAATCAGAGGAGCGCGAATTGCGTCGCGGGCAAGATAAGGAGGGTTCGCGAAGGGAAAAAACCCAGGCGCGACGGTCACGGACATTCGATCGACGAGCTGCCGGTCGCCCAGTGGCAGGGCAAGGAACGGAACCGTGCTGACGCTGAGAACGAGCTGAGTGCCTGGGTGCAAATTGCTGAGCTTCTGCCCGTCTTTTATGTATGTCGCGGTCTCGTTCTCGCTTTCCCGCGGGTAATCGCCCGGACGGATCGAGATCGGCACGACGATCAAGGTGTCGATGCCCACCTTGATGAGCTGCTCGGCGACCGGAGGCGGCAGCAGGATTCCGCTCAATCTCTTGAGCAAAGCGTCCCAGCGCCGTTGTGACTCTTCCGGATCCAGCGGTTTCTGCGGCGGACCCCCTTCGCTCACGCGCGGCTTGCGCGCCGTGCGCACTCCGAGCTCCTGCCACTGGGATGGGCTGAGCTCCTCAAGCCCGTCGTTCTGAAGCGTCTGCTGGTGATGGACAACGCTCTGGTCAGGCGTGATCAACCAGGTACACAGGCGGTTCTGCTCAGTGGCGTGGAACAGGAGCGCGACTTTGCGGGGCGCGAGCCGTGCGAGGTAGCTATGAATCGAATCCAAGGTCACTTCGTTGCCCACGCTCGCGGGCACAGAGCCCTGGAAATACCAGACGTCCTTGAACTTCCGGTTCATCCGGTACACGTGCTCATTGTGGGCCTGCATTGCGCGACCGAGTTCTCCCAAGGAGGCGGTCATGCAGGTGGACTGCTCGTTGCCGGCGGCCGTGACGCAAGACGGGATGAACAGCAGCAGTGCTGCGAGGCCGCGCACGCTCCAGACTCTGCTCAAGCGAGGTCTTAAGCCGCGGTTTGATTTCCGGCCAAACCAACGGCCTAATTGAAGCTCATGGGCAGAGAGGGACTTGGGAAACGCATGAGGCTGGCTCGGTCTCATAGCATTGACAAGCGACGCTTCTTGTTGGGGCCGCTAGGCATCATGAACTCCGTTTCCGTCTCTGCTTCCCTGCATCTGACTCCTCCGAGATCCAATAGAATTCCTTCTGTCGCCCGGGCCGAGCCCGTTCGGGCTCCTCCCGATCATCGAGTGCCGCCGAGTGTACCCCAAGAAGTGTCCACCTGGGTCACCATAATGGTCGTAGTACACGGTCGCTCCCCGTAACCCTCGGTAACGGGAAAGCGCGACGAGTTAGTAACTTACTGATTTCGTTGCCCCCTCAGGGTCGCCTTAAAATCCCCGGAGCAAACGGGCTCCTGCGGGTTCAAATCTCGCCCCCGGCACCACGGTTCCCATCGTGTGTCTTGATCATGCCCATCACCCTCATGCCAACCTGGTCGCAGTCCCCATGATCATGGGCTCAGAACTGACTGCCTCGTGGTAGGATGCTGAAAAATTCGGCTCCTCCGGAGAATCTGTGGGTAGGAGGTGGGGCATCATCCAAGGGTAGTACATCCCGTTCCCGACTCTGGGAAGATGGAGTTGACAAGAAACCGTCAACCCAGAGGAGAACGGGATGCAGGTCAAGACTATCCTGAATCGGGTGCAGAGGCATTGGTGTTTCGTTTATGGGGCGGTTCGGTTGCTGGAGGAGCTTGGGGAGATCCTCATCGAGGCGGAGATCCGCCCTCGTGCCAACAGCCGACCGGCGTGTTCGGGCTGTCAGCGTGCTTGTGCCGGCTACGACACTCTGACCCCGCGGCGCTTCGAGTTCGTGCCGCTGTGGGGCATCAAGGTCTTCTTCGTGTACGCCATGCGCCGTGTGGATTGCGAGCGATGTGGCGTGGTGGTAGAGACGGTCCCATGGGTCGAGGGTAAGAACCACCTGACGCGGACCTATGCCTGGTTTCTGGCGAAGTGGGCCAAACGGATGAGCTGGACGGAGGTGGCCGAGGCGTTTTGCACCACCTGGGACCACGTGTTCGGCTCGGTGGAGATGGCAGTGAGTTGGGGGCGTGAGCACATGAACCTGGAGGGGATCACGGCCCTGGGTGTGGATGAGATCCAGTGGCAGCGGGGTCACAGGTATCTGACTCTGGTGTACCAGATTGACGAGCAGTGCAAGCGATTGCTGTGGATCGGCCAAGATCGCAAGGTCAAGACGTTGCTGCGGTTTTTCCGGTGGTTCGGCAAGCAGCGCAGCTCGGCTCTGCGGTTCATCTGCAGCGATCTGTGGAAGCCCTACCTGCGGGTGATTGCCAAGAAAGCCTCCGGGGCCGTGAACATCCTCGACCGTTTCCACATCATGTCCCACATGAGCAAGGCCATCGACGCGGTGCGAGCCCAAGAGGCCCGGGATCTCAAGGCCAAGGGTCACGAGCCGATCCTCAAGCACAGCCGCTGGGTGCTGCTGAAGCGCCCCGAGAATCTCACCGACAAGCAGCAGATCAAGCTCGCCGACCTGCTGCGCTGCAACCTCCGGTCGGTCCGCAGTTACCTGCTGAAGGAAGACTTCCAGTTCTTCTGGAAGTACGTCTCGCCCCACTGGGCTGGACGGTTCCTCGACGTCTGGTGCACCCAAACCCTGCGGTCCCGCATTGAGCCGATGAAGAAGGTCGCCCGGATGCTCAGGACTCATCGGGACTTGTTGCTGAACTGGTTCCGAGCCAAGGGGCTCGTCTCGAGCGGGACAGTCGAGGGCTTCAACAACAAGGCCAAACTCACCACCAGAAAAGCGTTCGGTTTCAGAACCTACAGGGCCGCTGAAGTCGCTCTGTACCATACCCTTGGCGCTCTACCCGAACCGGAGATGACCCACAGATTCTGCTGAGGACCCAAAAATTCATTGCTTCGCTCCATGCGATCGGAACCGACGGGTATGACGTGCAGAGATCGGTCCAGCATCGAGGCCCCATTTTGTGGCCCGAACACCGCGCATCGGCTCAGCTTCCTCGCTGTCATAGTTCCACTACTACTGTCCTCTCCTCATAAGAACAGATTTCCCTTGATAGCAGGCTCCTCCAGTTCGCTCTCTGATCGATGCGCAGTTAATCGTGGGGCCGACGTAGAATGTCCGATTAACACACCGAAGGGCTCGGGAGCAGCACGCAGCCGGGGCATTTCAGCAGTAGTGGAGTTAATGGCAGTCCAGTCGCGCACGCGCGTGCACGGCAACGCTCGTCAGGAGGGCGGAATCGAGTCCGGGAGTACGATCCCTTCGTCAAGAACATCGCCCCGGTCTGGGATTCCCGTCGAGCAACTCGGTAGTAAGGAGCATCAAGTGAATTGACCGGCATCTGATCGAACAATTGGCAAGGGTCCATTCGGAGCGTCGGAACCGATGGCGAGAGACAGCAAGGCCCCCTCAAGTGGAGCCAACGATCAGGTTTCTGGTGCACCCACAATCTCCCTTCCGAAGGGCGGTGGTGCCATTCGTGGTATCGGCGAGAAGTTCGCCGCAAACCCCGTTACCGGCACCGGGTCGATGTCCGTGCCTCTCGCGACCAGCCCCGGACGCTCCGGATTCGGCCCGCAGCTTTCGCTGTCCTACGACTCCGGCGCCGGAAACGGCCCTTTCGGGTTCGGTTGGAGCCTTTCTCTCCCGTCAATCACGCGCAAGACCGACAAGGGGCTGCCTCGGTACCTGGATGCAGACGACTCCGACGTCTTCATCCTCTCCGGCGCCGAGGACTTGGTTCCTGTGTACCGGCAGGACCATGATGGAACCTGGGTCGCCGGCCATCCAGGCTTCCAGCGGGACGCGGACGGGTTCTGGGTTCGTAATCCGTCTGGCCACCTGGTCGTTCACGAAGACGAACTCAACGGTTACCGCATCCGCCGCTACCGGCCACGCATCGAGGGGCTATTCGCGCGCATCGAGCGCTGGAGTATCCTCGGCGCGCCGGGCGATGTCCATTGGCGCTCCATCTCCAAGGACAACATCCTCACCCTGTACGGGTTCGATGCGAACTCACGCATCGCCGATCCTTTGGATGCAAGTCGCGTTTTCAGTTGGTTGATCTGCGAAACGCGCGATGACAAGGGCAACGGCGTGCTCTACCGCTACAAGGCGGAAGACGGACTGGGCGTAGAGCTCGGCAGGGCCCATGAGCGCAACCGCGGGCCGCAGAACGACGCCCGCCGTGCCGCCAACCGCTACCTCAAGCGTATCCACTACGGCAACCGCACGCCGCTACTCGACAATGCTGGCCACCGCCCTCGTTTCCTGGACAAGCAGGAGATTGACACCCAGATTGGCAACGCCGCTTGGATGTTCGAGGTGGTGTTCGACTACGACGATCACGATACGGCCGTACCCAAGCCGAACGACGACCAGGCAAAGGACGCGGCGGGGGCCTTGAAGTACCCTTGGACACCGCGCCCCGACCCGTTCTCCACGTACCGCGGCGGCTTTGAGGTCCGCACCACGCGCCTTTGCCAGCGCGTCTTGATGTTCCACCACTTCCCGGGCGAGGCGGGCGTAGAGACCAACTGCCTCGTGCGCTCGACAGACTTCGCCTACTCGGAGGAACTAGATCCCACGGACGTCCACAACCCGGTCTACACCTTTCTGAGCACAGTCACTCAGACCGGCTATCGCCGCAACAACGGCGGCTACGACAAGCGCAGTCTGCCGCCTGTCGAGTTCACGTACACCGAGCCCATCGTACAGGACGCTGTGGAGGAAGTGGTCCCGGAGAGCCTCGAGAACCTTCCCATCGGCCTGGATGGCACCGCCTATCGCTGGACCGACCTGCATGGCGAAGGCATCCCCGGCATCCTTACTGAGCAGGCCGGCGCGTGGTTCTACAAGCGCAATCTCAGTCCCATCCCGGAAAGGCTGCCGGACGGCCGGGAGCAGGTGAAGGCACAGTTCACCCCACTCGAAACCGTCGCTCTCAAACCCAATGTCGCGCTGAGCGGCGGCGCGGAGTTCATGGACCTGGCCGGCGACGGTCAACCCGATGTGGTGGTCATGGATGCCCCCACCCCCGGCCTGTACGAGCATGACGAGGCCGAAGGCTGGCAGCCGTTCCGTCCCTTCACATCGCGCCTGCACCGCGACCTGCGCGATCCGAATCTCAAGTTCATCGACCTCGACGGCGACGGTCATGCTGACGTGCTCATCTCCGAAGACGACGCCTTCGTCTGGCACGCCTCTTTGGCCGAGGAAGGTTTCGGGTACGCCCGGCGCGTCCCGCAGGCGCTCGATGAGGAGAAAGGCCCGCGCATCGTCTTCGCAGACGGCACGCAGTCCATCTACTTGGCCGACCTGTCCGGCGACGGCCTGACCGACATCGTGCGCATCCGCAACGGCGAAGTCTGTTACTGGCCCAACTTGGGCTACGGCCGCTTTGGTGCCAAGGTGACGATGGACAACGCCCCGTGGTTCGACCACCCGGACCAGTTCGACCACAAGCGCCTCCGGCTGGCCGACATCGACGGCAGTGGCACCACGGACATCATCTACCTGCACCCCGACGGCGTTCACCTGTACTTCAACCAATCGGGCAACAGCTGGAGCCTGCTGCATCTCTTAGAGGTCTTTCCGCGCGTCGACGATGTCGTGAGCATCGTGCCCACCGACCTGCTCGGCAACGGCACAGCCTGCCTGGTCTGGTCATCGCCCTTGTCGGGAGACGCGCGGCGACAGATGCTCTACGTCAACCTGATGGGTAGCCGCAAGCCGCACCTGCTGGTCAAGACCATCAACAACCTGGGGGCCGAAACCCGCGTCGATTATGCTCCTTCAACCAAGTTCTATCTACAGGACAAACGCGACGGAAAGCCTTGGGTCACCCGGCTGCCCTTCCCGGTGCATGTGGTCGAGCGCGTGGAGACCTTCGACCACATCAGCCGCAACCGCTTCCTCACCCGTTACGCCTACCACCACGGCTACTTCGACGGCGAGGAGCGCGAGTTCCGCGGCTTCGGCATGATCGAGCAGTGGGATACCGAGCAGATCGGAGCGTTCACCGCCGGCGGCGCGTACCCGCAGGGCGACAACATCGCCGCCGCGTCGCACGTGCCGCCGGTGCACACCAAGACCTGGTTCCACACCGGCGTCTTCCTGGGCGGCGACAAGGTTTCACGTCAGTTCGAGGAAGAATACTTCCGTGAGCTCGGACTGACCATTGAAACCGCGCGTCCGTTGCTGCTTGATGACACCGTTCTTCCCGTCGGCCTGACCCTGGAAGAAGAGCGCGAAGCCTGTCGCGCCCTCAAGGGCTCGATGCTGCGCCAGGAAGTCTACGCTGATGACGCTGGACCCGATGCCACAGCCGATCAGATCCAGCGCGCCCGCACGCCCTACACCGTCACCGAGCAGAACTTCAGCATCCGTGCCTTGCAGCCCCAAGGCGGAAACCGCCATGCCCTGTTCTTCACGCACGCACGCGAGGCTATCAGCTTCCACTACGAGCGCAACCCGGCCGATCCGCGCATCCAGCACGCACTGACCCTGGAAGTCGATGCCTACGGCAACGTGTTGAAGGAAGCCGCCATCGGCTACGGGCGTCGCAAGCAGATCCGCGTGACCAACGCGCAAAGGCAGGTGCAGCTGGTGCCCAACCCAGGCCTCGCGGAACTCCATGCGGCCGATCAAGCCAGGCAAACGACCCCGCTGCTCACGTACACCGAAAACCGCGTCACCAACACCATCGAGTCGGCCGACACACACCGCAATCCGCTGCCCTGCGAGGCACTGACCTTCGAGCTGACCGGCTACACGCCCACCGGAGCGGCCGGTCGCTTCCAGGCAACGGACCTGGTCCAACCCGACCCCAGTGCCGTCGGCCGTCTGCGCCACAAGTTCACGGACCACGTCGCCTACGAGGCCGCGGCCACTGGCAACCCTTGCAGCCGCCCCATCGAGTGGCTGCGCACGAACTACCGGCGAGACGATCTGGGCGGTCTGTTGCCGCTGGGCGAGGTGGAGCCGCTCGGCTTGCCCGGTGAGAGCTACAAGCTCGCCTTCACCCCGGGACTGCTGGCCCAGGTCTTCCAGCGTCCTCGTACGGGTCAACTGGCCGAACCGTTGCTCCCCGATCCTGCTGCTGTGCTCGGTGGACAAGCCGG
>JAWPNA010000362.1:0-12222 GCA_045402695.1 Acidobacteriota bacterium
GGAATGCAAATGCGGCAACCTCGACGGGATCGAGCGTCTCAGGGTCACCTGCAGCTCCTGCGGCAAACGCTCCATCATCTCGAATCCCAAGGCAGCCTCGATCGCCTGTCCCGAATGCGGCACGCCTGGTGCCGCCGGCAAGGGAGGCGTGGAGATCTGCGATAACTGCGGCGATCCGGTGGCGCTGAAGTTCAAGTACGACGTGCCCGAGTGCCAGGAGCGGGGCATGAACTTCACCGTCCCTCTCAAGGTCACGATCCGGCTCGTGGTGTGGGACAAGGACCCCGAAAGCGGCAGCCGCAGCATCCGGGACATCAAACAGCAGGAGGTCTACTTCGGCGAGATCCCGATGCTCACGATCAACGGCACGTTCATCATCAACGGGACCGAGCGCGTCATCGTCAGCCAGCTCCACCGGTCGCCTGGTGTCTTCTTCCAGGCGGAGGAGAACAAGACCCTCTTCACCAGCAAGCTCATCCCCTATCGGGGCTCCTGGGTGGAGTTCGAATACGACACCAAGAATATCCTCTACGTCCGGATCGATCGAAAACGCAAGTTCTACGGGACGATCTTCCTGCGAGCGCTGGGTCTCAAGGACGACGAAGAAATCCTCCGCGCCTTCTACCAGGTCCAACAGGCCCGGCTGGAGGCGAAGAAGTGCTTCTGGAAGGTGAGCCCGGGGCTTGTGAATCACAAGGTCAAGGCGGACGTGCTCGATCCCAAGACGGACGACGTGATTGTCCGCAAGGGGAAGCGGGTCACCCCGCAGGCGCTGCAGAAGATGCTGAAGTCGAAGATCCACGAGGTCCCCGTGGACGAAGACGATCTCAAGGGCATCTTCGCCGTCACGGACATCGTGAGCAAGCAGACCGGCGAGGTGCTCCTCGAGGTCAACCAGGAGATCACCGCGGAGCACCTGGAGCACATGGCCGCCGCGGGGGTCGAGACGTTCGAGTTCTTCGTTCCCGAGTTCGACGACCTGGGCAACATCATGAGCGCCACGCTCGCCAAGGACCCCATCAGCGCCGGCGTCAAGGAGAGGGCGCAAGGCGGCGAGGGGAAGGACGACAAGGGCCGCACGCCGCAGCAGGAGGCGCTCGTCGAGATCTACAAGCGCATGAGGCCCGGAGATCCGCCCACCCGCGAGTCGAGCGAATCGCTGTTCAAAGGCATGTTCGAGGATCCGCGACGCTATGACATCTCGCGCGTGGGCCGGCTCAAGTTCAACACCAAGCTCGGCACCGACACGACCCTCGATCAGAAGGTCCTGTCGCGCGACGACTTCATCCTGGTCATCAAGTACCTGCTCGGGCTGCGCAAGGGCGTCGGAGAGCTGGACGACATCGATCATCTGGGCAACCGGCGCGTGCGATCGGTCGGGGAGCTGCTGGAGAACCAGTTCCGCATCGGGCTCATCCGGATGGAACGCGCCATCAAGGAAAAGATGTCGGTCTATCAAGAGATGACCACTGCCATGCCGCACGATCTCATCAACGCGAAGCCGGTCATGGCGGCCATCCAGGAGTTCTTCGGGTCCAGCCAGCTTTCCCAGTTCATGGACCAGACGAACCCGCTTTCGGAGGTCACGCACAAGCGCCGGCTGTCCGCCCTGGGCCCCGGCGGGCTCTCGAGGGAGAGGGCCGGGTTCGAAGTGCGCGACGTCCACGCCACCCACTACGGTCGGATCTGCCCCATCGAGACGCCGGAGGGGCCCAACATCGGGCTCATCTCCTCGCTCTCGTGCTATGCCCGCATCAACGAGTTCGGCTTCATCGAGTCGCCGTACCGCAAGGTGTCCGATGGAGTCGTCAAGGACTACGTGAAGATCCTCAACCCCGGCGGCACGAGCCTAAACCTTGGCGAGATCGTGGAGAAGTCACAGCTCGAGTCGGACAACCGCAAGGCCGCGCGCAAGTCAGGAAAGCCGGCGGAGGCCGAGCCACATGTCTTCTACCTTTCTGCCTGGGAGGAGGACAAGGTCATCATCGCGCAGGCGAACGCCTCCATCGACGAGCACGGTGCGCTCACGAACGAGCAGGTGCGCGCGCGGCGGGCGGGAGAGTTCAAGCTGGTGCCCCGTGAGGAGGTCAACTTCATCGACGTGTCGCCCAAACAGCTTGTGTCCGTGGCCGCCTCGCTCATCCCGTTCCTCGAGAACGACGACGCCAACCGCGCGCTGATGGGTTCCAACATGCAGCGACAGGCGGTTCCGCTCCTGAAGGCGGAGGCGCCGCTGGTGGGCACCGGAATGGAAGCCATCACGGCCAAGGACTCCGGCGCGGTTGTGGTGACCCAGCGTTCCGGCGTGGTCGATCAAGTCGACTCGCAGCGCATCATTGTGCGCGTCACCGGCGGGGAAGGCGGGGTGAACGGCGAGAAGGAAGACTACGGCGCCGACATCTACACGCTGACCAAGTTCCGGCGATCAAACCAGAACACGTGTATCAACCAGAAGCCGCTGGTGGGTGCCGGAGACCTCGTCCGAAAGGGCGATGTGCTGGCCGACGGGCCCTGCACGGACCGGGGCGAGCTGGCGCTGGGTCGCAACGTGCTGGTGGCCTTCATGCCGTGGCGCGGGTACAACTTCGAGGACGCCATCCTGGTGTCCGAGAAGCTGGTGAAGGAGGACTACTTCACCTCGATCCACATCGAGGAATTCGAGATCGAAGCCCGCGACACCAAGCTGGGTGCCGAAGAGATCACACGGGACATCCCCAACGTCTCGGAAGACATGCTCAGGGATCTCGACGAGAGCGGCATCATCCGCATCGGGGCGCACGTCAAGCCGGGCAGCATCCTGATCGGGAAGATCACACCGAAGGGAGAGACCCAGCTCACGCCCGAGGAGAAGCTCCTGCGGGCCATCTTCGGCGAGAAGTCGGGCGACGTGCGGGACGCTTCGCTGACCTGCCCGCCCGGAATCGAGGGCACGGTGGTGGACGTGGATGTCTTCTGCCGCAAGGGGGTGGAGAAGGACTCCCGGGCCCAGTCGATTGAGGACGATCAGGTCGAGCGCATGCGGAAGAACCTGCGCGACGAGGAGCGCATCCTGCGCGAGGAAAGCCGGCGCAGGCTCATCTCATTGCTGGACGGCGAGAAGCTGACGGCCGCCCTCAAGGAGTACCGCAGCACGCGCGAGAAGATCGCGAAAGGGACCAGGCTGACCAAGGAGAGTCTCGCCAACCTCATGTACGAAGATGTGCGGCGCATCGAGGTCAAGCCGAAGGACGACACGGTGATGGACGAGATCAAGGCCATCGTCCAGCGCACCGAGCGCAAGGAGGCCATCCTCAAGAAGATCTTCGAGGAGAAGCGCGAGCAACTCAAGAAGGGAGACGAGCTGTCCCCCGGCGTGATCAAGATGGTGAAGGTCTACGTCGCCATGAAACGCAAGCTGCAGGTGGGCGACAAGATGGCCGGCCGCCACGGCAACAAGGGCGTCATCGCCCGCATCCTGCCCGAGGAGGACATGCCCTATCTGCCGGACGGCACGCCCGTGGAGATCGTGCTGAACCCGCTGGGGGTGCCCTCCCGCATGAACGTGGGCCAGATCCTCGAAACGCACCTCGGCTGGGCCGCGAAGGCCCTGGGGCTGTGGTTCGCAAGCCCCGTGTTCGACGGCGCCTCCGAGGACGAGATCAAGGACAAGCTGGAGACAGCCCGCCTGCCGCGTTCGGGGAAGACCCGGCTGCACGACGGCCGGACCGGCGAGCCGTTCGACCAGATGGTGACGGTGGGATTCATCTACATGTTGAAGCTGTCCCACCTCGTGGACGACAAGATTCACGCCCGCAGCATCGGGCCGTACTCTCTGATCACGCAGCAGCCGCTGGGCGGCAAGGCACAGTTCGGAGGCCAGCGGTTCGGCGAGATGGAGGTGTGGGCGCTGGAGGCCTACGGCGCCGCCCACATCCTGCAGGAGTTGCTGACGGCCAAGTCCGACGACGTTTACGGCCGCACCAAGATCTACGAGGCGCTCGTGAAGGGCGAGACAACGGTGGAGCCCGGCCTGCCCGAGTCCTTCAACGTGCTGATCAGGGAGCTGCAGAGTCTCTGCCTGGACGTGGAACTGCGCAGCTCCGGCAAGAAGCCATGATGGGATTCCGCCCGGAACTCAAGGAGGTAGCCCGTTGAACAAGAGTTCGCCGTTCTCAGACAAGGCGAAGACGATCAACGACTTCGACAGCATCAGGATCAGTCTCGCCTCCCCCGAAAAGATCCGGTCGTGGTCATACGGTGAAGTGACAAAGCCGGAGACCATCAACTACAGGACTTTCAAGCCGGAGCGCGACGGTCTCTTCTGCGCGAAGATCTTCGGCCCCGTCGTGGACTGGGAGTGTCTCTGCGGAAAGTTCAAGCGCATGAAACATCGGGGCGTGGTGTGCGACAAGTGCGGCGTGGAGGTCACCCAGTCGAAGGTGCGCCGTGAGCGGATGGGGCACATCGAGCTGGCCTCTCCGGTCTCTCACGTGTGGTTCTTCAAAGGCCTCCCGAGCCGCATCGGCCACCTGCTGGACATCGCCCTGCGCGATCTGGAAAGAATCCTCTACTTCGAAGCGTTCGTTGTCACCGACGTGAAAGAAGCCTCGGGAGCGGATCTGGAGGTGGGAGAGCTGTTGACCGAGGAGCGGTACCGCCAGCTCATCGAGGAGCTCGGCCGAGAGGTGTTCACCGCCAAGATGGGAGCGGAGGCGATCAAGGACCTGCTCAAGAAGGTGGACGTCATCCGGTTGTCCGAAGAGCTCCGCATCAAGATGAAGACGGAGACCTCGCTGCAGAAGCGCCTCAAATACGCCAAGCGCCTGAAGGTCGTGGAGGCTTTCCGCAAGTCGGGCAACAAGCCGGAGTGGATGATTCTTGACGTCATCCCGGTCATCCCTCCGGAGTTGCGCCCCCTGGTTCCGCTCGACGGCGGCCGGTTCGCCACGTCGGACCTCAATGACCTGTACCGCAGGGTCATCAACCGCAACAACCGGCTCAAGAAGCTGCTCGAGCTGCGCGCGCCCGATGTCATCGTGCGCAACGAGAAGCGCATGCTGCAGGAGGCGGTGGACGCGCTGTTCGACAACGGCCGCCGCGGCCGTGTCCTGAGGGGCACCAACAATCGCCCGCTGAAGTCCCTATCGGACACCCTGAAGGGCAAGCAGGGCCGGTTCCGGCAGAACCTGCTGGGCAAGCGCGTGGACTATTCCGGCCGCTCGGTCATCGTCGTGGGCCCAGAGCTGAAGCTGCACCAGTGCGGCCTGCCGAAGAAGATGGCGCTGGAGCTGTTCAAGCCGTTCATCTACAACAAGCTCGAGCAGGAGGGGTTCGTCTCCACCATCAAAGCCGCCAAGGAGATGGTGGAGCAGCAGCGGCCCGAAGTGTGGGACTTCCTCGAGGAGGTCATCAAGGAGCATCCCGTGCTGCTCAACCGCGCGCCAACACTGCACCGGCTGGGCATCCAGGCGTTCGAGCCGGTGCTGATCGAGGGCAAGGCGATCAAGATCCACCCTCTCGTGTGCACGGCCTTCAACGCGGATTTCGACGGCGACCAGATGGCGGTGCACATCCCGCTGTCGCCCAAGGCGCAGATCGAGGCGCAGGCGCTGATGCTGTCCACGCAGAACCTGCTGTCGCCGGCGCACGGCCAGCCGGTCGTCGTGCCGACGCAGGACATCGTGCTCGGCGTGTACTACCTCACCAAGGAGAAGCACAACGCCAAGGGAGAGGGGCGGGTCTTCGGCAGCGTGGATGAGGTCGTGCTGGCGATGGAAAGCAAGGAAATCGACCTGCTCGCTCCCGTCATGCTGCGATACACGGGCGAGCTGATCGACCTCACTACGGTGAGGGACGATCAGGACGTGCTGCGCACCGAGGTGCAGGAAGTGGAAGGGATGCTCATCAACACGACGGCGGGCCGGGCGATCTTCAATGACCACCTGCCGGAGGGGATCCCCTACGTCAACGGCATCCTGAAGAAGAAAGGCCTCAGCCAGCTCGTCACGTACTGCTATCTCAGGTTTGGCAACGAGAAGACGGTGCTGATGGTGGACGAGCTGAAGAACCTGGGCTTTCTCTACGCCACCCTGGCGGGAATCTCCATCGGCATCGACGACATGGTGATCCCCTCCACCAAGCCCAAGCTCGTGGATGCAGCACAGAAAGAGCAGATCGCGATCCAGCAGCAGTATCTTGACGGCGCCATCACGTCGGGAGAGCGGTACAACAAGGTCATCTCGATCTGGTCCGAGGTCACCGAGAAGATCTCCGACGAGATGTTCCGCGAGATGAAGCGAGCGGATTCCGAAGGCGGGGAATTCAACCCCATCTTCATGATGGCCGACTCGGGTGCACGCGGCAGCAAGCAGCAGATGAGGCAGCTTTCCGGGATGCGAGGCCTCATGGCCAAGCCCTCCGGGGAAATCATCGAGACTCCCATCACGGCCAACTTCCGCGAAGGCCTCACGGTTCTCGAGTACTTCATCTCCACGCACGGCGCCCGCAAGGGTCTCGCGGACACAGCGCTCAAGACGGCCGACTCGGGGTACCTGACGCGGCGTCTCGTGGACGTCGCCCAGGACGTCATCATCACCGAGGAGGTCTGCCCGACGCTGGGCGGCATCGACGTGAAGGAGATCGTCGAGGGCGGCGAGGTCATCGAGGAGCTGCGCGACCGCATCGTGGGCCGTGTCGCCCTCAACGAGATCAAGGACACGCTCACGGGCGAGACCATCGTCAACGCCAACGAGGAGATCACCGAGGAGAAGGCCCACCTGATCCAGATGGCGGGCCACGAGACCGTGAAGATTCGCTCGGTGCTCACGTGCGAGAGCAAGCGCGGAGCGTGCGAGAGATGCTACGGGCGTAACCTGGCCACGGGCCGCATGGTGGAGCTGGGCCTGGCCGTCGGCGTGATCGCGGCGCAGTCCATCGGCGAGCCGGGCACGCAGCTCACCATGAGGACCTTCCACGTCGGCGGCGTCGGCCAGGTCGAGGCGCAATCCAAGCTGGAAACCAAGAACAACGGCATCATCAGGTTCCTGAACCTCCAGACGGTCAAGGGCAAGTCGGGCGATCTGGTCGCCATGAACCGCAACGGCGCCATCGTCGTGCAGAACACCAAGGGCCGGGAGCTGGAGCGGCAGGCCGTCTCCTACGGGGCGATGATCAAGGTCGAGGATGGGCAGGAGGTCGTCCCCGGCGATCTGCTCGTCGAGTTCGATCCTTTCAACTTCGCCATACTTACCGAAGTCTCCGGTGCGGCGGCCTTCAAGGACATCCAGGAAGGGGTGACCGTCGAGGAGCGCACCGACGATGTAACCGGGTTCTCGCGCCACTTCATCATCGATTCCCCGGATGAGAAGAAGCAGCCGCAGCTCCACGTGAAGGATGCGCACGGGCACGTGCTGAAGAAGTACCTTCTTCCCTCGGGCGCCATGCTGATGGTGAACGATGGGCAGGAAGTGCACGCCGGCGACACGCTGGTCAAGATCCCGCGCGAGACGAGAAAGACCAAGGACATCACCGGCGGCTTGCCGCGCGTGGTGGAGCTGTTCGAGGCTCGCCGGCCCAAGGAGCCCGCGCGTATCACCGAGATTGACGGTGTGGTGCACTACGGCGAGATCGCCAAGGGCAAGCGGAAGATCTACGTGCAGGACGGCGCCGAGCGCCGCGAATACGAGATTCCCAAGGGCGCGCACATCACCGTGCAGGAGGGCGAGCGGGTGCGTGCCGGAGAGCGGCTCGTGGACGGTCCGATCGACCCGCACGACATCCTCTCGGTGAAGGGCGAGGCCGAGCTGCAGAAGTACCTCGTGCGCGAGATCCAGGAGGTCTACCGGCTGCAGGGCGTCAACATCAACGACAAGCACATCGAAGTGATCGTCCGTCAGATGATGCGCTGGGTGAAGATCGAGGAGGTCGGGGACACCGACTTCATCATCGACGAGCAGGTGGACAAGTTCCGCTTCCAGGAGGAAAACCAGCGCGTACTTGAGCGCGGCGGAGATCCGGCCACCGGCCGGCCTCTCTTGCTGGGGATCACGAAGGCCTCGCTGTCCACGGACTCGTTCATCTCGGCCGCGTCGTTCCAGGAGACCACGCGCGTTCTCACGGAAGCGTCAATCCAGGGGCGCGTGGACTACCTGCGTGGACTCAAGGAGAACGTGATCATGGGGCGCCTGAGTCCGGCCGGCACGGGCATGGAGGTTTACAGGCGCATCAGCATCCCGGTGGACGAGACCGAGCGCGTGGAGCCGGCGGCGGAGCCGGGGCCGCTGGACGCGGAGCTCGCGCTGGGCCTGGGCGGGCCTCAGCCCTCGGCAATGCGGGAAGCGAAGAGCTAGGGGAGTTGACAGTTCGGAAGGGTTTTTGCTAATCTTCGCCGGTTTGCGCGGTGTCTGGTGGCGCCGCGCACGCCCCGTCTCAACAACTCGATTGTTTTCACCCGGCTAGGGAATAGCTCGGGCAGAGAGGTGTCTGGTGCCGACCGTCAGCCAGCTCGTGAGGTTCGGTCGTAGCGCAATGAAGAGCCGCACGAGCAGCCCAGCGCTGCAGTCGTGTCCGCAGAAGCGCGGCGTGTGCGTGCGTGTCTACACCTCGACTCCGAAGAAGCCGAACTCGGCGCTGCGCAAGGTGGCTCGCGTGAGGTTGACCAACGGCATCGAAGTGACGACGTACATCCCCGGCGTGGGCCACAACCTGCAGGAGCACTCGATCGTGCTGATTCGCGGGGGCCGCGTGAAGGACTTGCCCGGCGTCCGCTACCACGTTGTCCGTGGAACGCTCGACACCGCGGGAGTTGAAGGACGCAAGCAGAGTCGCTCCAAGTACGGCGCGAAGCGCCCCCAGGCCTAGGAGAGTTAGTCGATGCCACGACGCCGAGAAGTTCCCAAGAGGCCGGTCCCGCCGGACCCGGTCTTTCAGTCGCCTCTGGTGACCAAGTTCATCAACGCGGTCATGGAGCGCGGCAAGAAGACGCGGGCGGAGGAGATCTTTTACGGCGCGATGGACATCGTCCGCGACAAGACCAAGGACGACCCGCTGAAGGTGTTCAAGAAGGCGATCGACAACGTAAAGCCCTTGGTGGAAGTCAAGGCGCGGCGCGTGGGCGGATCGACCTATCAGATTCCGGTCGAGGTGAACCAGAACCGCAGGATCAGTCTGGCGACCAGGTGGCTCATCAACTACGCGTCCGAGCGGCCCGGCCGCAGCATGAGGGAGAGACTGGCCGCCGAGATCCTGGACGCCTCGAACAACGCCGGCGGCGCCATCAAGAAACGCGAAGACACACACAAGATGGCGGAGGCCAACAAAGCCTTCGCCCACTACCGGTGGTAATGCCGCCGCAGTTTCCGGAAGGTAGCAGCGCGCCATGCCTCGCAGAACGCCGCTCGAGAGAGTGCGTAACATCGGCATCATGGCCCATATCGATGCCGGCAAGACCACCACGACCGAGCGCATCCTGTACTACACAGGCAAGACGCACAAGCTCGGAGAGGTCCACGATGGGACGGCCACGATGGACTGGATGGCACAGGAGCAGGAGCGCGGCATCACCATCACCTCAGCCGCGACGACGGCCTTCTGGCGGGACCACCAGATCAACATCATCGACACGCCAGGCCACGTGGACTTCACGGCCGAAGTCGAGCGTTCCTTGCGAGTTCTCGACGGGGCGGTGGGCGTTTTCTGCGCAGTGGCGGGCGTGGAGCCGCAATCGGAGACGGTCTGGAGGCAAGCCGATCGTTACAAGGTGCCCCGCATCGCGTTCGTCAACAAGATGGACCGGCAGGGCGCGGACTTCGATCGGTGCGTCGGCATGATGGTGACGAAGCTCCTCGCAAGGCCGATCGCGCTGCAGATTCCGTTTTTCGCCGGCGAGGAGTTCCGCGGCGTCGTGGACCTGGTCAGGCGCGAAGTGCTGGTCTACAAGGACGAGACACTCGGCGCGGACCACGAAGTTTCCGAGGTCCCGGCCCACCTGCAGGAAGAGGTCAACCGGCGGCGCGAGAAGATCATGGAAGTCGTGGGAGAAGTGGACGACGTGTTGCTGCGCAAATGGCTGGATCACGAACCGATCACCGTAGAGGATCTGAAGCGTGGCATCCGGAAGGCCGCAATCTCGCGCACGGCCACTCCGGTGTTGTGCGGGGCGGCATTCAAGAACAAGGGAGTCCAGCCGCTGCTGGACGCCGTGGTGGACTACTTGCCCTCGCCGCGGGACATCCCGCCGATGGAGGGGATCGTGCCCAAGGGCGGCGCCGTGCAGGAACGGGTCGCATCGGATTCTGAGCCGTTCGCGGGCCTCGTATTCAAGCTCAGGACCGACCCGTTCGTGGGCCAGCTCGCCTTCACCCGGATCTACTCGGGGCGGCTCTCCGCGGGCAGCTACGTCTACAACGCCACGAAGGACCGCAAGGAGCGCGTGGCCCGCCTGCTGGAGATGCACGCCAACCGGCAGGAGGAGGTCAAGGAAGTCTTCGCCGGCGACATCTGCGCCATCGTCGGGCTCAAGACAGCCTCGACCGGCGACACGATCTGCGACGAGGCGCGCCCGATTGTCCTGGAAGCGATGCATTTCCCGGAGCCCGTGATCGCGGTGGCCATCGAGCCCAAGACCAAGGCCGATATGGAAAAGCTGGGCGGCGCGATGCAGAAGCTGATGCGGGAGGACCCGACGTTCAAGGTCCATCTCGATTCTGAGACGGGCCAGACGATTATCCAGGGAATGGGAGAACTGCACCTGGAGATCATCGTGGACCGCCTTGTGAGGGAGTTCAGCGTCGGCGCCAACGTCGGCAAGCCCCAGGTGGCCTACAAGGAGACTATCCGGAAGGCCGCCAAGGCAGTGGGCAGGCACATCAAGCAGACGGGCGGCAAAGGCCAGTACGGCCACGTCGTCATCGAGATCGAGCCTCTCGCCCAGGGCGCAGGCTACGAATTCATCAACGAGATCACGGGAGGCGTCATCCCGAGAGAGTTCATCGGGCCGGCGGAGGCGGGCATCAAGGAGGCCATGGCCGGCGGCGTGCTGGCGGGTTTCGAGATGCGGGACATCCGGGTCAGGTTGCTGGACGGATCGTTTCACGAGGTGGACTCCTCGGAGATCGCCTTCAAGATCGCCGGCTCGCTGGCGTACAAGCATGCCGCGCGCAAGGCCGAGCCGATCCTGCTCGAGCCGATCATGGACGTCGAGCTGGCCGTGCCGGAAGAGTACCTCGGCGACGTCATCGGGAACCTGAGCTCGAGGCGGGGAAAGATCAAGAACATCGAGGTGCGCGCGGGGTTGCAGGTGATCTCCGCGCGAGTGCCTCTGAGCGAGATGTTTGGCTACGCGACAGACCTTCGCTCCCTCAGCCAGGGACGTGCGAGCTACACCATGCAGTTCTCGCGGTATGAGGAGACGCCCAAGAACATCAGCGAGGAGGTCGTGGCGGGAATCCAGGGTACGCCCACAGGCTGAGCGGGGGCCGGTGCGCCGACCATCGGGAGGAAGACATGGCGAAAGAGAAATTTGATCGAAGCAAGCCGCACGTGAACATCGGGACGATCGGGCACGTGGATCACGGCAAGACGACGTTGACGTCGGCGATCACGATGGTGCTGCACTCGCGCAACCCGAAGATCACGGTGAGGAGTTTCGATTCGATCGACAACGCGCCGGAGGAGAGGGAGCGAGGCATCACGATCGCGACGGCGCACGTGGAGTACGAGTCCGACAAGCGTCACTACGCGCACGTGGACTGTCCGGGCCACGCGGACTACGTGAAGAACATGATCACGGGCGCGGCGCAGATGGACGGGGCGATTCTGGTGGTGTCGGCGGCTGACGGACCGATGCCACAGACGCGGGAGCACATCCTGCTGGCGCGGCAGGTGGGAGTGCCGCGGATGGTGGTGTTTTTGAACAAGGTGGACATGGTGGACGACCCGGATCTGTTGGAGCTGGTGGAGCTGGAGGTACGGGAGCTGCTGAAGAAGTACCAGTTTCCAGGCGACGAGATACCGATCGTGAGAGGGTCGGCGTTGTTGGCGGGGCAGTGTGCGTGCGGCAAGGACGGGTGCGCGAAGTGCAAGTGCATCCTGGAGTTGATCAAGGCGGTGGACGAGTACGTGCCGATCCCGGAGAGGGCGCTGGATAAGCCGTTCTTGATGCCGGTGGAGGATATTTTTTCGATATCGGGGCGTGGGACGGTGGTGACGGGTCGAATCGAGCAGGGCAAGGTGAAGGTTGGCGAG
>JAWPNA010000261.1:0-4695 GCA_045402695.1 Acidobacteriota bacterium
GGCGCGCAGGGCCGATGCGGGCGACTGCCTTCGGGCTAGCAGCCCGCCATAGAAATTCTCCATCAGATCCGCGGTGGCCCGGTCCTGGACTTCCCAGAGGCTGGCCACCACCCGGGGCGAGCCAGCGTAGAAGAAACCACGAGTCAGTCCGATGAGTCCCTCGGCGCGGACCTCCTTCCCCAGCGCGGTGCGGCACGCGCTGATGACGACGAGGTCCGCGGCCAGGTTCATGTTGAAAATCTCGTGAAGCCGCAGGAATCCGTCCACCGGCAGTCCCTCGCGATCGAGCAGCGACAGCACGAGCCCCGATAGCTCGGGATGGACGTTGTTGAGCACGCCGTGGGTGGCAAAGTGGAGAAACCGATAGCCTTTCAGATCTGCGCTCATTGCCAGGGCGCGCGAGGCGTCGAAGTCGGTGGCCAGCAGGCGCGACTCCACCGGTGTGAGTGCGGCGATCGCCTCGGCTTCGCGGCGCGAGAACCTCAAGCGGCGGAATCGTGCCGCGCCGATGTCGGCCGCCGCGCGCGTAACCTCGCCGCCTTGCTCCGGCTCCGCCGCGGCGGGCGCGGTGCCGCCGCCGGCCACACGGGGATCGCGCCGCTCGAACACAGGATCCGCCAGCACGGCGATGGCGCGCGGCGCGGCGGGTCTTCCGGCCAGCTCGCGGCGCATCACGCCGAGCACGGAGGCGGAGGGAAGGTGGACCACCTCGTGACGGGCGATGAGCGGTTCGCCGCCTGACCGTGCCCGGGCGACTGGAGGTTCGGGCTCCGGAAGCGCGGCGAATGGAACGTAGCTCAGTGCGCCGTCGGCCACCACGAGCAATCGCTGCCCGCGCAGCTGCCCGGCCGCCGGCCCGAGCAGCATGGCGCTCAGCTCTGCCGCCACGCCGGCGAAGTCCGTGTCGGCCCCGGCGATTCTTCCGGCGCGCGCAGCGGCGGGCTCTGCGTCCACCTCGACATTGCGCGCGGTGAGCAGCGCATACATCTCTCTGGCCTTGGCTTCGATGACCAGGCGAGGCGGAAGCGCGTGGCTGCTCAGCGAGGAGCGCCCCACCACCCAGAGGTGACTGTTCGTCTCACCCAGAGAGATCTCCAGCAGGAGCGTGTTGGGATCCAGGACCTCCCGCTGGATCTCGCCCAGGGTTAGCGGCTGCGGGTGCGCAAGCGCGGCGTAGCGCGGGCTCGTGGCGCGCAACTTCTCGAGCACCTCACGGTACTCCGCCAGCGTGCCTTCCAGCTCCCGCTCCGCGCGAGCGGCCTGCTGCGGCGTGGGCGTTCCCGACATCAGGCGCCCGCGCGCGTCGTCCTTGGCATTGACGCGCTGGCGCAGCGACCGCTCCTGCGCCAGAAGGGCCGCGTCCACTCCGTGCCGGAGGTCGAGGCCGATCTCGCCGAGGCTTTCCAGAAGCAGCCGCGCCCGCGCCCGCTCGCTGCCTTCGAGCGCCCGGCCGTCGAACCCACTGTGAGGCTCCTTGCCGTGCAGCCGCATGAGCAAGTCCACGTAGAACTCGTAGTACTCGACCTTGGTCGCTGCAAAGGTCGTGCGCAGAGCCTGGCTCGACACCTTGCTGCGGATCGACTCGAGGATCGAGAGCGCCTCCTCGATGGGTGGCAGCGCCTCCTGCAGCCGCCCCGCGTCGCGCTCCAGCCTGGCCAGCCCCAGCATGGCGCGGGCGGCGAAGCTGCCGAGCCCCACTTCGCGGTGGATCTGCAGGGACTTGAGGAACTGGCCCCGCGCGAGGTCGGTCTGTCCCATGGCCGCGTGGATCAGTCCGAGGCTTTCATGGGTTTCCGCCCGGCCCCGCTTGTCGCTCACCGACTCCCAGATCGCCTCGGCCTGACGCGTGTAGTCCAGGGCTTTTTCATTTTCTTTCAACATGCGGGCCGTCACGCCCAGGGCATCCAGCGTGTACGCCTCGCCGCGCCGGTCGCCGGCCTGGCGGCGCAGCGGGAGCGCGTGCTCGTAGTGGACCCGCGCCTCGTTGGCGCGCTTCTCGTCGAGATAGGTATTGCCCAGCTCATGAAGCGTGACTGCCTGCTTCCAAAGCTCGTGGAGGCTCGTCCGGATCTCCAGGGCCATCTCGAGCTGCTCGCGCGCGCGTTCGTAGTCGCCCAGCGCGCGGTAGATGTTGCCGATGTTGTGCAGCATGGAGCTCTCCCGGCTGCGGTCCTTGTCCGCAATGGCAAGGTTGCGTGCGCGGTTGTAGTAGTCGAGGGCCTTGTCGTACTCGTCGCGATACCAATGCACCGCGCCGATGTTGTTGAGCGCTTCGATCCTGCGCCACGGCCACCCGCCGGCCTCGGCTACAGCGAGACTCTGCGTGTAGTAGTCGAGGGCCTCATCCGGCTCGCCCAGCTGCTGGTGGGCCAGACCCATGCCGATCAACGTGAGCGACTCGCCCTCACGATCGCCCACCTCCCGTCTCACCGGGAGCGCCTGGTGGTAGTAGACGAGCGCTTCGCGCAGGTCGCCGCGCCGGTCGTACATGAACCCGATCTGATCGAGCACGCGGGCTTCCAGCTTGCGGTCCCCCGCCGCCCTGATCGGAATCAGGGCCTTTTCGTACAATGGGAGCGCCTCGGCGCGGGCCGCGGCGGTCCCCTTCCAGCCCAGCTCATCCGCCCGCCATGCGAGGATGAGCGCTTCGACCCGATGCCGGTCCTTCTCAGAGGCGGCTCGAAGCCCGTCAACGCTCAGCACGTACCTGCCGGTTGCCGCATCGCTCTTCGCCGGCTTGACCTCGACCTGGTAGACTCCGGCGGCGCCCGCGACCCATACGAGCGTCTCCTTGTCCTGTTCCCTCCACTGGTGATCTTTCTCGATCAGCCGGTCGCCCTGGGGCGACAGAAGCGAAAGCACGAGGTTGATCCCCTTCTGGTCGGCTCCGACTTCCAGATAGTCTCCTGCTGCCAGCGTGATGGGGTAGGCGTCGACTTGTCCGGCGGTGAGAGGGCGCTCGAGGGAAACGCCGGCCGCCAGAGCGGGCGGGCTCTCCCGCTCGGATACCGCCTGCCCCGCCAGCGACAGCAGCATCAGGGCCAGCAGGCTCATGGCTCGTCCACGCGCGTCACCCGAAGCTCGTAGTAGGCCAGCGTCTCGGGCTGCCGTTCGGCGGTTCGGCCCAGCAGCTCCAGCTCGTAATCACCCGCGCCCAGCCCGGAAGTTCTCAGCCCGACGACTATTACGGGTGTCATCTCCCGCCGACCGGAGGTCAGGGCAACACGGCGCAGCAGCTCCACGCCGTCGGCCTCGCGCACGATCACGTCGTACTTCTCGAATCCTTCGGAGCCTTCCAGGTCAAGCAGCAGGGTCACAGGGCGATCCTCGCCGGTGAGTCGCAGCTCGGCAGGCGCCCGTCCCGAGCGCGTCGCATCGGCGGCGAGCGTGAGGGTGATCTCTCCGGTCAAGCCTCCGGTGGGCGCACCGCGCAGCATCCATGCGACGGCCACCACCACAACGACCAGCGCCGCCGCCATCCCGGAAATGGCAAAGCGCTGCGCCGGGAAGCGTATTCCCAGTATCCGAGTGATGGCGCTTCGGACCGTCCCTCGGCTTGCGGGCGCGCTGACGGCCGCCCGCCGCCGGCCGCAGGCCTGCAGCAACGCCCGTGAATTGGCGAGGCGGCCACGCCCGTAGTGCGAGGCCAGATAGAGCCGTTCGAAGGCGGCGCGCCGCCTGGCGGGAAGCTCGCCCAGGACGTACGCGTCCACCAGATCGTCCTCCACGCTTCCGAGCAGGCTCGAGGTCTCCTCGTCGCACAAGGCCCGCTCTTCCAGACGCGCACGCTCCGTCTCCGGCAGTTCCCCCAGCAGGAAGCGTTTCATCATGTCCTCGTCCAGCAGGGGCTCGGGCATTCTCGACCTCACGGTTCACGAGGGGTCCGACCCCCCGTACCAGAAAGTGCCTCGAAGGGCCGATCCATTTCGGCCGTCTCCAGCAGACAGCTCGTCACGCATCGCTCCAGTACGCCTCGTATTCGGAACATCATGATCCGCAGTGCGTTCGGGGTTGATCCGTGCTCGGCGGCGAGCTGGCGCCGGCGGTCGATCCTCGCGTCACCTCCACCGTCGTAATAGGCCAGCACCAGGGCGCGCGTCGCGTCCGTCATCTTGTCCAGGCACCTCCGCAGGCACGCGACCCGCCGTTCGCTTGCCGCCGCGTCCTGAGGGCTGGCGACGCCCTGTTGGTCGGCTGCCCGGGCGGCCGCGGTCTGCTGGCGGAGCCTGTCCCGCAGCATTTCCTGATAGACGCGGTGGGCCACTCCGTAGCAGTAAACGGAGGGGTCCTCGGCGCGGATCTCGAGACCTTCATCCAACTTGCGGGCGACCCGCGCCAGCACTTCGTCCGCCATGTCATCGGCAAATGACTCGCCGCGCCATGCCGCCAGCCGTACCAGGCGGGCGCGCAGATCCCCATACAGGTCCGCGGCACGCCGGGGGTTCGGATCGAGCAGATCCAGCAGGCGCTGATAGGGCGGCGCGGCGTGAGGCAGAAGCTCTGGATCGACGGGGGCCGCTGTCATCTCATGTCCGGCCTCGATTCTACGACTCTCGCTCACCTACTGGCAAGAGGGCGGGGTGAAATGTCCTGACGGAGTCCCGCACTAGGGATCGGAACGCGAGACACAAGACACCTTCACGGAGGAAACAGACCATGCGAAGCGACCAGCGCGCCATCGTCACCGTCGTCCTG
>JAWPNA010000200.1:0-6985 GCA_045402695.1 Acidobacteriota bacterium
GAGCGTCACGAGCCACGCCGCGCTCCCGTTGCTCGTGACGGGACTCTCCATCGTCCTGGCGTTGCGCCGCCTGGATGACGCCGACACCTGGTGGCATCTTGCGGCCGGTCGCTGGATCGCACAGCACCGGGCGGTGCCGCACACCGATGTCTTTTCCTTCACGGCGTCCGACCATGCCTGGATCAATCTCCAGTGGCTCTTCGATCTCGCCATCTACGCACTGTATCAGGCGGGCGGCGCGCCGCTTCTGATCATCGCCGCCGCCATCGGCGCCGGACTGGCGACAGCCCTGCTCATCGCGAACCTGCGTGACGCGGTGGGGCCCGCGGGGGCCGCCTGCCTGGCCCTGCCGCCCCTGGTCATCGCGGCGGAGCGGTTCATGATCAGGCCGGAGCTGATCTCTCTGCTTCTGCTGCAGATTGTGTTGTGGGTGCTTGCCGCCGCCCGCCGGGACGAGGGCCGGCGTCTCTGGTTCCTGGTACCGGTCATGCTCGCGTGGGTCAATCTGCACTCGCTGTTCATCGTCGGGTTGTTCGCGATCGCCTGCCCCATCGCCTCGGACCTCGCTGCCCGTCTCCGGCTTCTCCCTGAAGGCTGGCGGCCGGCGTCATTGTGGGAGCCGGCGGCGAGGCGACGTCTGCTGCTGGCAGGCTCGGCGGCCTTTTTCGTCACCGTCCTGAACCCCTACCTCCTCCGGGGTGCGTTGTTCCCTTTGCAGCTTGCCTCGAGGATCGATGGTTCCGAGGGTGTCTTTCAGAGCATTGGCGAGTTTGCGCCTCCCTTCTCCGCCACATCCCTGACGTTCGGGCTGACCACCTATCGGATCCTCCTGGTCTCCGGTCTCGCGCTGGTCGCCCTTGCCGGGGTCGCCGCGGCGCGTGGAGTCCACCGGCGGGCCCGGCCGGAAGATAAGCGCTTCGACGCATCCGGGCTCCTGCTGTTCGCGGGGCTCGCGTTTCTTTCATTGCTCGCGCGTCGGAACATGGCGTTTTTCGCCATGGGGGCCGCCCCCTTTCTCGGCCAGTGTCTCGTCACGCTGGAGCTTTCGATGTCCCGGCGGTTGCGATCAGTCGCCGGCCTCGTCCTTGCCGCGGTCAAGAGGTGCGTGCCGCCGGCCCTGATCGCGGCCGGCTGGTTCGTCGCCAGCAATGGCTTCTACCGGTGGAACCACGGGACTCATGAGTTCGGCTTCAGCGTGCTGGAGGTGAACTTTCCGATCCGGGCGATTGCCTTCGTCAGGGAGATGGGGCTTCCTCAGCGCCTCTACTCGGATCTCACTTCCGGTGGCTATCTCGCGTGGGACGGACCTCCAGATGGGAAGATCTACATGGATGGACGCCTCGAGGTGTACGGCTCCGAGTTCCTCGAGTCGTACACCAAGGCGCTGCTGGATCCGCGGCGATGGCAGGCCGAGGCCGATCGCCTCGGCATCGCGACAGCGCTCATTTTCCACCGCCCCGGGATTCATCATCCCTTGATCAGTTGGCTCGGCAAGGAGCCCCGGTGGGTGTTGGTCTACCTGGATGAAGTCGCCGCCGTCTTCGTGCGCAGCGCCGGCAACGAGGACCTGATCGCGAGGGCCCGCGACCGATCCGCAACGCTGTCGGTCACGATCATCGGAAATCTCCTGCGGCGCGATCCCTCCTGGCAGTGGCCGGTGGGACAGGTCTCGGCCCTGGCGAGCTACGCCGCAACACTGAGTCTCGTGGGTGATCTCGAGTCCGCGGCCCGGCTGTACGACCGGCTTCTCGACTTCGATCTTCTTCCCGAGCAGGAGGCCGAAGTCAGGCTGGACCTCGCGCGCTTCCATGCTTTCAAGGGAGAGACCGAGCTGGCGTGGCAGGAGATCGAGAAGGCGGGCGCCGCGGATCCGGGCAACAAGGCGGTCGATGACGTCCGGTCGCTGCTCGGACCCAGATAGGCGCTTGACGCCTGGTCTCATCCAAAACATCGCCGACCCGGCGCGGCCGCACTCGGGTTGTGGTCGGCCACGCCCCTTCAGTCCTCGGTTCTGTTGGGATCGCGTACACCTTTTCATGAAGCAACCGACGCCCGCTCCGCCGACCGAGCCCCGCTGGCTGCAGGAGCGCACCCCACTGGCCCGGGCCGGCTACTCGATCTACATCTATGATGTGACCGGTGACGACGCCTACAGGAAGCTGGCCGAGATCCATGCCCGCAACCGGCTGCGGCCCGCAGGCCCCGGGGGCCGAGGCCCGGCTCAAAGCCCGCTATCGCCGCGGAGGGGGCACCTGACAGCGCGGCCAGGATCGGTCATAATTACAGCCTTCGCGCGACATCCCGGACGACCACACCCCGTGGCGGGGACGGTCCGGGCCGGAGGAAGGCTAGGGAGCGGGAAGAGCCACAGCTCGTAACGTGATCCGGACGGAAGCGACAACGACTTCGAGACGAGGGAACCCATGACACTGCAGACCGTGCAGGCGCCCGACCAGGTCAAGACCATCAAGATCGACCGGGTCGTGGTGCGACTCGCGGGTGACTCAGGAGACGGCATCCAGCTCAGCGGCAGCCAGCTCACCACGTCGTCGGCGGTGGCCGGCAACGATCTGAGCACGCTGCCGGACTTTCCAGCGGAAATCCGCGCTCCGGCAGGCACGCTGCCGGGCGTCAGCGGCTTCCAGATCAGCTTCAGCAGCTACGATATCCACACGCCCGGGGACCAGCCCGATGCGCTGGTCGCGTTCAACCCCGCGGCGCTGAAGGTCAATCTCGCCGAGCTGAAGCCGGGAGGATTGCTCATCGTCAACTCGGACGCCTTCCAGGCCAAGAATCTGCTGAAGGCGGGGTACGCGAAGAACCCTCTCGAGGACGGATCCCTCGACGGTTACCGCACCATCGCGATCCAGATCACCGACCTGAACCGGAAGGCCCTCAAGGAGATGGGCCTCGGCATGCGCGAGATGGACCGGTGCAAGAACTTTTTCACTCTGGGGATCCTCTTCCACCTCTACCAGCGCCCCCAGGACGCCACCGTGCGGTGGATCGAGAGCAAGTTCGGCAAGGACGCCACGATGCTGAAGGCCAACCTGACGGCGCTGAAGGCGGGCCGCGCCTATGCCGAGGCCGCCGAGCTGTTCCAGTCCACCTACGTGGTGGAGCCGGCGCCGTTTCCTCCGGGCGTGTACCGCAACATCATGGGCAACTCGGCGGTGTGCCTGGGCCTCGTCGCGGCCTCGATCAAGTCAGGCAGGCCCCTGTTTTACGCCGGGTATCCGATTACGCCCGCGAGTCCGGTGCTGCACGAGCTGGCGCGGTACCGCGAGTACGGCGTCATGACGCTGCAGGCCGAGGATGAGATCGCGGCGGTGTGCGCCGCGCTGGGGGCGGCGTTCGGCGGAGCCCTTGCCGTGACCGGCACGAGCGGCCCCGGCCTGGCGCTGAAGACCGAAGCGATGGGCCTGGGCCTCATGGTCGAGCTTCCGATGGTCATCATTGACGTGCAGCGCGGGGGACCCAGCACCGGCCTGCCCACCAAACCCGAGCAGGCCGACCTGCTTCAGGCGATGTTCGGCCGGCACGGGGAATCGCCGCTGCCGATCATCGCGGCCAGCTCAACGGGCGACTGCTTCGACGCGGCCTTCGAAGCCTGCCGCATCGCGCTGCGGCACATGGTGCCGGTCATACTGATGACCGACGGCTATCTCGCCAACGCGAGCGAGCCGTGGAGGCTGCCGGCGGAGAGCGACCTGCCCGATCTCGAGACGCGCGTGGTGCCGGAGGGGCGTGACACGTACCTGCCCTACGAGCGCGATCCGAGGACTCTGGCGCGCGGCTGGGCGCTTCCCGGAACGCCCGGCTACGAGCACCGGATCGGCGGCCTGGAGAAGGAGGACGTCACCGGCAACGTCTCGTACGATCCGGAGAACCACGAGCGGATGGTGCGACTGAGGGCCGAGAAGGTGGAGCGCATTGCCGACGACCTGCCGCCCACGCAAGTGGACGGGCCGCCGGCCGGGCAATTGCTGATCATCGGATGGGGGAGCACACGAGGCGCCATCAGCGGAGCGATCCGGCGCAAAAGGGCGGAAGGCAAGAAGGTGAGCTGGGTCCACCTCAGACACCTCAATCCGCTGCCGAAGGACCTGGGGGCAATCATCAAAAGGTTCAACAAGGTGCTCGTGCCCGAGATGAACATGGGGCAGCTCGCCTTCCTGCTCAGGGCGAAGTACCTGGTGGATGTCGTCAGCCAGAGCAAGGTGCAGGGGCGGCCCTTCATGTCGCGCGAGATCGCCGTGAAGATCGACGAACTTCTGGAGGGATGACAGCGTGTCGAGCCCAGTCAGCACGGAGACAACGGAGAGGAAACCCACCGCCAAGGACTTCCAGTCGGACCAGGAGGTCCGCTGGTGCCCAGGATGCGGCGACTACGCGATCCTGAGCGCCGTCACGAATGTCTTCCCCAAGCTGGGCATTCCCAGGGAGAACTTCGTCGTGGTGAGCGGGATCGGCTGCTCGAGCCGCTTCCCGTACTACACCAACACGTACGGCTTCCACGGGATACATGGCCGCGCGATCCCCATCGCCACGGGACTCAAGGCGATGAGGCCCGAGCTGTCCGTCTGGATCGTGACGGGCGACGGCGACGGCATGTCGATCGGAGGAAACCACCTCATCCATGGTCTGCGGCGCAACGCGGACATCAAGATTCTGCTGTTCAACAACCGGATCTACGGCTTGACCAAAGGACAGGCTTCGCCCACGTCCGAGCTGGGCAAGAGGACCTCCTCCAGCCCGTACGGCACGTACGAACGTCCGTTCAACACCATCTCGCTGGCCCTGGGCGCCGAGGCGACTTTCGTGGCGCGCAGCGTGGACATCTACCGTGCCCACCTTCAAGAGACACTCATGAAGGCCGCCGAGCACCGCGGCACAGCGTTCATCGAGATCTACCAGAACTGCAACATCTTCAACGATGGGGCGTTCGAGAGCATCGTGGAGCCCACGGTCCGCGACGATCACAACCTGCTGCTTCATCACGGGCAGCCGCTTGTCTTCGGCAAGCAGATCCGCAAGGGGATCCGCCGCAATCCGGGAACCGGCATGCTCGAGACCGTCGAGCTGGGCAACGGGATCACGGAGGCCGACCTGGTGGTTCACGATGAGCGGCGCCCCGATCCCGATCTCGCCTTCGAGCTCAGCCGTCTCGACGCACCGCTCTTCCCCACGCCCCTGGGAGTCTTCCGCAGCGTGGAGCTGCCGACCTGCGAGGAGCGCGCGTGGGAGCAGGTCGAGAAGGCCAAGGCCGTAAGGCCCAAGTCCGATCTGGCCGGTCTCCTGCGCCGCGGTGATGTCTGGCAGGTCGCCGAGGATGGCAAGGTCATCCAGCTCGGAATCGAGTAGGAGCACCGGCGGACCGCTCAGAGTTGCTCGACGCGCTCCGTGATGCGGCGCACCAGACGGGAGCCCGCCGGCGTGAGCCAGCCTCGCCGCCCCGCATCCTGCAGATCGGTGAGTGAGATCCGCAGCGCGCTTCTCTCGGAACCAAGCTCCTGCGCGATCCATGACCGATGCGGAAGGTCGTGAATCCTCCCGGCGCGCTTGATCCTCAGCGCGCGATCGAGGAGATGCGCCCTGTAGGTGAACGTGTAGGCCGCATGCAGGATGCCGTGCAGAGGCCGCAGGCTCTTGCGCCACGGGGAATGGTAGCGGGGCTCGCCGTCATCGGCGCTGACAGCACGCAGCTCCTCCAGGCCGTGGAGGCGATGATGCGCGGTCTCGTGCAGCAGATCGTCGGCCAGATCGAAAATCGACCTGCCCCGCACGTTGATGAAGGAGATCCCGGGACGGTCCGGGAGCGAGTAGCTGACGGTGCCTCGCTCCGAGAGCGGCACGACGATGCGCGTGTGGGCCAGCACCTCCTGGAACCCTTCCTCCCACAATTCACGCAGCAGACGCAGCGCGCGCGCGAGCAAAGGCCGTAGGCCCCGGACCTCGCCCCCGGCCCTCAACCCTCGCCGCGTGGAGACGGCGCGGCAAGCCAGCGCGATGCCGGAGCCATCGAGGGTTTCGAGCGGCCGCAGCCGGGGAGGTCCTCCGCGCTGGATCACGCGCACGCCGCCGTCTTGGAGCTCGATCCTCGCGCCGCTCTCGAGCCTCAGCGTCGCCCGGGAGGGGAACCAGAAACGCAGCTCCCCATCGCGGCGCGCTTCCTCGCCGTCGGCCGCAAGGTCCGGAGCGAACGGACCGAACCGGCGCCCCGCGGGAGTGAGAAAGGCGAGCACCGCGGGGAGCCGCGCGAAGACCCGAGCGCGCAGATCCCGGGCCAGTCTCGCGGCCCTGCGGCGGAAGCCTCGGTCGAGGCGGCCGCGGGGCAGCATCCGGGACAGATAAGGTCCTTCCGCGATCGCATCGAACAGATCGAGATCATCAGCGGCGGGATCCGCCAAGGCCACGGCCTCCTGAGCGGCGCTCAACCACGCGCGCATCTCGGGGCTCGAGAGCCACGCGGCGCGGCGGGGCCCCCGCAGCGCGGCAAGTGTCTCCTTCAGCGCCCGCACCGCCTCGCGCTCCATGCGTGTTTCGGCCTTCAAGCGAAAGGCGGCGCGGCGGGCCCGGCGCGCGTTGCGCGCGATGATGAGAGGGATGAGGCGCGATGTCTCAGGGGGCAGGAACGGAGCCACGCCCCTCATAATAGGCGAGATTCTTAGCGGCCGGCCGCGCGTCCTGACCGTACCTTCAGGGAAACGGCATCATGAGCCGCCGGGCCGGTTCTCAGGTCCTCGAGGCGAAGGAAATGCGCGCCGCCACCATCATCTTCATGACCATGCTTCTGGGCGCGACGCCCGCCGCCGTGGCCGACACCGTCACGATCGAGGCCACGCGCGACGCCACCCTGATCGAGCATCCGGATGGCGCCTTGGCCAATGGGGCCGGCCCGGCGATGTTCGCCGGCCGCACGAACGCGTCGGTGGACAGTGCCCGTCGCGCTCTCATCGCCTTCGACGTTGCCGGTGCGCTGCCC
>JAWPNA010000329.1:0-4669 GCA_045402695.1 Acidobacteriota bacterium
CGGCGATTACAGGAATCGCCCTCCTCCTCGCTCCTCGTCTGCGGCTCGCAAGCCCCTGCTGCGCGGCCTACGGTAGTTTGTCATCACCCTGTTAGGGCCGAACGGGAGACGCGATGAAGGTCGTGCTCGCGCAGATCACCCCGGCGCTGGGCGATCTCGATGGCAATCTCCAGCTCCACCTCGATCAGATCCGGCGCGCGGCAAAGAAGGGCGCCGACCTGATTGTCTTTCCCGAGCTGAGCCTGACAGGCTACCTGCTCCAGGACCTCGTAGCCGATTGCGCGCAGGATCCGGCGACGAGCCCCCACCTCCATCAGCTCGCGAGCGCCAGCCGGCGCATCGCGGTGGCGGCCGGGTTCGTCGAGCAGGGCGCCGGAGTCTCGTTCTTCAACTCCGCGGCGCTTTTCCTGAGTGGCTCGGTGGCCCATGTCCACCGCAAAGTCTATCTGCCAACCTACGGGATGTTCGACGAGGCGCGGTACTTCGGGTCTGGTGATGTTTTCCGCACCTGCGTGGCGCCGTGGGGCCGCACGGGGATCCTGATCTGCGAGGACTTCTGGCATCTCTCCTCTTCCTATATCTTGGCCCAGGAAGGAATGGAAGTGCTCCTGGTCATGTCCAGCAGTCCCACGAAGGGCATCGACGCCTCGCCTCGCCCCGCGAGCCGCTCGGCCTGGCTCAGTCTGGGGCAGGTGGTGGCGCAGTTCCTGACCTGTTTCGTCGTGTACGTGAACCGCGCGGGATACGAGGACGGGTGGAACTTCAGCGGTGGCTCGTTCGTCGTGGGCCCCTCGGGCAAGGTCCTGGCCGAGGGGCGGCTTTTCAAGGGCGATACGGTCGCCGTCTCCCTCGAGGAGAACTTGCTGCGCAAGATCCGCACCGCCTATCCGGTCATGCGTGACGAGAAGCTCGACCTCGTCCGCAGGGAACTGGATCGGATCGCGGCGTCGCGCTACCGGACAGGGTGAGGGTCGCTGAGTCATGAGCAACGACGGCAATCCCGACCTCACCGTCAATGCCGCGATGGTCGAGGAGATCCTGACCGGCTTCATCGCTGATGAGACGCGCCGCACCGGGAGAAAGCGGGTGGTCCTCGGCCTCTCGGGGGGTGTGGACTCGGCGCTGGCGGCATGTCTGGCGCGCCGCGCGTTGGGACGCGCGGGGGTGGTGGCCGTGCTGATGCCCCACAAGGCGTCCGATCCGTCCAGCATTAATGACGCGCGGAGCCTTGCCGGCAGGCTCGGCGTCAAGACGGAGCTGTTCGAGATCACGCCGATGGTCGAGGCGTACTTCGGCGCACAAAAGCGCGCCGGCCGTCTCCGGCGCGGGAACAAGATGGCGCGCGAGAGGATGAGCATCCTGTACGATCGCTCGATGGCGCACGACGCGCTGGTGCTGGGCACGAGCAACAAGACCGAGCTGCTGCTGGGCTACGGCACGATCCACGGCGACATGGCCTGCTCGATCAACCCGCTCGGGGATCTCTACAAGACGCAGGTCAGGCAGATGGCCGCGCACGTGCGCGTGCCGCTCTCCATCCGCCGGAAGGTCCCCACAGCGGATCTCTGGCCCGCGCAGACCGACGAATCCGAGATCGGGTTCTCCTACGATGAGGTGGACCGCTTGCTCTACCTGCTCGTGGACGAGCGGTACACCAGAGCGGCGGTGATCGACGCTGGGCGATCGCGCGCCATGGTGGATCGGATCATCCGGCTCATCGTGAGGTCGCAATTCAAGCGACGGCTTCCGCTTATAGCCAAAATCTCCCAGCGCACCGTCGGTGTGGACTTCCGTTATCCGCGCGACTGGGGGACATGATGTCCGCGGCCCCGGGAACCCTGTTTGTCGTGGCCACGCCCATCGGCAACCTCGAGGACATCACGCCGCGTGCGGTCGAGACGCTGCGCCGCGCCGCCGTCATCGCCTGCGAAGATACGCGGCGCACCGGCGCCCTGCTGCGGCATCTCGGCATTCGTCCCGCCCGCATCGTCTCGTACCACAAGTTCAACGAACGGGGGCGGCGCGCCCTGATCCTCGCCGCATTGCGCTCGGGCCAGGACGTGGCGCTCGTCACTGACGGCGGCACGCCGGCGATCTCCGACCCTGGGGCGGTTGTTGTGGAAGCGGCCCTCCAGGAGGGCCTGCGTGTGAGCCCCATCCCGGGACCCTCGGCCATCGCGGCGGCCGCGTCGGTTTCGGGCTTCACGTCCGCGTCGTTTCTGTTCGTGGGCTTTCTTCCGGCGGCGGCCGGGCCGAGACGGCGCGCCCTGGAGGATCTGCGCGCCGAATCGAGGCCGATGCTCTTCCTCGAGGCGCCTCACCGCGTCGCGCGCGCGGCCAGAGACATGCTGGAAGTCCTGGGCGAACGGCCCGTCACACTGGTGCGGGAGGCGACCAAGCTGTACGAGGAGGTGAGACGAACGACCTTGAGCGCGCTTACCGACGGGTTTGCCTCGAGTGCGCCCCGCGGCGAGTTCACGCTCGTCGTGCAGGGTGGCCTGCCGGCGAGACGCTTTCCCGCTCGAGGAAGACCGGGCGGAGAGGCTGCGCCGCGCTCGGTGCCGCCTTCGGACCTGCGCGGCCGCTACGAGGATCTCCTCGAGGAGGGGATCGACCGCCGTGAGGCTCTGAAGATCGTCATGCGCGAATCCGGGCTGACGCGGCGGGATGTCTACCTCGCGGTCCGCTCCTAGCAGGAGTGTGCTCGATGATCAGGCTGCCGGCTGGTCCGGCGCGCCGGGCGCCTCATGCGCCTCGGCCGCGGAAAGGTCCTCTCCCGTATCCTCGTACTTGAGGCAGCACATCAGACGGCCGCACCGGCCCGAGATCTTGGAGGGGTTGAGGCTCAGACCCTGTCGCTTGGCCATCCGGATGGAAACCGGGGAGAACTCCTTCAAGAAAGTGGTACAGCACAGCGGCCTGCCGCAGATGCCGTAGCCGCCCAGCACTTTCGCCTCATCGCGCGGACCGATCTGCCGCATCTCGATCCGGCTGCGGAACTGCTGGGCCAGCTCCTTGACCAGCTCGCGGAAGTCAACGCGCCCCTCGGCGGTGAAATAAAACGTGAGCTTCTTGCGGTCGAAGCTCTCCTCGGCGTACACGAGCTTCATGTCGAGCTTGCGCTGCTTGACGCGGGACTGGCAGGATTCAAACGCCTCTCTCTCGCGCCCCAGGTTCTCCTCGTTCCAGGAGACGTCCCGGGCCGTCGCGTGCCTCAGGACCTTCCTCAGATTGCCGGCGGTGGCAAACTTGCGCGAGGGCCCCGTGGACTGAACGACGCGGGCAATCTCTTCCCCGTGATCGCTATCAACGATGACGTGATCACCCTTGCGGAGGGAGAAACCGGTGGAGTCGTGGTAATAGGTCTTGGCGGTGTTGTTGAACTTGACGCCGACGACGTCCCTGAGCGTGCCGTCCCAGTTTCCGGAACCACACCCTCCAGCCCCGCAGGAGTTGCCTGAACTGCATCCGCCGCCGGAGCCGCATCCGCCGCCCGTCGAGCAGGCGCCGCTTCCGCAGCCCATGGCTTGCCTCGCTTATCTGAACGGCCAAGCGTTTGCCGGGCCGGTGAGTGAAACCACTCAGAGTATGGCACCCGGATCCCGGGAGGGTCAAGGAGAACCCGGTCCAGTGGCGCGGTTTCTTGATTGGATGGGGGGCCTGGGGTATAGTCCGCCCCCGACTCGAGAGCCGAGATGACCTACGAGAAAGTGCTCGCCACCAACCGCCAGGCCTCCTTCAACTACTTCATCCTGGATCGGATCGAGGCGGGCGTCGTGCTCCTCGGAACGGAGGTGAAGTCGCTCAGGCTGGGCCTGTGCAACCTCAAGGACTCGTACGCCCGCTGCGAGGAGGGCGAGGTGTGGATCCACAACTGCCACATCGGCCCTTACCCGTACGGCAACCGCGTCAACCACGAGCCGCTGCGGCCCCGCAAGCTCCTGCTGCACCACGGCCAGATCCTGAAACTCGAACGCGTCACCTCGCACGGCGGCGCGACGCTCGTTCCTCTCAAGGTCTACATCAAGGGCAAACACATCAAAGTGGAGCTGGGGATAGCCAAGGGGAAGAAGGCCTACGACAAACGCGCCTCCCTCAGAGAGAAGGACCTCAAGCGAGAGGCGGACGCCGCCATGCGCGATCGGTCCCAAAGCGGCACCCAGCTCGCTGATCTGTTCGATGCCCGCAAGCTGCGTCTTCACGGTGAGCCTGTCCGGATTGCCGAGCGGATCGAGTATTCCTGGGATGTCGGCCTACCTACCTTCTCCGTGTCGAAAAACGGGGTCCTCGCTCTCCTTCATGCCGGCGGCACGCAATCACGGCTCTGGAAGGATCGGAATGGGCTCGTCGTGGGACAGGCGGGTCCGCAGGCCGAGTACGTGCAGATGCGGCTGTCCCCCGATGGGCGGAAACTGGCGGTCATACAGAATGTCCAGCACGCAATGGGGCTTGTATGATCCACATGTCATTCGGGAGGGTCGCTCCGTTTTTGGACGGTCCGAGACCGCAATCGCGGCCGAGAGCGCAACGCACGGCTCCGGGAGCGGCGCGCGGGGCCGCCGTCTTGCCCGCCGCCCTCTCCGAAGGGTAGAGCAAGTCGTTAAAAGGGTGGTGACAAACGACCGTCAGCCGCGCGTGCCGGGGCTCTGCGGCCGCAGAGCATCGTTGA
>JAWPNA010000238.1:0-2637 GCA_045402695.1 Acidobacteriota bacterium
TGCGTTGCAAGCCCAGTGGCGAGGCTCGTTGCACTGAAGATGGCAGAAGCCGTGTGCGGCCGAGAGCGGGTGCGAGACGGGGTGTTCCGTTCCGGTGCATCTCTTAGAGGCGGGAACGGAACGGGCTGGGTGAGGCCGGCCCGGCCGTCATCCAGCCCTGTGTAGTTCGGCGGATTCGCCCCAGCCGCTCGAGTTCCTGAAGAGCGGTGCCCAGGCGCTGGTTGTTGAGGCGGAGGTGTGCGCGCAGCTTGGTGCGCGGGAGGGGCCCTGCGGCCGCGAGTTGCGCGAGGACGGCGTTGTGGGTGGCGTGAGCGGGATCGATGGCGGAGCTGGCTTCGCGATCGGCGATTTCGAGGTGTGTGCTGGATCCGTCTGGGCGCGAGACGAGGCGGATAGCGAACGGCTCGATGGGCTGGTGGAAGCGGTGCTCCAGGGAGAGCTGCAGGGCGTTGGCACGGCGGGTGAGGTAGGCGTTGCAGTCACCCCAGGCGTGGAGGTCACTCGACCCGCGGAGGGCCTCTCCCTGGGGGCCCCGGCCGTTCTTGCGGACGTGGTGTACGAGGACGATGGCGAGGTTGTGGTTTCTCTGGAGCAGGCGCAAGTCGCCGAGCAGTCCGGACACGTCGGCAGAGCTGTTCTCGTCCCGCCGGTGCAGCCTGACGAAGGGATCGAGGAGCAGGAGCCGTGGCGCGATCTTGGTGAGGGCGGCGGCGAGCTTCTGGAGATCCGCTTCGCGGTCGAGGCGAAGGGCGGGCTCGGTGATGAGATAGAGGTCGAGGCTCTCGATGTCGAGGCTGCGGTGTCGGCAGATGCCCTCGATGCGCTGACGTGCGGTGTCGAGCGAGTCCTCGGCGAGGTAGACCAGGGTGGGGCCTTTGCTGTCCACCGGGAAGGCGCCGAGGCAGGGCGTGCCGGAGGCCACGGAGACCGCCAGGTCGAGGCCGAGCCAGGTCTTGCCGCATCATCCCGCGTCCCGGATTATGCCGCGTCCCCGTGCGGCCTGACTCCGGAGCCATGGGATCCCTAATCCTCGGGATCCTTGGGGGCGGCATAATCACAGACTACCGAGGTAGGCCAGCAGGGCGTCGTCCGGCCGGTAGCGTCCCGGTTCTCCCTCTATCGAGGTCGTCCGCGCGAGGGCCCGCTCCTTCAGCCGCAGATCGGCGTGAAGGTACATCTGTGTCGTCTCGACCGATTCGTGCCCTAGCCAGAGCGCAATCACACTTCGGTCGACTCCCTGCTCGAGCAGCGCCATGGCGGCGGAGTGCCGGAGCACATGCGGGGTGACCTTCTTCTCGGCGAGGGACGGGCAGGCCCTTCGAGCCGTGATGGTGTGCTTCGCCACGAGCCGTTCCGCCGCGTCCGTGCTGAGCCTCCCCCCGCGGGAGCTCGGAAAGAGAGGATCCTTGGGGGCCGGGCGCTCCTCATCGAGCCACGTCGCGATGGCGCTCTCCGCGCCTCGCCGGAGTGGAGTGCAGCGGCACTTCCGCCCCTTTCCCTCGCACCGGACATGCGCGCCCGTACCCAGGGCAACGTTCTCTCGGCGCAGCGAGGTCAACTCGGAGATGCGAAGGCCGGTCTGCATCAGAACGAGGAGAATCGTCCGGTCCCGGCGGCCGATCCAGGTCGAAGGGTCCGGAGCTCCGACGAGTGCCTCGACCTCCTCCCGGCAGAGGAACTCGATCGTCTTCTTCTGGTGGCGCTTCCCCGGAATGGCGAGGATCCGCTGGCAGTGCAGGGCGTGCGCGGGCTCGTTCATCGCCACGTAGCGGAAGAACGAACGGACGGCCGCGAGCCGGATGTTCCTCGTCCGCGCCGTGTTCTCACGCTCCTTCTCGAGAGAGTCGAGGAAGTCGATCACGAAGGGCGCGTCGAGATCTTCGATCATAAGGTCGGACGGCTTCTTCCGAAGCCGGTCCGTGGCATAGCGAAGCAGGAGCCGAAACGAGTCGCGATATCCCGCGATCGTGTTCGAGCTGGCGCGCATCTGGCGGAGCAGACGGTCCGAGAAGAAGCCCTGGAGCAGGGCAGGGAAGGTGGCGGCGATCATGACGCACCGCCCTTCGCGATGCGTTCGGACCGCTCCGTCGCGAGTTGGAGGAGCTCCGGGGTTGCCTGGAGGTACCAGTAGACGCTGTCGGGTTGGGTGTGTCCGAGATAGGTGGCGAGCTTCGGGATCTCCCGCTCGACATCCGCCCCCGAGCGGTACCAATGGACGAGCGTGGAGACCGCGAACCGGTGGCGGAGATCGTGCAGTCGCGGGCCATGGCCGAAGCGATGACCATCTCCATGTGAACGCAGGCCGATTGCACGCAAGACCTTCACGAAGTTGTCCTGCGCGGACCATTTCGTCATGCGCCGCCCACGGTCGGAGACGAAGAACGCCGGCGCGGTCAATGCGGGCAGGATGGCGTCCCTCCTGTTCGAGTAGTCATCGAGGAGGTATCGGGTCGTCGAATGGATCGGGATGAAGCGGGACTTGCCGAACTTCCCTCGCCGGATCGAGAGCACTCCGGTTTGGAGATCCACGTCGTCCCGGTCCAGGGCGACCGCCTCACTCACGCGCATGCCGCTCACAGCGAGAAGCCCGAAGAGAGTGGAGCACGTCAGGCTGCGGAGACCCTTCGCAGACGGGAG
>JAWPNA010000308.1:0-10584 GCA_045402695.1 Acidobacteriota bacterium
GGCCTCCCGATCGTCGCCACGCGGGTGGGAGGGATCCCCGAGGCGGTGAAAGACGGAGTCAGCGGTCGTCTGGTGGAGGCGTCCTCCCCTCGCGACCTCGCCGCCGCGCTGCTGGAGCTCGCGGGCGACCGTGCCCTGGCCCGCAGAATGGGGGAGGCGTCGCGCGCCGCGTGGCCGCCCTTCAGCGCCGATCGCATGCTGCGTCAGGTGGAGCATCTGTACGAGGAGTTGGCGGGCGGGCCTGCGCGCGACCAGCGCGAGATGTCAGGTCGCACGGCGGGCCCCGGCGCGGGATGGTAGGGCGCGTGCGGATCGGCATCGATGTCAGGGCGCTCGATACCGCGAGCGGGCGGCGGGGCGTGGGCTCCTACATCCGCGGGCTGATCGGCGGTCTGGCTCGCGAGCTGCGCGGTGGCCGGGATGAGGTGCTGTTGTTTTCGCACCGTTCGGCCGGGAAGGACTCCGGGCTTCCAGGCGCGTTCACGGCCGTCGGCCTGACCCGCCCCCGCCGCGCGATCACCCTGTGGGATCAGATCGCCTGGCCGCCGCTGCTGGCGCGCCGGCGCGTGCGGGTGTTCCACTCCCCCTTCTACGCCGTGCCGCGGTTCCGCCCGAGCGGGTGCCGCGTGGTGCAGACCATCCATGACCTCACCCCGCTGAAGCTGCCGGGCACGGTCGGCAAGCGAAACGCCCGGTTGTTCGCCGTCAACTTCAACCTCGCGCGCTGGGCGGACCGGATCATCGTCCCTTCGGAGGCGACGAAGGCCGACGTGGTGGCGCTGCTGAAGATCCCGGAAGACAGAATCGCGGTCATACCGCAGGGGTGCGACATCACGCCGGTCGACATGACGCGCGCCGACGAAGAGGCCGGCCGCGTGATGGAAGGCTTGAGGCTGAAGGAGCGGTACCTGCTTCACACCGGCGGCCACGATGTCGTCAAGAACCTGCCCCGCCTGCTCGACGCGTTCGCCACGCTGGTGGCGCAGGGACGGGACCTCTCCCTCGTGATCGCGGGCGAGCACGGCCCCGACACCAGCAGTGTCATCGGCCGCGCGGCGATGCTGGGGCTTCTCGAGCGCGTGAGCCTGCCCGGATACGTCTCGAAGCAGGACCTCGTCGCGCTGTACCGCGGGGCGGCGGCGCTGGTGTATCCCTCCTATACGGAGGGGTTCGGCCTTCCGGTGCTGGAGGCGATGGCCTGCGGCACCCCCGTGGTGGCCTCGCGCGCCGGGGCGTTGCCCGAAGTGGGGGGGGACGCCTGCCTCTACGCCGACCCCGCGGACGCGGGCTCCATCGCCGCGGCCGTCGTCAGGATCCTGGACGAGCCGGAGACGGCCGCCGCTCTGTCTCGCGACGGACGCGCTCGCGCGGCGCGGTTCACCTGGAACGAGACCGCGAGAAAGACGCTGGCGGTGTACCGCGAGGCGGCGGCATCATGACGAACCGGAGCGCGCGCGGAAGCGAACGAGGCTCGCCACCGATGGTGACGATCGGCGTGGACGCGCGCTGCCTCGCGGGACAGCCCACTGGCGTGGGCCGGTACGTTCATCACTTGGTGCGCGCGATGGCCGCAATCGACCCGTCGGTGCGCTTCCGGCTCTACCTGCCCGCGGGGCGGGCGGAGATCCCATCAGGTGAAAGGATCGAGGCCGCCATTCTCGGGCGGATCTCCGGCCTGCCGGACAACGTCTTCACCTGGACCCACGTCAGGCTTCCCGCGCACCTCGCGCGACATCCGGTGGATCTGCTTCATGGGACTCACTACACGCTGCCGGCGCTCTGCCCCGTGCCCGCCGTGGTGACGCTGCACGACATCACGTTCGATCTGCATCCGGAGTGGTACACGCGGCGGGCGCGACTCGCGTTCTCAGGGTTCGCGCGAGCCTCCGCGCGCAAGGCACGTCACGTCTTGACGGTGTCGGAGTGCTCGCGCAAGGACATCATCTCGTCCTACGGCGTGGATGCGGCCAAGGTGACCAGCGTGCCGCTGGCGCCCGACTCGCGCTTCAGACCGGTGACGGAAGCAGGCGAGCTGGCGCGCGTGCGGGAGCGGTACCGCCTGGGCGAACCGTACGTGCTGCACGTCGGATCGATCACGCCGAGGCGCAACATCGGCAGGCTGCTGGACGCCTTCGCGGGGGTCCGTCGCGGCGGCGGACGACCGACGCTCGTGCTGGCGGGCCGGGTGGAGCCTCCCAGCCCTCCGGTCGAGGCCGACATCAGGAGGCGCGGGCTGGCCGATGCCGTGCGCGTGGCGGGGTACGTGGACGGCGGCGATCTTCCCGCACTGTACAGCGGCGCCGCGGTCGTGGCGTATCCATCCCTGTACGAAGGTTTCGGTCTGCCGGTGATCGAGGCGATGGCCTGCGGGGTCCCCGTGCTGGCGTCCTCCGGCTCGTGTTTCCCCGAAGTGGCGGGCGACGCCGCGCTGCTGGTGGATCCCGAGGACAGCGGCGCGATCGAGTCGGGCCTGAGATCGTTGCTGTCCGACGAGCCGCTGAGGAGGAAGCTGATCGAACGAGGCTTCGCGCGGGCCGCCTCCTTCACATGGGAGCGAGCGGCGCGAGAGACGCTGGCCGTCTACGACCTGGCCCTGGGAAGGACGCGCGCAGGTGTCCGGACGACGAAGCATCGGGGACATGCCGTGCAGGGGGGGCCTGGAGCATGAGCGGTCAAGATCTCGTGTCGGTGATCGTCCTGTCCTGGAACTCCCGGCATTTCCTCGAAGGATGTCTCGGGTCGGTCCTGGCCCAAACCTGGCCCCGCGTCGAGCTGATCGTCGTGGACAACGCCTCCACTGACGGATCGGCGGCCTTCGTGAGGGAGCGATTCCCCCAGGCTGTTCTCGTGGAAAACACCGTAAACCTTGGGTTCTGCGCCGGGAACAACGTCGGGTTGAAAAGGGCCGGAGGCGTCTATATTCTCTTCCTCAACGCGGATGCCGTCCTCGATCCGGCCTATCTCGAGGAGGCCCTCAAACCGTTCGCGACGGATGCGCGTGCGGGCATGGTGCAGGGCAAGGTGCTGCGCTTCGATCGGATCACGCTCGACACGACCGGACAGGTCCTGACGCGCAGCCGGAGGGTGAAGGAGAGAGGATACGGCGAGCCCGACCGCGGCCAGTACGAGCAGCCGGGCGAGGTCTTCTCCGTGTGCGGGGCGGTGGCTCTTTACCGTGGCGCGATGATCGACGCCGTCTCCGTGGACGGCCAGTTCTTCGACGAGGACTTCTTCGCCTTTGGCGAGGACTTCGATGTCGGCTGGCGGGCCCGCAACCTGGGCTACAGATGCCGTTACCAGCCCTCGGCGCTGGCCGCGCACTACAGGGGCGGGACGCAGGAAGCGCCCTCTGAGCATTCGGCCGGAGGCTCTCGCAGGGGCGAGATGCTGCGCCGGCCGCCGCAGATCCAGGCCCACATCGTGAAGAACAGGTATCTGGCGATGATCAAGAACGAGACGGCGGCGGCGTTCGTCGTGAACCTGCCCTTCATCCTGTGCTGGGACCTGCTGCTGTGGAGCTGCCTGATCCTGTTCTCTCCTTCAACCATTCCGGTCCTGTGGCGGCACCGCGGGCTCCTCGCGCGCGCGTGGCACAAACGTCGCGCCCTCGTCGCGCGATCGACCTGGGCGGCTCCGGTTTAGATGCTCTCATCGGTGCCTCTTCCGCTCGCGGCCATCACCTGCTTCATGACGGCGCTGGCCTTCTCGCTGTACGGGACGCCCGTGGCGGCCCGCGCGGCCATGCGGTTCGGGATCGTGGACGTTCCCGATGGATCGCTCAAGAGACACCGGGGCCCGGTCCCTTACCTGGGTGGGCTCGCCGTCTACGTCTCATTCATCCTCACCATGGCCCTCGTGTTCGACTTCGACAAGAGGGTGCTTGGACTGCTTCTGGGCGGCACGATCCTCGTGCTGCTCGGTCTCATCGATGATTTCGGAGTGCTGGGGGTGTGGCCGAAGTTCCTCGGGCAAGGTTTCGCGACGATCGTGCTGATCAAGAGCGACATCGCCATCCACATCGGCGTGCTTCCCGCGTGGGTCAACCTGGCGCTCACGGTCCTCTGGCTCGTGGGACTCATCAACGCGTTCAACATCATCGACATCATGGACGGGTTGGCCACGGGCACCGCGTTCGTGGCCGCGTCGTTCCTGCTGATCGTGGCCTTCCTCAATGGGCAGGCCTCCATCGCGCTGATGACGGCGACGCTGATGGGGAGCCTGCTCGGGTTCCTGCGCTACAACGTCCACCCGGCGCGGATCTTCATGGGGGACACCGGGAGTCTCTTCATCGGCATGATGCTGGGGGCGCTGGCGATGATCGGCAAGTACGATCGGATCAACACGATCGGGTACTTCAGCCCTCTGCTCATCCTGGCGGTGCCGATCTTCGACACGATCTACGTGATGGCGCTGCGCCTCGCCAAGGGGCGAAATCCATTCAAGGGAAGCCCGGATCATTTCGCGCTTCGGCTGCGCAAGGGCGGCCTTCCGGTGCGAGCGGTGGCCGCGATTGCCTGGTCGGGCGGCGCCGCGATGGGAGCGCTGGGGATCTTCAACCTGTACCTTCCCTCGGCGCTGTCGGTGCTCCTGATCCTGGCGGTCGCCGCGACGTTGGTCATGCTGGGACTTGCGATGGCCCGCGTGCCGGTCGAGCATGCCGGGCAACGCGTGGAGATGATGCAGGCGACCGCGATCGTCGCGGCGCCTCGGGCCGGCCCGGATGACATCGAGGCCTCGGCCGTGCGCGAGGCGCGCGGCAGGCTGGCAGAGTGGAGGCGCCGGTGATCGTCGTCCTCGGGGCCGGGCTTGCGGGCCTGTCGGCCGCCTTCCACCTTCAGGACCATCTCGACGTAGTGGTGCTGGAGAAGGAGGATCGGCCGGGCGGTCTCTGCCGGTCGATCGTCAAGGACGGCTTCACCTTCGATCTGACGGGTCACCTGCTGCATCTGAAGAGGCCGGAGATCAGGGCGCTGGTGGGAGATCTCATCCCGGAGGACCATTTCCAGAAGATCAACCGGCGCGCATTCATCCACTCGCACGGGGTCTTCACCCCGTATCCGTTCCAGGTCAATACGCACGGACTGCCGAAGGAGGTCGTGGCCGAATGCGTGCTCGGCTTCATTGAGGCGCTGAATGCGACGCCGGTCGGCCCGGATGAGATCGCGCGCCTTTCCTTCAAACAGTGGGTGATGCGCACGTTCGGCTCCGGCATCGCGCGCCACTTCATGATCCCGTACAACGAGAAGCTGTGGCTCACCGACCTCGACGGCGTGACCTGCGATTGGGTGTCGTGGTCGATCCCGCGCCCTTCGCTGGCGGAGGTCGTGGAAGGGGCGCTCGGCATCTCGCGCAAGGCCTTCGGGTACAACCCGTCGTTTCTTTACCCGAAAAAAGGAGGGATCCAGGTCCTGCCTTCCGCGCTGGCGGCGCGCGTGAAAGAGGTCCGGTGCGGCGAGGAGATCGTCTCGGTGGACGCCACGCGCAAAATCTTGGCAACGCGCGCGGGCCGGACGATCGCGTACGACCATCTCGTCTCGACGATGCCCTTGCCGAGGCTCCTCTCGATCACCCGGGGTCTGCCCGCGGCGATGGCGGAGTGGGCGGCGGGGCTCAGGCACGTCGCCGTCATCAATCTGAACCTCGGGGTGGGGCGCATCGTGCACCCCGACAAGCACTGGGTCTACTTCCCCGAGAAAGAGTTCGTCTTCTACCGCGCCGGCTTTCCGGCCTCGTTCACTCCCGCCGCGGCGCCCGACGGGTGCTCGTCGCTCTACGTGGAGATCGCCGCGCGACCGTCCTCGCGCATCGACGAGGCGCAGCTCTACGCGCGGGCGGAGGAAGGGCTGGTGCGCGCGGGGATCCTCGAGCCGAACGACGAGATCCTCACGCGCGCGGCGTTCCACATCGATCCGGCCTACGTGATCTACGACGACCACCGGCACCGGCGGCTTCCGGATCTGCTGGAGGCGCTCGCGAGCAAGGGGATCCACTCCATCGGCCGTTACGGCTCCTGGTACTACAACTCGATGGAGGATTCCCTGGCGGACGGCCGAGCGCTCGCGCTGCGGATCCTCCAGGAGGCGCCGGCGCGCGCCGGCGTCAGAACGGCAGAGGCATGAAGACGCGCGTCTGCCACATCATCACCAAGCTGGAGCTGGGCGGAGCGCAGCAGAACACGCTGTACACGGTGGCGCACCTCGACCCTGCGCGCTTCGATGCCGATCTCGTGACTGGGACCGAGGGGATCCTGGTTGAGGACCTGAAGGCCTCGGGGGTGCGTGCACACCTGCTGAACAGTCTGGACCGACAGGTCTCGCCATGGCGCGATCTCACGGCCCTGAGGGACCTGGTCCTGCTTCTCAGACGGGAGAGGCCGCACATCGTTCACACGCATTCGTCGAAGGCGGGCATCCTGGGGCGGTGGGCCGCGACGCTGGCGGGAGTCTCCCGTATCGTGCACTCGATCCATGGCTACGGTTTCCACGATGCGCAGCCGAGGCTGCAGCGCGAGCTGTTCATGGCGCTGGAGAGGGTGACGGGGCGGTTCGCCACCTCGGCCTTCGTGGCGGTATCGCAGGCCAACATTGACAAGGGGATCGACTTGGGCATCCTGCCGGCCGGACGGGTCTCGCTGATCCGCAGCGGCGTGAAGCTGAGCGAGTTCTCGCCCAGGAGCGAGTGGGCTTCAGCATCACCGGCCGATCGTCTTCTCACGGTGGGAATGGTGGCCTGCCTGAAGCCGCAGAAGGCGCCGCTCGATTTCGTGAAGGTCGCTTCAGCCGTGGCGCGCGTGGCGTGCCGCCAGGGGGGCGGCCGCCCGGTCCGGTTCGTCCTCGCGGGTGACGGGGAGCTGCGGCCCGATGTCGAGGCGATGATCCGCGCGGAAGGGCTCCAGTCCAGGGTCACGCTCGCCGGGTGGAGGCGCGACGTGCCGTCCCTCATGAGGGAGTTCGATCTTCTGCTCCACACGTCGCGGTGGGAGGGGCTGCCCCGCGTCTTTCCGGAGGCGATGGCCACCGGGCTGCCGATCGTCGCCACCCGGGTGGATGGCGCCCCCGAGGCGGTGGAGGACGGCGTGACGGGCTTTCTGGTCCCCGCGGGGGACATCGAAGGCCTGGCGCGGCGCACGCTGGATCTGGTCGAGGATGCCGGTCTGCGCCGTCGCATGGGAGAGGCGGCCCTCTCCAGGGTCGGCCCGTGGGACATCGATCAGATGGTGCGCCGGCAGGAGCTGCTGTACGAGAGCCTGATGGCGGGCGATGCAGGCAAGTCGGCGGAGCTCTCCACGCAGTGGGAAGGATCGTGACGACCTCCAGTCCTCCCGGCCCCGTGCTCGAACTGCGGGGGCTGCGCAAGACATACAAGGGGCACCTGTCGCTCACCTCCCGTGAGGTGATCCGTGGGCTGGACCTCACCATCCAGGAGGGGGAGGTGTTCGGGCTGCTCGGCCAGAACGGGGCCGGCAAGACCACCACGATCAAGCTGATCCTCTCGTTGATCTTTCCCGATGCGGGCACGATCCGGATCTTCGGCGAGGATTGCGCGCGCGTCTCGGTGCGCGCCAGGGTCGGCTTCCTCCCGGAGAACCCGTACTTCTATGACTATCTCACGGGGCGGGAGTTCCTCGACTTCTACGGGCATCTGTTCGGATACAAGCGCGCGGAGAGACGGCGGCGCTCCGTCGAGGTGCTTCAGAAGGTGCACCTGTCGGAGCGGGCCGACCTGCAGCTTCGCAAGTACTCCAAGGGGATGCTGCAGCGCATCGGCATGGCGCAGGCGCTCATCAACGATCCCGACCTGGTGATCCTCGACGAGCCGATGAGCGGGCTCGATCCGCTCGGGCGCCGGGAGTTCCGCGACATCATCCTGGAGCTGAAGGCGCGCGGAAAGACCATCTTCTTCTCGTCGCACATCCTGTCGGACGCCGAGGCGATCTGCGATCGCGTGGGGATCCTGAGAGATGGCCGCATCGCTGTCTCGGGCGGCCTCGGCGAGCTGCTCTCTGGGCACGTCGAGTCGTGGGAGGTCACCTTCGCCGGCCCCGCCTACCGGACGCTGGGCCTCGACGGCGTGGACGCGGAGCTGCTCTCCGCGCGCGGAGAAGAATCGCTGGTGCGAGTGACGGAGGAGGCCGGCCTGACCCGCCTGCTGGACGCGGTGAAGGCCTCCGGCGGCACCCTGATCTCCGTGGCGGCGCGGCGTGAGACGCTGGAGGACATCTACATGAAGGAAGTGGCGCGATGAAGGTCATGGCCATCGCCGCCAACACGTTCCGGGAGGCGATCCGGGACCGCATCCTCTATCTCCTGCTGGCATTCGCCATCCTGATGATCGGGGCGAGCCGCATCCTGAGCCTCCTGACGGTGGGGGCCGAGGAGAAGATCGTGAAGGACATCGGCCTCGCCTCCATCTCGTTGTTCGGCGTGGCGACGGCGATCTTCGTGGGCGTGGGGCTGGTCTTCAAGGAGATCGAGAAGCGCACCGTCTACACGCTGATCTGCAAGCCGATCCGGCGGTCGCACTTCATCCTGGGGAAGTACCTTGGCCTGGTGATGGTGCTCGCCGTGAACCTGACCATCATGACTCTGGTGTTCTACGGACTGCTGCTCTGGCGGGGCTGGCTGGATCTCGCCATCACGCGCGCCATCGTCCTGATTTTCGTGGAGCTGTTGATGGTGACGGCCATCGCCATCCTCTTCTCGTCGTTCTCCACGCCGATCCTGAGCAGCCTCTTCACCGTGACCTTCTACCTGATCGGCCATCTGTCGTGGGGCCTCCAGCTCCTGGCCGGCCGGGTGCAAGGGGAGCTCGGCAAGACAGTGTGCCGTGTGCTGTACAGGGTCCTGCCCAACCTCGAGACGCTCAACGTGAAGGGAATGGTGGTGCACGGTGTGCAGGTGCCGCTGTCGCAGGTTGCCTTCGGCGTGATCTACGGCGTTTCGTATAGCGTCATCTTCCTCGCCCTCGCGGCGCTGGTGTTCAGGAGGAGGGATTTCCTGTGATGCGCGGCGAGCGCCTCGCGTACGCAGCCATCCCGCTGGCGCTGGCCGTGCCCGCGATGGCCGCCGGCTGGTCCGGGGCCCTCCTGGAGAGGATGCGCGTCGAGCGGTCTGCCACGGCGCAGGTGCTTTATCTTCCCTCCGGGAAGTATCTCAAGATCGCCTCGCTGGGGTTCCCCGAGCTGATGGCCGACGCCATCTACATCTGGTCGATCCAGTACTACAGCAACTACGAGGCCGCCGACCGCTTCAGGTACCTGGAGCACATCTATGGCAGCGTCATCAGCGAGCTCGATCCCCACTATGTCGACCCATACCTCATCGGGTCGCTCATCATGAGCGTGGAAGCGCACGATTACGAGATGGCGCTGCGGCTGCTGGACAAAGGGATCGCCGCCAATCCGGATGAGTGGATCCTGTCGTTCGAGGCGGGGTTCCTCTGCTATCACACGCTGCGCGACGACGCCCGCGCGGCCTTGTATTTCGAGCAAGCTCTGCGAGCGCCCGGCGCGCCTCCCGTCATCAAGCGATTGCGGGCCGAGATGTACCGCATGATGGGGGACAAGGCCGGCTCGCTGCGTTACTGGCGCGAGGTGTACGAAACCGCCGGCGAGGGCGACGAGTACGTGCGCAGCGTCGCCTGGCGTCACGTGCATGATCTGACGATCGAGGTGGACACGGAGACGCTGGGTCGCGCAGTCGCCGCGTTCAGGACGAAGACCGGCTCGAATCCCGCGAGCCTCGATGCCCTGGTCGCGGCCGGACTGCTGGAGCGCGTGCCTCTCGATCCTGACGGGACGCCGTATCTGTACCATAGGAGCACCGGCGAGGTGTCCAGCGGCAGCCGGTTCGAGCTCAATCGAAGGGCAGGCGAGTGACACCGGCCCTCGCGGGATCATCGGCCGCGATCCTGGTAGCGGCGATCCTGGGGCTCGTCTTCGGGTCGTTCGCCAACGTCTGCATTCACAGGCTGCCTCACGGCCGGTCGGTGGTCTGGCCCGGGTCCTCCTGCCCGTCCTGCGGGGGGCCGATCGTCTGGCACGACAACATCCCCGTCGTCTCCTGGCTGCTTCTGGCCGGACGCTGCCGTCGGTGCAGCGCCGCGATCCCCGCGCAGTACCCTCTGGTCGAGGCGGCGGCGGCATTGCTGCTCGTGGCGCTGTCGTTGCAGCACGGCATCACCATCCGGTGGGCGGCGCTGTCGTACCTGGGGATCTCGATCCTGATCCTGGTGCCGATTGATTTTTTGCACGGGATCCTGCCGGACAAGGTCACCCTGACAGGCATCGCCGTCGGGATTCTGGTCTCGCCCTTCACCGTGGAGCCGGGCATCGTCGGTTCGCTCCTCGGAGCGGCGGCGGGAGCGCTGGTCCCGTACGCGGTGCGTGCACTGTACATCGTCTATGCGGCTGGGCGTGCCCGACTCGCGGGCCCCGCCGGGCGAATCGCGGCAGAGAGTCCGGCCGATGACAGCGAGGGACGACGCGCCCCGGGCGCCCCAGGCGTCGAGAAGGAGTTCGGCGGTGAAGACGAGGAGCACGCGGACGAGCGGCGCGAGGGGATGGGGCTGGGCGACGTGAAGATG
>JAWPNA010000184.1:0-17410 GCA_045402695.1 Acidobacteriota bacterium
CTGAGGCGATGCTGGCGCGGGGCGGGGCTCACCGCCCCATCACGTTTCACGCTCCCGAGGAGATCTGCCGCTGGTGGGACCTGACGCTGGCCCATTGCCGCGCCACGGCTGCCGGCGCGCCGGAGGGAGTCACGCCCACCGACAGCCAGTGCGTGGCGCTGGTCTTGCTGAACTTCCTCGACGAATGGGTCCGGCCCGAGGTGATCAAGAGCTCGCGCCGCTATCGCACTTTCACGCGCGACGGCTGGAGGTGCCAGGCTCCGGGGTGCGGCTCGCGCGCGCATCTGCACGCGCACCATGTGATCTACAGATCGCGCAACGGACCAGACGCCGGCTGGAACCTCCTTAGCGTCTGCCGAGCTTGTCATGAGATGATCCACTCGGGCTGCATCAGCGTGCGCGGCAGAGCGCCTCGCCACGTCGAGTGGGCGATGGGGGTCAACGGCGCCGGCGACGTCAGGGAGCGGTACCGCAACGGCCTGAGGGTGGCGTGCGACCTGACCTGGAAGACGGCGACGTCGAGCGCCGCCGCGCCGCGCACGGTCGCTCCCGACGACTGGAGGCAGGCATGCGACGCGGTGGCGTGAGCGGCGTGACGAGGCATGTCCGCCGCCCCAGTGCGCTGCACATGAGGATCGCGGGAGGTGAGCAGGACGGGGAGGTCTTCTACGACGGCAAGACAGTGAGCCTGCTGACCAACAACAAGAAGATGTGGGCGCAGGCGCACGTCCCCCCCACTCTCGATGAGATGATGGATTTCGTCGCGGCGCGGCTGGATATCCCGATGCCGATGGCCGACGTGCTTTACAGCAACCCGTATGAATCGCTCATGACCGACGACACGCGTGGCAGCTACGTCGGCGAGGAGCCGATCGAGGGGTCGAGCTGCCACCACCTGTCCTTTCAGCAGGAAGCTTTGGACTGGCAGATCTGGATCTGCCACGGGCGACCAGCCTCTTCCCTGCCGTCTCGAAATCGTCTACAAACAGGAACAAGGGCCGCCACGGTCACAGATCACTTTCAGCAACTGGCGCCTCGCGGAGCAGCTTGCCGATACCATCTTCGCGTTCCAGCCGCCGGCGGCACGCGGCAAGCTCTCGGATCCAAGGCGGCACCCTCCCAGCAGCCCACCGCGGGCAGCAAACAGACCCCGGCGACCATGGACGCCAAGAACACGCAGGGCGGCAGCAGCAACAAGGAGACCCCATCGAACCAGGCAGTCAATACAAAGAACGTTGACTCGCAGGATGTCGGTGTGATCAAGGGCGAGGACGGGGCGGTCATCGTCGGCGAGGACGGCGTGACGACAATCACGAAGGACGACGGCGACTGGGACGTGGACCAGAAGGACTGGGATGACGTGGAGTGGGACCAAGGCGACTACTACGAGGACGACAACGCATGGGCCTTCGTCGCCGGCGCCATCATCACCACGCTGCCGCCGGGGTGCACCACGACGTTTCTCAACGGCATGACCCATTACATCTGCAGTGACTCGTACTACATGAAGGTGACCACGGGCCATCAGGTCGTCGTGGTTCACTGACCGGCCTGGTCCGTCGCGCGCCACGTCGCGCTGCTCCTGTTCTGTGCGGCGACCTGTGCCTTCGCGCCGGTGGCCGGGTTCGGATGGCTGCTGCTGGCGATGGGCATGGCGCAGTGCCGGCCGCAGGAGCGGCGATGGAAGCTGCTGTACGCCGCGGCCTTCTTCCTCGTGCTGTTTCTCGTGGAGATCACGTGGGCGCGGCTGGCGCTGCAATGGCTGCGGACGCCCACGTAGAGACGGCGCCCGCATCGAGCCACCGCGCGCGGCTTGTCACCGATCCTCCGTTATATGATCATTCGCTGGGAGGCCCGGGAAACGACATGCGACGTCGCGCAGGCGCCTGGATCGCCACAGCCGCCATAGGGCTCGGTGCCTCGCTGCTCGCGTTGTTCGCGCAGTGGGGCGGCCGGCTCGATCTGTACGAGATGAAGTCGATGGACCTCATGATGCGCCTGCGCGGGCCCGCGGCCGCCGACGCGCGCGTGATGGTGTGCGACATCGACGCCGCGGGGGTGGACTACTACGGCCAGTGGCCCTGGCCGCGCCCCGTGCTCGCGTCGCTGGTGGATCGCCTGGCGGCAGGCGGCGCGAAGGTGATCGCCTTCGACGTGGTCTTCTCGGAGCCCTCGCGCGCCGGCTCGCAGGAGGACGAGGCCCTGGCGGGAGCGCTGAAGCGCGCGGGCAACGTGGTGCTCGGCTACTACTTCCGCCGCGAGGCGCCCCGCGCCGCCGGAGCAGGCGGTCTGTCCGGCCGGACCCGCTACGGCGGCGATCCGAACAACATCGAGGACAGCGCCATCGAGCAGGTGATCGAGCCTCCCGGAGGGTTTTCAATCCCCCGGCACGGCGACGTGGAGCCCAACATCGATCTGCTGGCGGGGGCTACCGACTCGCAGGGCTTCTTCTCCATCGATCCCGACGCGGACGGCGTGCTGCGGCACTATGCCGTCCTTTCACTGCACGAGGGGGCGTACTATCCGGCGCTGGCGGTGCGCGCGGTGCAGCGGTCGCTCGGAGCCGGTCCGCTGGCGCTCGAGCCGTACCAGGGGCATCTGCCCCGGCTCACCGTGGCCGGACGGCTCGTGCCCACGGATGAGCAGGGGCGCCTCTGGATCAACTACCGCGGGCCGGCGGGTGCTTTCGAGACCGTCTCCGCGCTCGACGTGATCGAGGGACGGGCGCCGTCCGGATCCCTGCGCGACCGGATCGTCTTCGTGGGAGCGAGCGAGACCGGCATCGCGGACCTGCGCGCCACTCCGCTGGCCGGCGTGGTACCCGGGGTCGAGGTGCACGCCACGGTGGCCGACAACCTGCTGAACGGCCGCTTCATCCACGACACCGCGATGCAGCTCGGGATCTCCCTGGCCGCCGTGCTGCTGCTCGGGCCGCTCACGGGATTGCTCGTTGCCGTCTTCCCCCGCACGGCCATCGGATTTTCCGTCGCCGCGACGGTGGTGCTGGGCTGGCTGGCCGTCTGCTGGATCGCCTTCACCCGATTCGACGCGCACCTGCAAGTGGTCTTTCCTTTCGCCGCCGCGTCTCTCGCGTACGTGGGCGCCAGCGTCTATCAGGGCGTGTTCGTGGAGGCGAAGGCGCGCCGGATCAAGAAGACCTTTCAGCAGTTCGTCTCCACGGCCGTGGTGGAGGAGATGTTGAAAGACCCCGAGCGCGTGAAGCTGGGGGGCGAACGGCGCGAGATGACGGTGCTATTCACCGACATCCGCGGGTTCACCTCCATCTCCGAGACGATGGAGCCCGAGCAGGTGGTGCGGCTGCTCAACGAGTTCCTGACGCCGATGACGCGCGTGGTGCTCGAGGGCGGAGGCACGCTCGACAAGTACATGGGCGACGCGCTGATGGCGTTTTTCGGAGCCCCCACCATCCAGCCGGATCACGCGCGCCGCGCCTGCGCGGCGGCCCTGGCCATGTGCAAGGAGCTGGAGCGACTCAACAAGGCCTGGATGGCCGACGGCTTCCTCCCCTCGCAGGCAGGCGGCATCGAGATCGGCATCGGCCTCAACAGCGGCGTGATGTCGGTGGGAAACATGGGGTCCGAGGCCGTTTTCGACTATACCGTCATTGGCGACAACGTGAACCTGGGATCGCGGCTCGAGGGGCTCAACAAGACGTACGGCACGCGGATCATCGTCTCGGAGTTCACAGCAGGCCTGGCCGGCCCGGGCTTCCTGTTCCGGGAGCTGGACCGGGTGCGCGTGAAAGGAAAGCAGACGCCCGTCGGCATTTACGAGCTGGCGGATGAAGACTCCGGCGGCCAGGAGCAGCGGCCGCGCGCGCGGGCCCGGCTCGAGGCCTTCTCCTCCGGGCTGGCGGCCTACCGCAACCGCGACTTCGCCGCAGCGGAGGCCATCTTCACGCGGCTGCTGTCGGAAGATGCTGAGGACGGCCCGGCCCGACTGTACCTTCAGCGATGCCGCACCTTCGTCGCGGCGCCGCCTCCCACCGGCTGGGATGCGGTTGAGACGTTGACGTCGAAGTAACGTCCAAGTACGGAGTGACTCTCCATGCACTCATCGATCATCGCGCTGGCTGGAGCGGTCGTGCTCGCGGTTGTTCAGCCGCCGCCATCGAAGGCAAGCGGCGCTCCGGACATCAGGACAATCGAAGCCTCGCCCGAGGGAGGCTTGAGCTACAGGATCATCACGAGAGGGACGGCGGCGCCCGGTACCTCCAGCCGCCTCATCATCTGGCTCCACCCCACGGGTGGTCTGATGGTCGAGACCATCGAGGCGATGGCGCCCATGTTCATCCGGTGCGGCTTCGCCGTCCTGGCGGCCACCGGCAAGGCCGAGGACGGATGGTCCGACCGGGACATCGGCAGATTGATGAATGTCACCCTGCGTGACGCGGGCAAGATCCCCGGCGTTGACGCTGGCAGTCCAATCCTCATGGGATTCAGCGGCGGCGGGCAGGCGGCGCTCGCGCTGTGGCTCGCGCGGCCTTCGCAGCTCGGAGGCGTGATCGTGGACGCCGCCTACCCGGTGCAGCTCGTGGATGGCAGGTACGTGCCGGCCGATCTTCCCTCCGGCGAGGCCGTGAAGCGCGTTCCGCTCTTCGTGGTGGTGGGAGAACAGGACGAAGCCGTCTCGATCTGGAAGCAGGTGGAGAAGCCCTGGCGGGAGTCAGGAGTTCCGCTCACCGTCCACTACATTCCCGGCAAGGGCCACTCCTGGTTGTTCGACGAGGCCGAGACGGCGCGGCTCGAAGAGTGGCTGAAGGAGATCCCTGCCCGCGGCGCGGCAGCACCTCAAGATCTCCGCTGAATCTTCCCCATCGCGTCGTACGTCGCGTACTTGTAGGTCTCGGACAAGGTCGGATAGTTGTAGCAGGTCTGGATGAACAGGTCGGCGCCCTGTCCCGCCAGCATCGCGGTCAGGCCGATGTGCACCAGCTCCGACGCCAGCTCGCCGATGACGTGGGTCCCGATCAGGCGCATGCCGTCGCGGGCGAAGACGAGCTTCACAAAGCCGTGCGCGTCGCCGATGATCTGCCCGCGCGCGTTGGCGGCAAAGGACGCCTTGCCTGCCACCGCGTCGATCCCCTTGGCGCCGGCGGTGGCCTCGGTCTCCCCGGCCGCCGACACCTCCGGGATCGTGTAGATGCCGTACGGAAGGATCGGGGCCATGGCGGTCTTGTACTTCAGGTCGAAGGCGTGGCACATGGCGAGGCGCGCCTGCTCCATCGAAGAGGAGGCCAGCGCCGGAAAGCCGATCACGTCCCCCGCCGCGTAGATGTGCGGCACGGCCGTGCGGTAGTGCTCGTCCACCGTGAGCTGCCCGCGCTTGCCCGCGGGGACCCCGGCAGCCTCCAGCCCCAGCCCCTGTGTGTTGCCGCTGCGCCCCGAGGCCACCAGGATCGTCTCGGCGAGCACCGGATCGTTCTTGGACTCCAGCAGGAGACGGTAGCGGCCCTCGGCTGGCTCCCCGGCCGGCTCGACGCCCGGCTCGACGGCGAGGACGGTGTCGGGCATCCGGAAGTCGATCCCCAGGGCGGCCATCCTCTCTTTGAGGGCGCCGGCTATCTCGTCGTCCAGAAACGCCAGCAGGCGGTCGCGCGCCTCGATGAGCGTGACGCGGATGCCCAGAGCCGCGAACATGCAGGCATACTCGCAGCCGATGACGCCGCCGCCGGCCACGGCCATCGACTTCGGGATCGTCTCGATCTCGAGGATGGTGTCGGAGTCAAATACCCCCGGTGACCCGAAGGGGAACATTTGCGGCCGGAAGGGCGTAGAGCCGGTCGCGATCAGGAAGCAGCGGGCCGTCAGGAGCGCGGCGTCAGGTCCGGCCACCTCGACCTGATGGCCTCCGGTGAACCGGGCCCGTCCCCGGTACAGATCCACATGATGTCTTTCGAGGTTGTCCGCCACTCTGAGGCGCTCGGTCTCCTTGACTGTCCGCTCGCGCCGCAGGAAATCTCGCACGGTGGCGCGCTCGCGCAGGTTGGCCTCGATGCCGTACAACCCGCGCTGCCGGAAGCCCGACAGGTACAGCGCCGTCTCGCGCAGGGTTTTCGAAGGCAGCGTGCCGGTGTTGGCCGCGGCACCCCCCAGGTGCGGCTCCCCTTCGACGAGGGCGACCTTCTTTCCGAAGTAGGCCGCCTGGGCCGCCCCCTTCTCGCCGGCGGGCCCCGACCCGATCACCACCAGGTCATACTGCTTGTCTGATGCCTTGGAGCTGGTCATGAGCGATTCCTCCCGATGCGGAGGCTCATCAGTCCGTCGGGTTGCGGGGAAACTTCCAGAACGGCAGCCGCACGTCGTCGATCGTGACCTTGTCGGCGCGAATCCTCTTCGCGGGCCTGAATCCCTTGGCCCCTTTGGCCGTCACGTAGTCATCCTGCTCCACACCGTCGCCCGACACACCCAGCCCGCCCACCATCACGCCATCGCGGTACAGAGGCGTGCTGCCGGGAAAGAACACGATGCCGTTCTGGTTCGCGCTCGGCGGCTGGCCTCCCTGAGTGCACGGGGCCAGCGCGTCCATCTCGAACAGGTCCCTGAAAGGCCCCGGTGAGGTTCCGTTGATTCCGGAGGGGAAAAGCGGCTGCGCCCCGAAGCCGATGGTGCGGTTGGTGACCGCCACTCCGGGCTTCACCTCCCTCGCAAGCTCCGTGACAGGACGCAGCGGGCTGGAAAACCAGACGACGTTGCGCGCCTTGGCCACGGCCACGTCAACCGAGAAGACGGTGGTGTCGGGCATCCGGAACAGCCCGAGGACCGTGCCGTCCAGATCGGCCACGGCGATCGCCATCCGGGTGCGTGAGCCCGGCGGCAGCCTGATGGCCGCGCGGGTGCGGGAGGCGGTTCGCACGGCACGCGAGATGATCGAATCCACCTCGGGCGAGGTGAGCATCGAGCCGGCGCTCGGTCCGACGAGGTACCCCTCCGGCGCCATGCCGCCAGCCACAGGGCCGAGGTCGTACGCCCCCGTGAGGCTGCCTGGCGAGAAGCCGTCGGGCAGCTTCTTCTGCTCCACGAACGGCAGCTCGATCCCGTCGAGGAAGATGACGCGGGGCTTCGGCAGCTTGGGCGCGAAGCCCGTGGCGAACGCGATGAAGGCGGAATACTCGCGCGCGCGGAAGGCCGCGTCGCGCTGATCGGCGCCCGCCACTCCGATCCCTCCCACGACGTGGAAACTCCCGGTGAGCGGGTCCACTTTGTACAGCGGCACGCCTCCGGGCTTCGTGACGGGGCCGGTGCCCGAGCCGGGCAGGCCGCCCAGCCCCGCGGCGGGAGGAAGGTCCTGCCCCGGCAGGAAAAGCGCGTTGAGGTCGCAGCCGCGGTTGGTGTGCTCGATGCCGAACAGCGCCCCCGCCGCGGTGTTGCGCACGCCCGGGGGGAAGTGCTTGTCGCTGATGTAGGCGACCGTGCGCGACGAGAGCGGCGCCTGGTCGTTGCTGAAGAAAGCCCCGGTGCGGGCGAGGCCCAGGGCCGTCTCGCGCTCGATGGGTCCCGCCATCGGGCGCGAGAAAACCGCCAGCGGCCGCCCCGCCCGGTCCACCACCGCGATGGAGAGATCGTCTCCTGCCAGCGCGAGAGCGGCTGCATCCACGGCCGCGGCGACATCGGTGGAGTCGAGCGCCGGTCCCGCCGCGGCGGCCCGGCCGAAGATCGCCAGGACCGCCATGGCCAGGACCGGGAGGCTCCTGCTGAAGCTCCATAGCCGCCCGAGCGCGCCGGTCACACCGCATTCGTACTACGCGCGCGGCGGCCGTGTCAATCTACTCTTACGCGGCAGGTCCCTTGGCCACCTTCTCCATCGTGAGCCACCGGTTCGTCCCGCAGAAGAGCTGGTGCTTGCGCGTGACCGGCTCAGCGCCGGGCAGGGCCAGCTCCGTGAGCTGAAGATCGGCCAGCGCCTCCAGTCCACGCGAGCGGAACTCCCTCAGCGTGCGCTCCAGCGACATGCCCGCCGACCGGAATGAGATCAGCGTGGAGAACTGCAAGGCGTACCCGAGCTTCCCGAGCTGCGCGTTGGTGATGAGCGTGCCGTCCGACTTGGCCTTGCCCCAGTGCAGCGACGGCGACAGGTTGAAGCCCAGCATCTGTCGGGGGTAGTGCTTGTGGATCGCCTCGGCGAACTGCTGCGGGCCATCGAGCAGCGTGTCGTTGAACTCCGGCCAGATCACGTCCGCCACACCCAGCGATGCCGCCTCCAGCCCCCTCTCGATCGCGTGATCGATGCCGGCGCCGAGTCCCCCCGGCACGGCCCCGTCCACCGCGTCGGTGCGGGCGATGATCACCACGTCCACCCCTGTCGCCTGGGCCGCCGCCTTCATGGCGATCAGCTTCTCGATCCACCTGGCGGTGGGCACCAGGACCTTGGCCCTCTTCACGCCATGGTGGGCGACGACGTGGCCGCAGGTCCGCTCGGAGGGATCCTGGTCCTCCAGGTGGACGCCGGCCGCGCCCGCCCGGATCAACTCCCGCGTGAGGGTGAAGGTCTGCGTGGCGCCACCGAATCCCGCCTCGATGTCGGCGAAAATCGGCGGCACCTTCAGGAGGTCGCCCCCTGTGTCGTAGAAATGCGTGTCGCGCGTCCCCTCGATGCCCCGGATCAGCTCCCGCACGAGATCCACCATGGAGTGCGAGGGGTAGATGCCGATGTCCGGATACATGCTGTGGGCCACCGCGAGCTGCCACCCGCTGGCGTAGATGGCGTCGAACCCGAGTCTCGTGAGCAGCGAGGCCGTCAGCGCATCGTAGGCCCCCGCCGTGTGCAGATAGGACGCGTCGGGCCGGCGGTGCCTCTGCTCGAACCCGGCCCTCAGCAGAGCCCGCAGCTTGTCGGCGGGGTGCACCCGCTCGGGAGGCGCGTAAAGCTTCGCCATCTCCTCGGCGGGATAGGTCCACGTTTGCCTGTCCTGGATCGTCTCGACTGCGCTGTCCGCCGCCATCTCATCACCTCCTGGAATAGGCCATCAGAAATCGCCCCGGTGGATCATCTCTTCGCAAAGCGTCCGGGCGCGCCGGTATCCCGCCTCGATCGCCATGAACTCGGGTTCTTCACGATGCTCCTTCAGGATCTTCTCCAGCTCTTCGTCGAACATGAGGGTCACGAGGCCCTGCGTGATACGCGTGCCTTCCTGGATCGCCACCGAGTGCCGCACGCGCTGGGCGATCATCAGGCGGTAGATCCGATCGGTCGCGAGGTCCTCCATGAACCCGCCGATCACGGTTCCCTGCTGATCAACACCCTTGATGAGGCGGGCGCCGAGGCCTGCGAGGACACCGAAGCGGTATTCGATCACCGTCCGGACAGCGTCACGGGTTCCAGCCACACTGATGTGGTTCTGCACCGGAGGCGTCGGGGGCATGGCCGGCGCCGGAGTCAGATCGGGATGCTCGGGCGCCTCCGGATGCGTCCTGTGGATCTGGTTGGGGGCGGGGAACTGGACAATGGCGACATCGTGCTGGTCGGGATGCCCCGTCCAGGCTCCGTCGAACCCCATGTCGGCCTCGTTGCGCTTGTCGATGGCGAGACGATCCAGGGCGCGCTGGTTGAGGGCCGGGTCCTTGCGATCGGGGAACAGCGCGGTCATCCCTCCGATGGCCAGCGCGCCGCGGCGGTGGCAGACATCCACGATGCGGGCCCTGATGTTCTGGAAGAACGGGATGTCGTGCGGGATCGTGTTGCGGTCCGGCAGGATCCACCCGGGATCGGCCAGCTTGAAGTGCAGGAGGCTGGCCATGTAGTCCCACCGGCCGAGGTTCAGCCCGATCACGTGCCGCCGCGTCGCGTGGAGGATCTCCTCCACCTGGTACGCTGCGGGAAGCGACTCGATCAGAAACATCACGCGCGTGATGCCCACGGGGATGTCGATCGCCTCCTCCATGGCGGCGATCAGGTTGCTCCACCAGCCCGCCTCCTCGGCCGACTCGACCTTGGGGATGTAGAAGCAGAGCTTCCTCTGCGCCTCGATGTCAGCCACCGCGGCGCGCCGCTCGGCGGCCGTCTGGTAGAACACCATGGCGAGGTCGAAGATCGAGGCGGAGATCGGCGTCCCCGCAAGGACGTGCGACTCCGTCAGCTTCAGGCCGCGCGGCCGGTAGTAGATGACCTGGGGCCCGGGACTGATCGCCTGGACGCGGCCGGTGGCCGGATCGGTCCAGGTGAGGGTGCCCTTGATGGCGGCCACGGTGTTTTCCTGGGCCGCCCTCACGTGGACCCAATCAGCCGTGATGGAGTCCTCGCCGTCCGGCATGCAGCCCGGGTCCTTCGTGTTGCACATCGCGACCAGCAGCTTCGGATTGTCAGCCGGCCCGGTGATCTGGTTTCTTTGATCGAGTGCCCACTCGGGAAGCTCGATTCTCCACCGGCCGGTTCTCGCCTGCGAGTGAGCGAGATAGCCCGGCATCGTTCCGGCGTGCGCCGCGACCAGGCTCCTTGCGCGGGCGGCCAGCAGGATGGCCCGGTGCGGCTCGAACGTGGACAGCAGGGGTATCAAGAAGCGCCGGAATCCGGGAGGCAGGCCGTGCCCTTCGGTCCGGTCTCGATCCGTTCGTTCGATTCGTCTCTGCACCAGCGCCGGCGTCATCGCCACCGTGATCTCCCCCGCGAGCAGCCTGTGAGAGCAAGCCGCGTACCCCGATGATCCGGGCAGGGCCACAAGGCAGCCCGTATCGCTTCAATCCATTGATTCCCGGAGGGATAGCGGTGTTCGGGGGCGCTATACGCGGTTCAACGCCCAGTCGACAAAACCGTCGGCTGGTGCTCTTGTTTCGACATTCATGTCGAGCCTGAGGATGGGGGTCGGGACACCCAGGATCCTGGGCGCGCACAGACCAGGCCAATAAGCCGCTCCGGGCATGGGTTCACAGACAGCGCGGCAAAGGAGCGGCTCGACCGTTTCGTCGAACCAGGGCATATCAGCGACGTATTTGTCGAGGCGAGCCGCCCGCCGGAGGCTTCACCTCGAGACGGAGCTTTCGCGCCTTGTAGCGCACCATCCGTTCGGAGATCCCCAGGATCCGCGCGGCCCGGCTCTGGTTGCCGCCGGCGTTGGCCAGCGCCTCGGTCAGGAGCTCCTTCTCGAGCTGGGCCACGGCAGTGCGCAGAGAGGGGGCGCGCCCCTTCCCCTGTCCCGCCGCCTGGATGTTGGGGGGAAGGTGATACGGATAGAGCGCCGGCCCGGCGCCCACCAGCACGGCTCTCTCAACCGCGTTCTCCAGTTCGCGCACGTTGCCGGGCCACGGGTACGCCATCAGGAGATCCAACGCCCCGGGAGAGAATCGCATCACCCGCTTCTTGTTGGCCGCCGCGCTGCGCTCCAGGAAGTGCTCCGCAAGGATCGGGATGTCGCTGCGCCGGTCCCTCAAGGGAGGCAGGTGGATCGACACCACGTTGAGACGGTAGTAGAGGTCCTCGCGGAAGGCGCCGCTTCCTACTGCGGCCTCCAGGTCCTTGTTGGTGGCGGCCAGCGCCCGGGCCGACGACTTCAAGGTCTCGGTGCCGCCCACCCGCTCGAACTCCCGCTCCTGCAGGACCCGCAGGAACTTGGCCTGGGTCGCGGGCGACAGCTCCCCGATCTCGTCGAGGAAGATGGTCCCGTCGCCCGCCAGCTCGAAGCGTCCTTTCTTCCTCTCCAGCGCCCCGGTGAAGGCGCCGCGCTCGTGCCCGAACAGCTCGCTCTCGATCAGCGTGTCGGGCAGCACCGCGCAGTTGACACGGATGAACGGGCGCAGCGCGCGGCCGCTCAGCGCGTGCACGGCGGCGGCCACCAGCTCTTTGCCCGTCCCGCTCTCGCCGCGGATGAGCACGGTGGCGTCCGAGCGCGCCACCTGCTCGGTCAGCTTGAACACCTCCTGCATGCGCGCGCTGTTGCCGATGATGTCCTTGAACTGCATGCGGCCGGCCGACCCGATCCCCGTCTCATCTCCGCGATCCGCCCGCCGGCCCCGGCCCGCTTCGCTACGATTCAGTAGCCGCACGAACAATCCGACGATCGAGGCGATGCTGGTGAGGAAGCGGATATCATCGTCGAAGGAAGCGGCCCGGCTCACCGGCCGATCCACGCTCAGCGCCCCCGCGGTCCTGTCGCCGTCCAGGATCGGCACGCAGAGGAAGGCAACGTCTCCGGTCGCGTCGTGCGCCCCCGTGCGATTCAGAAACGCGGGCTCCTTGGAGATCCGCGGAACCACGACCGGCTCTCCCGAGGCCACCACCTGCCCGGTGACCCCCTCGCCCATTCCGTAGCGTCCCTTGCGGATCTGATCCTCGGACAGACCGTGGGCCGCCACAATGGTGACCTCCTTGCCTCCGGGACGCAGCAGGCTGATGGTGGCGCGCTGCATTTTCATCTGCCGCGCCAGAGTCTCCATCACGGCGTCGAGCCCTCGCTTGATGGACGTGGTCCTGCCCAGGGCCTGGCTGATCTCGTGGATGGCATAAAGCTCGTTGGAGGTCCTTCCTGCCATGCATCATCTCCCTGATGGTTCACGGGATGCCCAGGCGCTGCCGGCGGTCAGGACCGCCAGATAGACGAACAGCAGGGTACTGAAGGCGTAAGTGGTCGACCCGACCACCAGCACCAGCACGCGGGTCCATGCCACCTGAGTGGCGAACGAGGTGAACCCGGAACGGTCACGGCGGGATTCTACAACCGGCTACTTCGCTCTGTATACCGTCGGCGCGTGCAGTCCGCACTCCTTCAGGTCGGGCTGTTCCCACCACCAGCGGCCGGCCCGGATATCTTCACCCGGGGCCACCGCCCGCGTGCATGGCGAGCAGCCGATGGAGGGGTACCCGCGATCGTGCAGAGCGTTGAAGGGGACATCGTTTGCCTTGATGTAGTCCCAGACCTGGGCATCGGTCCAGTCGGCCAAAGGGTTCAGCTTGAGCAGCCCCGGGCGCGTGGGATCGGTCTGGACCTTGTCGATGGAGCCGCGGGTGATGGCCTGCTCTCTTCGCAGACCGGTGATCCAGGCGTCGAGGCCGGCCAGAGCGCGATTCAGCGGCTCGACCTTGCGGATGGCGCAGCATTGCTTGCGGTTCTCGATGCTCGCGCGGAAGGAGTAGAGGCCTTTCTCGCGCTCGAGCGCTTCGACCGCTTCGCGGTCGGGGAAGTATGCCTCGATGGACACACCGTAGCGCGTGCGGACGCGCTCCATCACGTCGTAGGTCTCCTCGTGCAGCCGTCCGGTGTCGAGCGTGAAGATGCGGACGTCCTTGCGGATCCGCGCCAGCATGTCGATGACGACGACGTCCTCGGCGCCGAAGCTTGACGCGAATGAAATGCGGGGGTGGAACCGCTCCAGGCCCCAGCGCAGCACCTCCTGGGCGGTCCCTGTCTGAACATCCTCCGTGAGCAGCGTGTCCATGATCCTCCTCGAATCAGGTCAATGATGAATGACACTCTTCCAACACGTTCATCCAGGGATCTCCGCGGGGGTCTGGTCGGTTCGCAGTTGCGCGAGACGGAGAAAAACTTTCCTTGATTCCGCGAGCAGATCCAACGCTCGGCCGTGGACCGCCTCGATGGCGCGGGGGTCGGGGGTGCGCGTGCGCAGCAGCGTTCCGATCTCCTCGTGCAGCTCGTTCCACAGATCGCTCGAGTGGCCTCGATCGATGATCCGCGCGCGCAGCTCGCAGACGCATTCGTAGTCCGATTCGGGGAACTTGCCCACCTCCTTCAGGAGCACGCGTGCCAGCGTGTACTGGCTCCTGTTGAAATTCGCGAGGGCATCGGCCCACTGCCCGCGCTGCATGAACAAGCAGGCCTGCAGCAGCTCCGCTTCGTAGTTATCGAAGGGCCCGTCGGCCACATCGGTGCCGGCTCCTGCGCACTCGCCGGTGCCGAGATCGTCGGTCGTGTAGGGAGCGCTCTGTCCCCAGTCAACGTACAGCTCCTCGGGAGCGTCATGATCCCTTTGTGCCAGCAACGGTTCCAGCGCCGCATCGATACTGGCCTGGGGAACCCGCGCGATGAAGTCCGAGAACGATTCTCCCGAGGTTTTCAGGCGGCGGTGGAGATCCAGAAGAGCCGCGACGGCGCGCGGGACCTTCCGCGCCGCGAGCTTGTACGCGGCCCTGCCGATCCGTGCCTCGCCGTTGCCCACCTTTCCGCCCAGATGAAGCTGATAGGCCGGCACCTGCCGGGCGCCGACCCTCTTGGCCACTCCATGCAGCCCGATCGCGGCGATGTGATGCTGTCCGCAGGAATTGGGACAACCGCTGATCTTGATCGTGAGATCTTTCAGATCGGCCAGCTGTCCGGCGCCTCCTCCTGTCAGGGAAGCCAGCTCCGCGCGGATGGCGCGCGCCATCCCCTTGGAGGAGGTGATCCCGAGGTTGCAGGTGTCGGCGCCCGGGCAGCAGGTCACATCCAGGGCCGTGCCGGCGCCGATCTCCGCCAGCCCGCAGCCGCGCAGGCCTTCGTACAGGGCGCGCAGATCCTCGCGCTTCACGTCCGGCAGGACGAGGTTCTGGTTTATCGCGATGCGCGCGCCGTCCCCCCCGTCTCCGCCGAACCGGCTGACCAGATCGCCCAGGGCTCTCAGTCTGTGTGATTCGAGATCTCCCAGGGGCACCATCACGGTCACCACGGCGCGCGCGGGGTCCTTGTGGGCGCGCACGCTGCAGGACCTCCAGAGCGCGAAGCTCTCATCCTCGACGAGGCCGTCGCCCGCCCGCCCCTCCGGCTCGGGGCGGGCCGACTCGTCATGTCCGTTCCTTCGCAGCGGCGGGCGGCCCCCCCAGTGCCAAGCGACGACAGGCGCGAACGTCTCGGGCACGTAGCGCCGCACATCCGCCTCCCGCCACTCTGGAGCGGCGAGGCCGGCCTTCGCCTCGGCCACCATCTCCTTGAACGCCTCGATGCCCGCGCGGTGGACCACGAACTTGAGGCGCGCCTTCGCCTTGCTGCGGCGGTTGCCGTGATCGGCCGCCACTTTCAGGATCGCCTTCAGAGTGATCAGCAGCTCGCCCACCGGGACGAAGTGATCGAGGACTTGGGCGGTGAAAGGCGTCGCTCCCAGGCCGCCGCCCACCACCACCTTGAACCCGTACCGGACACGGCCCTCGCCCCGCTCGACGCGCCCCAGCAGCCCGATATCGTGGATCGCGGTGGCTGCGCAGTCCTCCGGACATGCCGACAGCGCGATCTTGAACTTGCGCGCGAGCTGCTGGCAAAAAGGATTGCGCGTCAGGTAGGCATACGTCCCCAGCGCGTACGGACGCACGTCGAACTGCTCGTCCGCGATGAAGCCCGCGAGTGGGCAGGCCGTCACGTTGCGGACGCTGTTGCCGCAAGCTTCGCGCGTCGTCAGCCCGACCTCCGCCAGCGAGCGCATCACCCGGGGGACGTCCGCCATCTTCACGAAGTGGAACTGGACATCCTGCCTCGTGGTCAGGTGCGACATCCCGTTGCCGAACCGCTCTGCGATGTCGGCCATGCGCGAGAGCTGCCTTCCGCTCACGGAGCCGGCCGGAATCTTCACTCTCACCATCTGGACTCCCGGCTGTCTCTGACCGTAGATGCCGTGAGCCAGACGGAAGGAGCGGAACCTCTCCTCTCCCAGCTCTCCTCGCAGGAAGCGTCCCGCCTCGGTTTCGAAGTTGTCGATCTCGGCCGCAATGTCGCGACCGACCTCCGCCAACGTGGGGCTCATACCGCCCTCCTTCTCGTCTCGACCGCCGGCCCCACCTTGCGCGAATCCTGCCGGGCCGCGGCGCGCAGCTCGTCCGAGAGGGCCACCGTCGGGCCGACGATCAACAGCGACGGGCCTTTGCCCGCCGAGGCAGGTTCTTGTAGGAAACCGATCTCTCTCAGCCTCGTGACGCGGACCTTCTCGCGCGGAGTGCTCCCGTTCTCGATCAACGCCGCAGGTGTGTCGGGAGCGAGCCCTGCTTCGATCAGGACGCTCCCCACGCGCGCCAGCTCCGCGCGCGCCATGAAGATCACCAGTGTGTCCGCGCCACGAGCCAGATGCTTCAGGCGCCGCCGCGACCCCTTACCCTTCTGGCCGGCAGACAGATCGTGCGCCGTGAGAAACGCCGCCGAGCTGGCCAGGCCGCGATGCGTCAACGGGATCCCCGCCAGCGCGGGCAGGGCGATCCCCGAGCAGACGCCCGGCACCACCTCGAAAGAGATCCCTGCTCTCAGCAGAGCGAGCCCTTCCTCTCCTCCGCGGCCGAAGACGAACGGATCGCCTCCTTTGAGGCGCACGACCCGCAGGCCGGCGCGAGCGTCCTCGATCAGCCGCGCGGTGATCTGCTCCTGCGAAACCGGAGCGAAGCCTCGCCTCTTGCCGGCGGGCACGAGCCGGGTGGAACGGCGGCACAACGCCAGGATCTCGCGGGGCACCAGCGCGTCGTAGTACACGACGTCGGCGGAGCGCAGCCTCTGAGCTCCCTTCAGCGTGATCAACCCCGGATCGCCGGGGCCGGCGCCCACCAGACTTACAGCGACTCTTTCCATGATCTCCAGTGCGCCTCGAATGTCTTGAGGCGTCCCTCCATCAGACCGTCCACCGCGGCGGGACTGATCAGACGTCCGAGAGCCTCGCGACGCCGGTTTTGATCCTCGGGATACCGCGCTCGCGCCAGCCGGCGCGCTTCGTCGAGACGCTCCAGCCCCGGGCCGATCTCCTCGGCCAGCGCCTCGGCGATCCGATCTCTCACTGCCGCCGCGAAGCCCGGGCTCTTGCCCTCGGTCGAGACCGACACCACCAGGGAGCCGCGCCGCAAACTGGCCGGAACGAAGAAGTCGCACAGGTCCGGCACGTCCACGACATTGAGGAGGATTCCCCTCTTGCCGGCCTCTGCCGCAACCAGCTCCTGCGTGCCCCGGTCATCGGTGGCGGCCACGGCCAGGAAGACGCCGTCCAGATCGGAAGGCTCGAAGGCGCGCGAGGTCCGCGTGAAGGATGCCTGCCCATCCATCAATGCGAACTCCGCGCACCATCCCTGAGCCACGGCGCGCACGCTGGCTCCGCAGCGCAGCAGCTCGACAGCCTTGCGGAGGGCGATGGGCCCTCCGCCCACCACCAGACACCTATGCCCGGCCAGCTTCAGCACGATCGGGTAAAGCTCCGGAGATCCGTTCGCGGCTTCGGACATGCGGACACCAAAAAAAAGCCCAGCACCCCTTCGGGTCTGGGCCGTTGTCTCTTCCAGGTCTCGGGTCCTGCTCTAGTCTCTCATCTGAAGAACATCCCAACGCCCGATCCCATCAGGGACACATCGGCCCCGATCGGACAACAACAACACATCTGCTGGGCGTTGCGGTGCTCCAAGCGAACCTCCCAAAAATGATGGTTACTTATACGTCGAATCCGGCGGGTGTCAAGAGGTTTTTGTCGGCGGCGAGCCTGCTTCGTCGCCAGGCACGACCCATGATACAGTC
>JAWPNA010000496.1:0-3539 GCA_045402695.1 Acidobacteriota bacterium
GTGCTGGCCGCCGACCTGCCGACCTTGTTGATCATCCTGAAGACATCCCGCATCGCGGGGCTGTCACCCACGATGTTGGAAAGGCCGTACTTCTCCTCCTGCAGGCGCCGCACCGCCCGGACCTCGCGGCGCAGCCTGCTCGTCTCCAGCGCCTTGTGAATGTTGAGCACCATCTCGTCCTGGTTGAACGGCTTGTTGATGTAGTCGAAGGCACCGAGCTTGATCGCCTCCACAGCCGTCTCGACGGAGCTGTAGGCGGTCATGAGGATGACCGGGATGTCCGCCTGGGTTTCGGTCCACTCACGGAGCAGGTCCACGCCGGTGGCGTCGGGCAGGCGGTAGTCGAGCAGGATCAGGTCCACGTCGTCGGTTGACAACACATGTCGTGCGGCGGCCGCAGAGTCGGCCTCCAGCACCTCGAACCCCTCCCGCAGCAGCCGCTCGCGCAAGGACCAGCGCAGGAGCTTCTCATCATCGACCACCAGGATCCGCTCGACGCTCATGGCTCCTCGACAGCCGCTCCGACGGCGGCCATCTCGAGTGGCAGGCAGGCGATGAAGCGGGCTCCACCGCGCCGCCCCTTCTCGTAGTTCAGGCTACCCCCGTGCGCCTCCAGCGTCTTGCGGGAGATGCTGAGGCCGAGGCCGGTCCCCTCGGGCCGTGTGGTGAAGAACGGCTTGAAGATCTCCTCGACCCGGCCCGGGGGGACGCCCGGGCCCGTGTCCTCCACGATGAGGCACAGCGATCCCTCATCGGAGCGCTTCGCCTCCAGGTAGAGGTCACCGCGCCCCCCCATCGCCGAAGCCGCATTGAGGATCAGGTTGACCAGCGACTCCTGTATCAATCCGCGATCCATGGAGTACACGGCGAGGTCTACAGGGACCTCGACATGCGCCGACACATCGCGCAGGAGAGGCTCCTCAGACAAGAGCGCCAGCGTGGAGCGGATCAACTCCGCGATCTCGACAGGTTCGGGGCGCAGATCCACCTTTCTCGCGTAGAGAAGCAAATCCCGGACCCTGGAGTCAAGCCGCTGGATCTGCGAGAACGCTTCCGCAATCACCTCGCGCCGCGGGCTGTCGAAGGGCAGGTCGTCCCTCAGCACTTCGAGCGCACCGCTGATTCCCGCCAGCGGATTTCTCACCTCGTGGGCCACCGTCGCCGCCACCTCGCCGATGGAGGCCAGTCGCTTGAGCGCGGCTTGCTGCTCGCTGCGATGCAGGCGGGCGATGTAGTCTTCCCGGAATGTCTCCATCATGATCGCCAGATCGAGATCGAGAATCTTGTGCAGGGAGCTTGTCACGCGGGCCATTCGCTCCGCGTCGTGCGACAGCTCCTTCATGGCAACCTGCCGGAACGATTCACGGATCACGTTCATGGCGGTGAACATGTACGCCTGCGGCAGACCCACGCGGACGTGCGTCCGGCCGATGCGGGATCTGAGGGCAAAATACCTCTCGTCGTGGGGACCCGCCAGGAGTTGATCGGCCCAGACCTGCAGCGTGGCCTTCAGTCGCAGGACCTGATCCGGGCCCGAAAAGATACTGCGCGCCCGCGGATGCGCCAGGATCCGATCGTAGAAACACTCGACGATCCAGTGATAATGGGCCGCCGCCAGCGGCCGGAAACCGGCCAGGAGGCGCGAATCCTCCTGGGTGAATCCCACGAAGCGCTTCATTTCCTCGAAGAGCGTTTCCATCGCTCAAACATTGTATAGTAAGCCGGCGCGTGGAGGGATTTCGCGCCGACCTGGGTCAATGCCCTCAGTCAGGCCCGCCCCGACTCGTCCGATGGGCCTCTTGCCCCTGGTATCCGCGTTGCTTGAGTGGGACACCAACACGACGGGCCCCAGGCCGGGATCAACGATAGCCCCGCCGGCCTGGATGATCGTTAACTCTCCATCCCCATATGGAGGCAAGACCATGAACAGAGATAGGGGCACGAGATGGAAGTGCCCGCGCTCGCTGCTTTTGATCTTCACCGCGGCGCTGGCATACACCCTCTTTCCTTCGACGGCCTCGGCGATACCGGCCTGGTCGCGCCAGTACGATGTCCCGTGCGCCACGTGCCACTACCCTGCGCCGCCGAGACTCAACTCGTACGGCCACCAGTTCCGTCGGGCCCAGTACCGCCTGCCCGGTGAGTTCGACAAGGATCCCGACTGGAAGAAGGTTCAGAACTACCTTGCCGTGCGCGTGAGAGGACGGTACACGTACAGCTCCGCCGAGGACCCGGCGCCCGATTCCGGGACCACGGAGACCTCCACGTTCCAGCTCAATGACGCGACGCTATTCTATGCCGGTCCCGTCACCAAGAACTTCAGCGGGTTCGTCGAGTTGGAACGGCCCGGCGACGAGGAGATCATCGAGGCTGTCATCTCCGCCGGAGGCATCTACGGCAAGCCCGACAGCTTCTGGACCTTCCGCCTTGGCCAGTTCCACACGCTGACGAGGGTGGGCTTCGGCGGACTGGATCGGCCCACAGGGATCAGCACGCCCGACGCTCTTTCGCGTGATCTGACGAGCTCGGACTCGGCCTTTTCCGGTGGTACCAACTTCAAGCTGAACCAGGATCAGATCGGCATCGAGGGAACCTACGTCCGGAAGAACTGGCGCATCATCGGCCAGATCCTCAACGGGCCGGACACCAGCGGGTCCACCACCGACCACAGCGACGACAACAAGCAGAAGGACGGTGTGCTGGCCTTCGAGCTGATGTGGGGCGAAACCGCATCCGGGTTCACCGCGTTCGCCTACAGGGGCGTGCAGGATGATCCCGACCTGATCGGCAGTGGCGACGACAAGGTCGCCATCAATCGGTACGGCGTCACGGCAGCGCAGGTCTGGAAGAACGGCATGGAGGTCCAGGGCGGGTTTGTCCTCGCCAAGGACACGTTCGACGAGGAGTTCGACCCGGTCTTCGATACCGACCCCAACTCGCCGACCTTCGGGGATTTGTTGGCGTCCGGCCAGCAGGACGTAGACGGGAGAGGCTGGTGGGTCGAGGTCGAGAAGTACTGGGAAAACGCACACGACCTCACAATCTTCGGGCGGTTCGATCAGACCGACCCGAACAAGGACGTGGACGACAGCACACGCAGCAAGATCACGGCCGGCTTCGTCTGGCCGGTGGCCGGATGGCATGTCCGGTGGGGGCTGGAGCTGAGCAGCGTCAAGCAGCAGACTGTTACCGAGGATCTCTCAACCAACCAGGCGGTGGCGGAGTTGATGCTCAACTTCTGAATCGATCACGGCGACGACGTGGATGGCCGGGCTTGGCCCCGCGCTGTCCTACGCGTGCCCCCGCCGCCTGTGGCCTGGACGGGGGCATGGTTTCTTGTCCATCGGCCGTGGGCGGCGATGGGTCTTTCGCGTGATCTGGGGGAATTGACTCACGTGAGGGGAATCCCTTGCTTAACAGGGTGGCGACAAACTACCGCAGGCCGCGTTGCGAGCGCCGCGGTGCCGGATGCGAGGAGCAGCGACGACAGCGATGCGGGACATCGGTGAGGAGCTGCGACGATGCAGACGGCATCGCGC
>JAWPNA010000167.1:0-2422 GCA_045402695.1 Acidobacteriota bacterium
CTGGTGGATGGCGGCCGGCTTGATGGTGGCGATCGCCTCGGCGAGCTGCTCGACGAGGCGCTTCGGGGCCTGGGTGATCTCGCAGACCGCATCGAGGTCATAGTCCTTGAGGTGGGTCTGGTAGAGAGTCCACAGCGTCGAGCACTCCACCGTCTGGCCGCCGGCGAGCCTGATCGTGTGAGTCCCTTCGAGGGCCGGCGCGTGGCCGCCTTCATGCATCCGATCCCCCACGTCGTCGCGGGTGATCGCGCGCGGAGCCTTCAGGTTCTCGTCCCAGATGACGTAGTCACCCAGCTTCTCGTGCTGCTCCTTCTTGAGTCCCTGGATTTTCATCGAGGGACCTTCGGCCGACAACGATGTCTGGTAGCCGGTAAACACCTCGTGCGCCCGCAGCCGCCTCAGGTTGTCGTGCCTCACCAGCAGCGGGAAGTCGGTGAATCGCTTCACGAAGCTCTCGTCAAAATGCCTTCTCTCCATCATGAGGCGGGTGATGCCGAGCCACAGCGCGGCGTCGGTCTGCGGCCGGATCGGAATCCAGTAGTCGGCCTTCGTGGAGGGAGGCCCGTATTCCGGAGCGATGACCACGATCTTGCCTCCCCGCTCCATCGTCTCGATGAACCAGTGCGAGTCGGTGAGCTTGTTCTCCACCAGGTTCTTGCCGTCCATGATGATCAGCTTTGACGATCGCAGGTCATTGAAGTCGCAGTCCGAGGCCTGCAGGCCGTGCACCCAAGGCTGCCCCGGCGCTTGATCGCCGTGCCATGTGTAGTTGGACCAGTTGCGGCCGGCCCTCGCCTCTTCGTGGGAGACGCCGCGGACCTTGGCGTCGAGCAGCGCCAGCGAGTTGTTCAGCCGGTACATGCCGTACTTGCCCAGCACGCCCAGCAGCCCCATCCCTCCGCGCGTCTTGATGCAGCGGGTGCCGGCGCCCGATGTGGCTTTCACCATCTCCGGCTGATATCCCTGCGCGTAGAGCCGCTTGGTCCCGTCCTCGCCGCTGTAGCGGTGCGCGATGGCGCTGAGCGCGCCCGCGATGCCGGCGAAGGCGTCCTCCCATGTGATCTGGACGAACTCGTCATCACCGCGGCGGTCGAAGAGGTACTTCGCCTTGTTCTCGGGCGTCAGCTCCGGGTAGCCGGCGTCGGCCCAGGCTTTCCACCCCTTGCGCACGATCGGATGGCGCAGCCGGTACGGCCCGTAGACCACGCGATGAAACGTGTACCCCTTCGCGCACTGGCGCGGGTTCCAGTTGTTGGTGGCGTGGTGCCCGTACAGGTCGCTGTAGTCCTGGTAGTCGTAGGTCGCCCCGCTCCTGACCACGATGCCGTTGCGGACGTAGGCGCGCACCCGGCAGGCGTGCGTGTCGTTGGGCGAGCAGACCCAGTCGAAGTGCCTGTCGTAGCGGTACTGATCGTGGTAGATCTTCTCCCACTCCCTCGAGACGCTTCGCGACAGGGGATTTCCGTCTCCCGGAGTGGGCTTCAGGAAGCCGCAGCCAAGCTGCGCCCCGAGCACCGACGCCCCGGCTCCAGCGCCGAGGTACGCCAGGAAGAGCCGGCGGTCGATGCCTGCCGGGCGGTCAGTAGTCTCGGTCATGTGTCACACCTCCTCGTTCACACCCGGGGATTCCCGGTCATGGTGCCAGTGCCAGCTCCTGCCAGATGGTCACCGATTTCTTTCCGTCGCGGTCCCCCGCGCTGCCGTTCCAAACAGCGAAGGCCATGGGAGCCCGACCGCCCGGCGTGAGGCTCACCGCATCGGGCCCTTTGCCCGACAGCGCCCGCCTGAAGACCACGCGATAGGAGCCCGTGGAGTGCACTCCCACCGAATCCACCGTCTGATCCTCGCGCGGCCGCGCCCTCAGGGTTCCGAACCCGCCCGCGGAGAGATCCTCCGCCGAACTCTTGCGCGTCGGGTCGGCCACGATGTTGCCGGCGCCCCAGGCAGTCACGAAGGTCGGATCCGAGTCCAAAGTCAAAGCGTGGCGCGTGGGCTGCTCGAGCGGCGAGCGGAGCAGATTTGGATAGGAATCGATGCCGAGGTTGGGGTAGATCTTGTCGAGCTCCTGAAATGCGGGCTGCATGTCCGCCTCCCGCTCCGACTTCCACATCCAGAGGTTGACTTTCTGGCCGGCCTGGCCCATCGCGAAGAACGGCGGGTCGGGCTGCAGCGAGAACTCCACGGCCGCCGCGTCGCGGAAATCCTGCGGCCGAATGGCCGTGTGGTCGTCGGTGGAGTCGGCCCAGACCAGGAGCATCGCGAGCTCCTTGCCGTCATGCACGGCCTTCACGGTCAGCTCCTCGGGACGCTCCGGACGCCACCAGAGCGGCATGAGGTGCAGGTTGACCGGCTCCACGTCGTTCCACACGCCCGAGTCGGGATGCGACGGGAGCTGGTCCACTCGTTTGGCCGTGACGCGGAA
>JAWPNA010000037.1:0-7434 GCA_045402695.1 Acidobacteriota bacterium
GACCACCACCGCGGCGATGATCGCCCGGATGCTCCTGGAGACGGGGCGCGATCCTTCCTACCTGGTGGGCGGCGTTCTGAAGGACCTCGACCAATCGTACCGCCTGGGGAGGGACGGTAAGGATGCCCCGTTCGTGATCGAGGGGGACGAGTACGAGACCTCGTTTTTCGACAAGGGTCCCAAGTTCCTGCACTACATGCCGCGCACCGCTGTGTTGACCAGCGTCGAGTACGACCATGCGGAGATGTATCCCAGCCTCGACGCCGTGAAGGAGGCGTTCGCCCGCTTCGTGGCGCTCGTGCCACCCACCGCGCACGGCGGGCGTCTCATTGTCTGCGCCGATGACCCGATCGCGGCGGAACTCGCCGCGGGCTGCATGGCCGAGTTGATCCCATACGGGCTGAGCGACGGCTCACGGATCAGGGGTCGCGCGCTGGACTCCGGGCCGGACGGCCTCAGCTTTCACGTGACCGCGGACGGCGCCGATCTCGGCACATTCAACCTGCAGCTCACGGGCAACCACAACCTGCGCAATGCCTTGTCGGCGGTCGCGGTGGGGCGCGGGCTCGGGCTCACAACCGCTGAGATCCGCGCGGGACTGGCGGCCTTCTCGGGCGTGCGCCGCCGGCAGGAGATCCGGGGGGTGGCCGGGGGCATCACCGTGATTGACGACTTCGCGCATCATCCAACGGCGGTGCGCGAGACGATCGCGGCCATCAAGGCGCGATTCCCGCGGCGGCATCTCTGGGCCGTGTTCGAGCCGCGCACCAACACCACGCGGCGCGATGTCTTCCAGCAGGAGTACGCCCGTGCTTTCGACGGCGCCGGCGACGTGCTGATCGCCCCGGTGGATCACCCCGAGCGCGCCCCGGAGGGGCACCGGTTCAGCGTGGACCGCCTGGTGGACGAACTGCGCGAACGAGGTCTCTCGGCGGCTCAGATGCCCGGCGGCGTAGAGGAAATCGTGGCCTACATCAGCGAGCGCGCCCGCCGCGGCGACGCCGTGCTCATCATGAGCAACGGCGGATTCGGCGGGATCCACGAGAAGCTGCTGGCGGCCCTCACGTCGCGCTGCCAGCCGGGCCAGCATCTCGCCTGAACAGACCGGACAGGGTCCGACCGGTCGCCTTGATGCTGAAGTTCTCCTCGACGATCCTCCGTCCCTCGCGGCCGCAGCGCGCGCGCAGGTCCGGATCGGCGATGACCCGCTCGAGGGCCGCCGCCAGCGCCCCCGCGTCGCGCTCCGCGACGAGGAGGCCGCTGGCGCCGTCCTTCACGACTTCAGGTATCCCCGAGATCTCGGTGGAGACCACAGTTAAGCCGCACGCCATGGCCTCGATGATCGTGTTGGGGATGCCGTCGCGGTCAGAATCCGGCATCACCATGCAGGGGAGCACGAACACTCCCGCTCGCGCCAGAGCCGCCGGGATTCGCTCGTGTTCGATCGCCCCTTTCAGGGCCACCGCACCGGCGAGGCCCAGATCCTCGATGAGGGCGGCAAGCGGCTCTCTCTGATCCCCGTCGCCGTAGATCTCCAGCCGGACATCGCGCCCTTTGCCCCTCAGGCGCGCGACGGCCTGGATCAGATAAGGGAAACCTTTCTTCTCCTTCAGGCGCGACACGGCGATCAGCCGCTCGGGAGACGCGGGCGACGGCGAGAAAGAGAACCGTTCCAGGTCCACACCGTGGTACACGCGCACGATCTTGGATGGCTCCATTCCCCTTCCGCCCAACTTCCCGCAGAACTCCTTCAGGTACGTCTCGTTGAAGCCGGTGCACGTGGCGACGAAGCGCGCCGCCCGGATCTTCACCCTCAGCCGCCCGGGGTGCGTGTAGAGATCGCGGGCATGGGCGGCGAAGGAGAAGGGCAGCTCGAGGCACGCGGCCGCGGCCATCGCCGCGTCGGCGATGTAGTCGGCGTGCTGCGCGTGAACGTGGGTGGCTCCGGCCTCCTTGATGCGCGCCGCCAGGTAGAACACCTCCATCAGGTGGCTGGTGTGACTCGTGCGCCCGCCGACGCGCAGCGCCGCGGACACTCCGCGCACGAACGCCAGCGGGGATCGGAAGAGACACCACAACCCGGCCCGCACGCACTCCCGCGAACCGCCGCGAGGCATGTAGGTGGTGCGGTCGATCCACTCCCGCATGCCCGACTGCGCGGCCACCTCGGCCGACGGACGGTTGAACGAGATGAGGGCCAACTCCACGCCGGCGCCCAGCACCCCGCGCACCTCGTTGAGGAGCCAGCCGCCTCCCCAGCGCGGAAATGTATTGGCGATGTAAGCGACCTTCATGCGGGGAGTCCTTTTCAGGCCTTGAGCACGGCCACGGGGCGCAGGCGGGCGGCCGGCCGCGCGATGCCGGCGGCCCCGGCCACCGACATCACTTCTTCGATCGCTTCATCGGAGAGGTGCGGCAGGATCTCGGGTGAGGGCGAGTCGTAGGTGTACTTGCGGGTGACGAATCCCGGCCGCTGGCTCAGCAACCCCGCGGCCTCGAACCGCTCCACTGTGTGGCCCGCGCCGTGGTCCACCGAGTACAGCGAAGCCGCGGCTCCGTCGCGCCCCACCACCACGAACGAGGAGGTGCGGTTGGTGCCGGGCACCATGATCGGCTGGCCGATCTCCCGGTAGGGGTGATCGGCGGGCATCGCCGAGGGGCCCACCGCGCGTGCCGCGTTGTGACGGTGGACCCAGAGATCCTTCCCGTCGATCCTTTCCCGCTGGATCGTGTTGTGCGACAGGTCGGCGAGGATTCCCAGGCGGAGATCGCGCGAGCCCGTGGCGCGGCGTAGCGCAACCTGGATCAACGCCGTCACCGCAGTCCGGTTGGCGTACCCGTAGTTGGCGGCCACCTTGAGCGAGAGGATGAGCTTCCTCCCTTCGCGCGACTCGGCGGGCACCGCCACATAATCCCGCCTCCTGAAGTGGTAGTCCCAGCGCCGCCTCAGATCTCCCAGTCCGCGCACGTCGCGCATCATGTGCAGCGACACCTTCCTCCAGAACAGCTTGCGCCGGCGCTTCGGATCTGTCTTCCTGCGCCAGGCGTAGAGCCGGCCCAGGTCGTGGCCGAGTCTCTCGGACCCGGTGTGGAACATCGCCACCACCCGCCCGGGCTCAAGCCCCAGCGCGTGGCAGAGGCTCTTGTCGATCACTTCGGAGACCACCTGCAACTCGAGGAAGTGGTTTCCGCCCCCGATGTAGGCGAACGAGAATCGGCCCATCTCCAGGCTCCGCTCGTCCACCGCCGCGGCCAGCTCGACGCTTGAGGGTTCCTCGCCGGCCAGGGCATTGCCGCCGTGCTCGATGGCCGCGCACATCCCGGGGTCGAGCCCGAAGCGCCGCGCCGCGGCGGGGGCCCCTTTGCGGCAGAAGTCGATCACCTCCGAGCGGCCCAGCGCGGCTTTGCGACGGCGGCGCGGGATCTCCTCACGCAGGTGATCCATCAGCCTGTCCAGGAACGCCTCGGTGAGATCCGACTGCATCAGAGGCGTGGTCAGCAGATTCATGCCGCAGTTCTGCGACGGGCTGGAAAACGACAGCACGATGTCTGAACGGGTCGCGATGGCGGTAGAGGACGGTGTCTCGAGGCGATCCTTCCAGTGCAAGTCAGGCAGCGCCACCACCGGCTCGGCTACCCACGGCAGGCGCGACACCGCCATCAGCCGATCGACCACCCAAGGCTCCGCGCCCGAGTTGGGGCCCGCGTACAGCTTCACGCCGCGCCCCGCCGGATCCTCGATCATGCACGGGACGCCCGCGCGCGCCGGCTGCGCGCAGGGTCCGCCGCCTGGGACGCTCACGCGATCGCCTCCACCCGCTCGGCGAGGCGCGCCGCGGTGTCGGCCACTTTCTCTCCTTCCCCGATCCGGAAGACCGCGCAGCGCACGGGCTCCAGCAGCCGCGCCAGGGACGCGCGCTTCGCCATCGGCGGCGCTCCCCGCTCGGCCGCCAGCATCGTCAGCAGCGACGAGCAGGGACGGTAGTCTTTGATCTCCCGCGCCAAGTCATTCCCCGCGAGCAGCATCTCGGCGGCCTGCCCCGGCCTCAGAGAGGTGACGCCCGAGCGGGAAGCGAACCGCAGGAAGTACAGCGCGGCCGGGAGAGCGGCGGCGGCACGACGCGCGGAGGCGACGCGGTAGGTCGGTTTCGGGTGCGCCGACAGGGGGAGCCTCGTCCGCCGCGGCTCCACACCCCCCTCGGCCATTCCCTTCAGGGAGGTCTCGTCGAGCCTCACCGGCTCAGGGCAGGAATAGATCCGCTCCTCGTCGTGGAAGATCAGGTTGTCCGAGAGCAGCCTGGCTCCCGGGCGCGAAAGGAGCGACAGGCCCAGCGTGGACTTGCCCACGCCGCCGAGCCCCGACAGGATCATCGCCTTTCCCGACGGGAGGGTCACCGCCGAGGCGTGCAGCAGCCCCCATCCCCGCGTGCGCTCCACCTTCCAGGCCAAGGGGTAGTACACCATGAAGTACATCAGCTTGAAGAAGAGCCGGTTCCTCTTGCGGTCCACCCGCCCCCGCCTCAGGTACTCGAGCTTGCGGCCCATCCCTGCCGGCACATACGCGCAGTCGGCCGTCACGTTCAGGCGGCAGACCAGGTCGCCTTCCAGCTCGAACGACATCTTCAGCTCGGGAAAGTCCGGCACGCGCTGCCACAGCACGCTTGCCGGCACGCCGTCCTCGAGCGCGAGCGTCACGCCGCGGCCCACTCTCTCGCGCTCCGGATCGGACGCGGCGGCGAAGGGCCCTTTGGCGGCCTGCCTCCCCCACCGCCAGGAGGCCTTCACGTGCAGCTCGGCGTCGGGATCGGCCCCCTTCTTCGTCTCGAACTGCTCCTTCACGAAGGCGCGCAGATCGTCGTCGTTCAGATCGAGGGAGACGGAGAGCCCGTGCAGATCGAAGTGCAGGTCGCTCATGCCGGCTGGGGCTGCGCGGCGCCCACGCCGCCAAGGCCCCCCATGCCCCCCGTTCCCCCAATGGGCTCCGGCTCGTCGCGGAATTGCATCTCGTACAGGCGGCGGTAGACACCGCCGCTCGCCAGCAGCTCCTGGTGGGTGCCCGTCTCCACGATGCGGCCCTGATCCATCACCACGATCCGGTCGGCGTGCAGGATGGTGGAGAGGCGGTGCGCGATGACGATGGTGGTGCGACCCTTCACGAAGCGGTCCATGGCGTCCTGGATGAGCCTCTCGCTCTCCGTGTCGAGCGAAGAGGTGGCCTCGTCCAGCAGCAAGATGGCCGGGTTTCGCATCACGGCGCGCGCCAGGGCGATGCGCTGCCTCTGCCCTCCCGACATCATCACGCCCCGGTCCCCCACCACCGTGTCGTACCCTTTCGGCAGGTCCTTGATGAACTCGTGCGCGTGAGCCGTGCGCGCGGCCGCCTCGATCTTCTCGGGAGTGGCCTCCTTCTCGCCGAAGGCGATGTTGCTGGCGATGGTGTCGTGAAACAGGATCGGCTCCTGCGTCACGAACCCGATCTGCCGGCGCAACGACTCCAGCTTGACGCGGCGGATGTCCACGCCGTCGATCTCCACGGAACCTTCGAGCACGTCGTAGAAGCGAGGCAGCAGGTTCACCAGCGTGGACTTGCCCGCGCCGGATGGTCCCACGAGCGCCACGAACTCCCCCTTGCCGATCTTCACGCTCACGTTCCTGAGCACCGGCGCCGGCTTGTCGTAGTGGAACGAGACATTCTTCAGCTCGAGGCAGTCGTGCAGCGGAGGAATCTCCACCGCGTCGGGCGCTTCCTGCATCTCGGGGACGCGGTCAAGCTCCGCGAACACGTCCGCGGCGCCGCTGCCGCTTTCCTGGATTTCCGAGATGGCGTTGTTCACCTTCTTGATCGGGCTGTAGCAGGCCACCATGCCGGCGTAGAAGGTGATGAAATCGCCGGGCGACATCTCGCCCCTCAGGATCGACACGCCGCCCAGAAGCAGGAAGACAATCACGAAGCCCGCCGAGAAGACCTCCACCACCGGCTGCAGTATGGACTTGGCCTTCGCGCCGCGCATGTCGTAACGGAATGCCTGATCGTTGGCCTCGGCGAACCCCTCGCGCGCGTGATCTTCCATGACGAACGCCTTCACGACGCGGATTCCCTCGATGCTGCGCTGGAGCATCTGCACCATGTTGGCGCGCTCCCTCAGCGACCGGTCTGTGGACCGGCGGATCAGCTTGCCCGTCACCAGGATCACGAGCCAGTTGAGCGGGAAGATCAGCATGCCGATGAGCGCCAATCTCATGTTGATGGAAAAGGCCAGCCCCAGGGCGCCGACGATCATCAGCGGCTCGGTGACCACCTCGGACAGGATGGCGGTCATCCCCTTCTGCATCTGGGTGAGGGAATTGGTGAATTTGGAGATGATGACGCCGCTCTTGCGCCGGTCGAAGTAGGTCACCGACTGGGAGATCAGGCAGTCGAAGAGCTGCTTGCGCAGGTCCACCATGACCTTCTTGCTGAGCCAGTTGGACCAGAACGCCTTGTTGTAGAAGCACAGGCTCTTCAGCAGCGTCGTGATCAGGATGACGGCCGAGATGATGAACAGCGCCTTGAATTTGTTGGCGAAGACATGGTCCTCGAGCCAGTCCGCCGCCCTGCGCGGCCCGGGGCGGCTCCAGAACGGCCCGGAGAACATGTAATGCCCCTTCTCCGGCTTCAGCAGGAGCTGCGCGATCATCTCCTGGCCCGGACCGAGCAGCAACGTCTCGTACCCTTCGGGCATCTGGACCACGGCACGCCAGCCTTTGCCCACGATCTCCGCATCGAGCCTCACGCCTTCCAGCATGTCGTCGCGGCGGTTCTTCATGATGATCGGGATGGCAAGGGAGGAGTCCTTGCGGTACCCCTCCAGCACGAGCGTCTCGTCCTCGAAGATCCGCCAGTCGCGCGCCAGCCGTGCCTTCCACCCCTCCGGCATCCTGGGGCGCACGCGCAATCCTTCGACCTTGCGGCCCTGGGCATCGAGGACATTCAGGCCCACCTTGAGATCCGCCACTTCGCTGGCGAACAGGGTGTCGAACAGGGGCTTCATCGCCCCCAGCGATCCGATCGAGAGCGCCGCCGTCAGCACGGCGAGTGTCAGCACCTGCGCGACCCTCCACTTGTAGGGCCACAGGTAGGTGAGCATCCTGCGGTACAGCTTCATGCCGTCTTCCCCGCGCCCGCGCTTCCCTCAACAAGGTCCGCGCCTCTCAGGCCGGCGCGCCTTTCCATGGCGTGAGCGTAGGCCGCGAGCGTCTCGTCCGCCAACCGGCCGACGGAGTAGCGCGACGAGACCTGGCGGCGGGCCCGGTCGGCCATCGATCGCGCCCTCTCTGGGTGCTCGATCAGCTTCAGCAGCGCCGCCGCGAGATCGTCCGGATCGCCTGGCCGGACGATGAGGCCGGTGACACCGTCGTCGACGATACCGCGGGCTCCTCCGATGTCCGTGGCGA
>JAWPNA010000204.1:0-13546 GCA_045402695.1 Acidobacteriota bacterium
CCTGGATCACCTTGTCCTCGTCGGTGATCTCCTTCGGCTTGGCCGCGTTGTAGCTGATCGGAGAGGGCGCGTTCCGCAGGATCGCCTCCCTGAGTCCGTCCGCGTCCTTCGCGATCATCACGATCTTGATGTCCTGCCAGCTCAAGCAGGTCTTGATGGCGCGGTTGACCTGATCCAGCGTGAGGGACTCGAGCTGCTTGCGGGCCCAGGGGACGAACTCACCTGTCCCATAGTACTGCCCGTCCAGCGCGTAGCCGAGCTGCGTGTCCTGGGTCTTGGCGAGCACCGCCACGTACTTGTCGAGGAACTTGCGTGTGTTCTCGAAGTCCTCGGCGCTCATCCCGTTTTCGATCAGCTTTCTGAGCTCGTACAAGGCGATGCGCAGGGCGAAGTGGCCGTTGGCCGGCTCCACCGGCCTGATCCAGATTTGGAAGATCTGGCGCTGCCGGCCCAGGTTCGCGTCGGGCTGGAACTGAAACATGCCCCGCGGGAAGTACTCGACGTAGGCGTAGTCGCCGTAGTTCAGCCCGCGCGCCTCGCGCAGCCGCTGGTACAGGTACGAGTTGCTGGAGCGGTGCTGGCCGAAGTACGAGCTGACAAGCCACAGCGCCGGCCAGTCCTTGTCCGCGCGTGTCACCGGGATCGGGAACCCCAGCGAGATGGCGGTGGCCCGCGTATCCTTCTTGATGATCCGGAGCTGCTGTCCGTTGACGGCCTGCGCTTCGGGCACGGCCGCCTGGGACTGCGCCCCGCCGGGGGGGTTGGGGAGCTTCCCGAAGTCGGCGGCGACGTGGGAGGCGAACACCTCGGGATAGCCGCCGGCAAGCCCCAGCGTGAGGTTGGACCGCGTGTATTGCGTCCGGTAGAAGCTCTTCACGTCGTCGAGCGTGAGCCTCTCCAGCGCCGCAAGCGTGCCCGTGTTCTCGTGGCCGTACGGGTGGCCCGGTCCGTAGATGAACAGGTAGAGCGCCTCCTTGCCCAGCTCTTCGTCGTTGTTGCCTCGCAGGCTCACCTTGAGGAAGTTGATCGCATCGTCCTTGACGCGCCTGAAGTCGTCCTCGTCCCAGCCGGGATCCAGCAGCATCGAGGCGAGGATCTTGTAGAACCCGTCCAGGTTGTCGACGTGGGTGGTGCCCGAGAAGACGGTCATCTCCTTGTCCACCTGGGACTGCACGCTGGTGGCCATCGGGTACATCGCCTCGACGATCTTCTGATAGGTCATGGTGCGGCTGCCGCCGCGGGAGAGCATCGCCGCCGTGAGGGAGGCGAGCCCTTCCTTGCCCTTCGGGTCATTGGCCGATCCGGCGCCGAACAGGACGCGGAACGACACCAGCGGCACCTGCGAGGGCCTGAGAATCTGCTTGACGGCGGCGTCCGTCTTCGCCGCTGCCTGCCCCGTCGCCGGCATCGTGCCGGCGGTGGCCAGCGTGGCGGTCGTGCGCCGCTTGTCGGTGAAATAGGTGCGGCACATCCGGGTGATCGTCTCGGGCGTGACCTTCTCGTAGAGCGCGTACAACTTGTTGACCGTCTCGGGCGAAGGATCGTGCTGCACGAATCCAGCCAGCGCCTGCGCCACCGACTCGGTGTTGTCCATCGAGAGGGCGAAGGCGTACTTCATGTTCGATTTCACCGCGTCGAGCCTTTCCACGCTCACGGGCTCGTTGCGCAGCCCCTCGACCACCGCCAGGATCTCGTCCTGCACGTACGCCAGGTCCTTCACGTCCTTCACGCGCGCGCCGAGAAACAGCAGCCCTGGATCACGGCTGTCGCGGAAGAACGGGAAGAGCGTGTCCACCTTCTGCTCGTCGATGACGAGCTTCTGGTAGAGGGGTGAGCTCTGCGAGAACGCGATCTGCGACGCCAAGTCCAGCGCCGCCATGTCGGGCGACTCGTCGGAGAAGGCCGGACCCCGGAAACCCACCACGACCCAGGGCAGCGTCGGCGTGGGCCAGTCCACGTGCGTGGTGTAGGGCCCCGCAGGCTCCGGCTCGGCGGGGATCTGCTGCGCGAAGTCGCCTCTCTTCCACCCTCCCCAGTATTTCTCCGTCAGGCCCAGGACGTCGTCGTGCTTCACGTCGCCCACGACGATCAGGACGACGTTTTCCGGGCGGTAGAAGCGGTCGAAGAACGTCCGACTGTAGTCGAACTGGTTGGGCATGTCCTCGATGTCCTTGATGAAGCCCATCGTCGTGTGCTTGTAGGTGTGCTCACGGAAGGACTTCTCGCGCATCACCTCGAACAGCTTGTTGATCGGGTTGGCGCTGTTCTTGTTGTACTCGCCCAGGACCGCCTTGGCCTCCGTCCGGAAAGCCTCCAACGGATACTTGAGGTTGCGGAAGCGGTCCGCCTCCAGCTCCATGACGGTGGAGAGGTCGGCCTTGCCGAAAAGCGCGTGATACGCCGTGAAATCATCCGTCGTGAAGGCATTGTGGTCCGCGCCGATCACCTTCATGACTTCGTTGTACTTCTCCGGGGGGTACTTCTCGGTGCCGCGGAACATCATGTGCTCGAAGAAGTGCGCGAACCCCGACTTGCCCGGCTCCACCTCGTTGCGCGAGCCCGCTCTCACCACCGCGTAGAAGGCCACCAGGTCGGGATACGGCAGCGGGACGGTGATCACTCTCAGCCCGTTGGGCAGGTCGTCCACGTGATAGGGAAATGTGAAGACCTTCGATGCTTTCGTTGGTATGGTGGCGGCGCCGGAGGCATGCGCGAAGCCCATCAGCAGCCCAGCCGCCGCGAGCAGCAACACGATCGACTTCATCACTGAAGCTCCTTCTTCATGGCCCCGGGGCCCGTCCGCAAGGCGGCCGGCTCGGGGATCCGGGCGGCGCGAAACGCAAGGATCCTCTCCCGGCATTTGGCGCAGACGCCGCAAGGCGCGCGGCCCGAGGGGTTGGAACACGAGAACGTCAGGTGCAATGGCAGCCCGGCGGATTGGCGTATCACGTCTTGTTTCTCGAGACCCAGAAACGGAGCCTCGACCTTGAGTGGGAAGTCCAGGCCGGCCGAGAGGCTCTTCTGAAGCGTCCGGAAGAACTCGGCTGACGCGTCGGGGAAGGGGTTTCCTTTCAGGGCGCCCAGCGCCACCCGGCGAGCGCCCAGCAGCGCCGCGTAGACGGCCGCCTTGGCCAGCAGCATGATGTTGCGCCCGGGGAGATAGACCGAGTTGTCCGCCGCGCGCCAGCCGGGAACTCCGCGGCCCGTCGTGGACCAGTGGTCCCCGTACAGATCATCCATGGGCAGTGTGGCCACCTTCAGAGGCCTCACGCGCCGCGCGAGGGCGGCGGGCAGCGCGGCCAGATACCGCCGCAGGCAGGAAAGCTCGGCCGCCTCCCAGACCAGGCCCGCCTTGACGAAGAGCGGGAAGACCTCGGCGCCCTCACGCGCCAGATGGCCGATCAGGGCGCACGAATCCATCCCGCCGCTGGCCAGCACGACCACGCCGTCTTTCCGCTTGAGCCGGTGGCGCCACGATTCGCGGCCGAGGTTGCGCGGTGCAAACGAGCGGGCCATCGAGTCTCCGGGGATGCCGTGCTGGAGTCCGGGCACGATAGCAACGACAGAGTGGGAGTGCAACAGCGGAAGGTCGCCGCACGAATGCTGCGCGGCGGCGAGATCATCCACCTTCCGGGCACGGCTGCGGGCGCGGCCGCACCCCCTCCGCTCCCCGGCCCGGCCTGAATGGAGCTTCAGTTGGCGAAGTACACGCTCAGGGATAGCGTGGCGTCCGCCGAGGAGTCGTTCAGGACGATCACGACCATTGCCGGGCCCAACACCGGCTCCAGCACCTGGCCGCGGACATTACCCTGGGCGTCGACCTGGAGCCGGCGCGGCGGGCCGGACGGTACGAAGGGCGGGCCGTACGCCGTTGCGACCTTGAGCGCTCCCGAACCGGGCGTGGTCGTGCCCCCGATCAGCAGGCTCGCCCGCGCGAACCCGCCGGAGCGGACCTCGAACCTGTGTGACTGGCCCGTGGGGATCACCACGTCCACACCGAGCGGCTCGAACCGCGTGTTGTTCAATACGACGACGGCCTGAGGCTCAGGCTCCTCCTGAGCCATGGCCGGGATCATGGCAAGACAGCCGGCCGCGACAAGAGCTGCAAGAATCCTCTTCATCATCTTGATTCCTCCTCCTGAGCGTGGGAGTCAACAGGTTTCACAGATCATGGACAGGCGACGAGCCAAAAGGATGAACCGCCTCGCGCTCCGCCCCACCGATGGATGGATTAGAGTGCGCGGCGGATTCACTCCGCGGGCACGGCAACCGCGGCCGCGATGGGCGGAGGCTCAGGATCCCCCGGGTAGAGCACGCGCTCGAGAAACAGGCCCGAGGACGGAGCGGTCCAGGCCGCGATGCCGTCCTTGATGCTTTCCGGAAGCCGCGCCTGGGCCAGCGCCTCGATCTCATCGAGTGACAGCTCCCCCGCCCCGACGCGTACCAGCACCCCCACCACGCGGCGCACCATCTTCCAGAGAAAGTGCGAAGCCGAGAGGCGCACCAGGATCAGCGCCCCCGACTCGACCACCTCGCCGCGCTCCACGACCACCAGTGTGCTCTCCTGTTCCTTCGGCCGTTCGCAGAACAGGCTGAAGTCGTGGCGCCCTTCCAGCAGCTTGGCGGCGCCGGCCATCGCGGCGACGTCGAGCGGCCGCTTGACCCACCAGACGAACCGCTTGGCCAGCGCGGAGCGACGGCGTGAGATCTGGTAGAGGTAGATGCGCGAGGTCGCGCCATGGCGCGCGTGAAAGGAGTCGGCCTCCTGTCGGACATCGAGAAGGTGGATGTCGGTGGGCAACGCGTCGTTCACCGCGCGGCGGAACGGCGCAGGCTCCACCGTCTTACGCAGCCTCAGGTGCGCGACCTGCGCCAGGGCGTGCACCCCCGCGTCGGTGCGGCCGGATGCTCCCAGCTCGACGATGTCGCCGCCCGCCGCGACGATCGCGCGGCGGACCTCCCCCGCCACGGAGCGCGCGTTGGCCTGCTCCTGCCAGCCGTGATAGCGGGTCCCCTCGTACTCGAGCCTGAGTCGGTAGGTCGGCACGCGGGCATTATGGCCCGAACCGCGGGCCTCAAGCCATCCGGCGCCGGATCCCCGCCACCAGGACGGCGTCGTACACTGCCAGGATCCACATGACGACCGCGGCGCCGAGAATCCCCATGGCGGCGGTCTCCACCTTCGAGGTGAGGATGCCGGTCGGATCGACCGATTTGAGAATCTTCATGAACGGAGAGGACTTCATCAGGACCGCGACGTAGGCTCCGGTCAGCAGGCTGAAGAAGAAGACCACTGCCTTGCCGGGCTGGGCGTTGGCGAGCTGGCCCCAGCCCGGAACCACGAGCGACGCAAGCCCCGAGAGGAAGGGGTTGTCGGATCCTGCGTACCCTCCCGATTCTGCCTCAGCCTGGCTGTACGCCTGGTAGACGCCGGCGGCAATCAGAACGATCACCAAAAAGTCGGCCGCGGCGATGCCCTGCACGAGCTGCCACTCGGTGACGCCAAACAGCCCCCCCATCTCCACCACACTCGGCCATATCTGGATGAGCGCCCAGTTCGCCGCCGCGGCAAGAATCTCCATCAGCATCATCAGCGCGCCGAGCTTGCCTTGCTGATTGTAGATCTGCCCAGCGCCGCAGAGAAAAAGCGAAAGAGTCGACGCTGAGAACGGGTTGGCACCACTCGATGCCCTGGAGCGCAGCGTCGGTGAGGGCGAGCGATCGGGCTTGACGCGCATGCCGCGCAGCGCCTTGCGGCTCTCCGCCTCCATCTTCAACGAAGCAAGAACGTCTTCTTCAGGGATTGTGTACACCTCGTCTTGCGTTGGCATCTTGGGATTCCTCCAGTCACGGGCGACTCGCCCAATATGAGACGAACCGCCACGCGGCGCACGGCCAAGCGCCGGCGCGGCATTCGCGCGGGCGTGCGGCTGTCGTGATCGTCCCGCTGGATCTGGACCTCAGGATCGTCGGGACCGTCCGGGGCGTCGCGGGAAGATCCCGAGGTCGCTCGGGATGGTGGCCTGATGGATCCACGCGAGGCCCTCCTGCGCTACCGGCGGGTTTCGAGTGTCATGATGATCGTGGAAGCCTGGGGAACGCCCTGGTTCACGTCCTTGAGGACGAGCTTGACCTGATCCGTCCCTCCCGGGTCAAGATCGCCGGTGTGGCTCTGCGTTCCTGCGCCCACCAGCACTCCCTGCCGGTCGAAGAGCGCAACCGCCAGGGCGAAGTCGCGCGGCTCGGCCCCCTCGTTGCGCACCTCAAAGACGATGGCCGGCCCTCCCGAAAAGGCCTTCGAGGGGTTCTCGCCTCCGCGCATGAGTCGGTTGAGCTGATATCGCAGGACGCGGACCCCATCCTCCGTCATCGAGATCTCGGCCGCGCCGCTCCTGACGAAACCGGCCTTCAATGAACGTGTTCCAGCGAATGAACCAGGCGCGGCAGCGCCTGACAGCAGGATCATGGCCAGGGATAGGACCGTTCGGTGCGTCATCGGGCCTCCTCTGCAGTGGAAGATCGCCTGCCCGCCATGCGGTGAGCTCGGCGGGCTGGCCGTACTGCACGGAGCTAACGATAGGCTCGGCGGCGTCACAAGCAAGCCACGCGAAGGCCTCAGCACGGCGGCGGGGGCAACGAGCCAGCGGATGCTTTGTGTCCCCGTGGAACCGGAGGAGTGAACCCGAGAAGCCCACGCACATCGCGGAGCCCTTCCAGCGCATCGATGATTCCAGCATCATTTCCGAATCCTGCTTCTCGGGCCAAGTCTTCGCCAGGGAAAGAACCGACTTCATGAACCGCGGAAGTTGGGCTAGAACCGCCACTCGAAGGTCATCCCGACACGGCGTGCCTCGAGCCGGTAGTACGACGCATCGGCGAGCTCGCTCTCTGCCACCGGATCGCGGCGATCGCCGAGGTTCGTGCCGTCAAGGCGCAGCTCCCAGCGATCGGCGCGCCGGCCGATTCCCATTCCCCACGTCGTGAACTGCGGGGCGAGCGCCGTGTTCCGCTTGTTGAGGTAGCGAGAACCGGTGAAGGCAGCGTCCGCGTGGGCGGTGAACCCCTTGGGGGGCACGTAGAGGATGCCGGCGCCGGCAAGGTAGCGCGGCGTCATCTCCTGCCGGTTCCCCTCCAGTTGCGTGGGCACGCCGTCGAAGTCGCGCACGTAGTCGAGGAATCGCGCGTCGTGGAGACTCCCCGCGGCGCGCAGCACGATGTCGTGCGGCAGTCGCCCTCTCGCTTCAAACTCGACCCCCTGGAAGCGCTCCGCGCCGGCGTTCTCGAGCGCGGGCTGGCCTCCCACGACCGTGGGGACAACGAGGTCGTGAAGCTCCATGTCGGAGGCGGAAAGTTCGATTTCGAGCCTGCGCTGATAGAGCCCCGTGCGCACACCCAGCTCCACGCTCTGAGACGTTTCGGGCTCGAGAATCTGCGACGCGGCGTCGAGGCCGAAGTCCACAACGGCCGGCTTGTAGGTGTTCCGGTAGCCGGCGAAGATTCGCACGTCGTCCACGCCGAGGCTCCACGCGGTGAACGTTACGCCGGCGCTTCCCCCCAGCCTCGTCTCGCCGAGGGTGTCGCTCCCCTGCTTTGACGTGTTGGTCTGGAAATTGTCGAGCGATGTGGTGCGGCGCTCGTTGGTGAGGTTCAGTCGCAGACCACCCTCGAGCCGCCACCGCGCGTGCGGCGTCCACGCTGCGTACCCGTACAATCCGCCGAAGTTCCTCGTGTCCGTGATGCCTGCGTCAGTGTCGGCCGGGATCGCGTCCCCGCCCGGCGGATTCGAACCATCAGAGTCGATCGTGTAATTGATCTCGCCGCCGCTCAGGCGGCCGCGGCCGTACATATAGTCGACGCCGGCGACGAGCTGGGTCTTGGGCATGGTCTTGAGCTCAACATGGGCGTCGAGGTAGACCTCGTCGATGGACGTCGTCGAGCGTTCCCCGGCGGCCTGGAATACGGGACCCCTCGGATCGGTAACGAACCCGCGGAGGGTGGAGCTCGACGTGTGGGCGTACGAGATGATGCCGCTCAAGACGCCGTACGCTTCAGGCATCGAAAAGCCACCGCTGAGCGCCCCGCGACGCGGATCGATCTTGGCGCCTCTGGGATTGTAGTTGGCGTCGAGCGGGACCTTCGTCGCAAGGACGGCTCCCGTCCGGGGCACCGGGCTCGCCGGATCCTGATTCAGCCAGGTCGCATCGAGATTGAAGTAGGCCTCGCCGCCACCGGTGAAGCCACGCCGGTTGCGCCAGAGCAGGTGCCCGCGCTCAAAGTTCGTGCGCGGATCGGAATTGTCGCGCTTCTCCGCGGCAAGCGTCACGCGCGAGGCGAAGCCGGCCCAGGTCGGAAGGTCGAACGACGACGCGATCGCGCCGCTACCGTGCGAGCCAGCGACCGCCCCGATGACGCTCGCCCCCTTACCCGGGGGGTTGCGGATCACATGGATCACGCCGATGAATGAGGTAGCCCCGTACATGACAGGTGCGGCCCCCCGCAGGATCTCGATCCTCTCGACATCCTGCAGGCTCAGCGTTGCCACCTCCGGGTTGAACGCTCCGCCCCAGGGAACACCATCCACGACCAGGAGGTACGCGTCGAACTCACGGAGCCCCCACATCTCGGGCACCGCCGAGGCCGGACCTCCGTCGCCCCCCGGGGCGATGTCAACACCGGCCACGAGCGCGAGGGCCGAGCGCAAGTCGGTGACGCCACGGTCGCGGAGGTCCTTCCCGTCCACGATGGTCATCGATTGCGGGATCTCGTCGGGATTGGCCGGGTACTTGGTCGCGGTGACCTCTATCCGCTCATGGGCGGCGGGGGCGGGACGTGGCTTTTCAGTCTCCGCCGCGAGCACGGCGGGCAAACCAATCGTGAACAGAACGAGGACGATCCCCGGACTGACTCGCATGAGTTCCTCCGCCAAGCCGGCGGAGTATACGTCGACGGGCTGGTCCTGCTCAGTCCACGGCGGACTCGAACTACCGGAGCTGCCGTTGCAGGGCGAATCGTCCACCGGGAGAGGATGGTCAATTTCGGAGGTCGCGGCTGGGATCCTGTATCCACCTGCGCGCGCCCGTGCCGGCCTGCTCACGCGGGTGGCTGTATACTCCGACGTCGACGCCGGGGTGGCGGAACTGGCAGACGCAGGGGACTTAAAATCCCCTGAGCCTTTGGCTCATCTGGGTTCGAGCCCCAGCCCCGGCACCAGCAAACGCTGTCGACTTCTCCGATGGAACTTCGCGGATCGCGAATGAGACTGGCAGCGTCTGCGGACGGCGCGTAGCATGGCCATGGCCTCTCACCCGGCCGCTCCCGCGAGAAGGTCGCGGCCAAGCCAATCTTGGGAATAATCGGGCCCGCTCCGTCGTCTTAGGGATTGATCACGATCGTGGGAAGCAGCACCAAGAACGACATCGTGCGGCCGTCGTCAGGCGGTCAGCAATAGAGACTTCGATAGTCGGATGGCGATCGCGGCAAGGAGTTTTCACGGAAGTCGGTCCGCGAACAGTTGTTCTTTCATGCCGGGTTAGAGAAGCCCAAACGAAGGAGAACGCCGATGGTTTATCTGCAGATCACCCTGAAGGTCGCTCCCGCCAACCGGCCTGCGGCCGCTGGTGTCTACCAGCGCTACAAGGCGCCGTTTCTCGACACGATCGCCGGTGCGAAGTCGAAGGAGTTGCTCGTCCGCGACGAGGACGTCGAGGTGCTTCACGGATTCGACACGGCAGAGCAGGCGAATGCCTACCTGAAGAGCCGGCTGTTTACCTCCGACGTCGTCGGCGCGCTCAAGCCGCTGCTCGACGCGGAGCCGGACGTCCGGATCTATAAGGCGGCCTGATGTTGCGCATGTCGAGCCGTCAACGTCGGCGGCTCGACATTTCACGCAGCGCCCATCTCTCCCAGACCGCTGAGCCGGGTACCACTTGCAGAAATGTCATAAGCCACAATTGGTCGTCTGGCAACACCGGCCGCAATTCCTCGGCGATCCCGCTCTGGTATGCTCATGCATCGTCGGCCTCCGTGTTTGGGCCTCAGAGCCCGTGACGTTGTCTCGGGGATCCTACCCGGATACCCCGCAACGGCGGCTGACCTTCTCATCCCATCTCGGAAACGGGAAAGGGCAACGAGTTAGTAAGTTACTGATTTCATTGCCCTCCCCGTTTCGGCTTAAAATCTCCGGAACCTACGGGTTCTTGCGGGCCCCGGTACCAGCAAACAGTGTCGACTTCTCCGATCGGTCCACGGTGGAATAATCGGACGCCGCTGGTCGTCTTACCGTCAGTATGAGCGGGTCGGGAGAGCCAAGGTGACGCAGGTGGAAGAGAGAGAAGATGAGGGGGGCGCCGAGTTGGACGATGGGCACAGCAAACGGTTCGAGAAGCTGGCGCTTCCCCACCTCAAGGCCCTCTACGGCTTTGCCATGAAGATCGTCGGCGAAAGAGCGTCCGCCGAGGACCTGGTTCAGGAGACTTATCTGAAGGCGTTGCGCAGCTTCCCCGAGCTCCAGGATCCGGAGAGCGTTAAGCCCTGGCTCTTTCGAATCCTGAGCCGTCTGGCCGTCGACCGTCATCGCAGAGAGAGGCGACAAGTCGTGACCGAAGCCATCGAGGACGTCGACCGTTTCTCGCTCTACAACCTGATTTGGGAAGAGGACCCTCTCCCCTACTCGGACCGCCTGCACGAAGACTTTCTTGCTCAATTCGAGAGCGGGGAGGTCCAGGAAGCCCTCCGAGCGCTCCCGGATGCCTACCGCCTCCCGCTCGTGCTTCTCTACACGGAGGAGATGACCTACCGGGAGCTTTCGGAGGTTCTTGGCTGTCCCGTGGGGACCGTGATGTCCCGACTACACCGTGGGAGGAAGATCTTGGAGCGGGAGCTGTGGGAATGCGCCAAGAGGCGCGGACTGGTGAGGACATGGGAACGACCAAGCCACTGACCTGCGAGGAAGCCCTTAGGCAGTTTTCTGCCTATCTCGACCGCGCCCTCGCTGGAGACCCCATCGAGGCATTCGAGGCTCACCTCGAGACCTGCCTCGACTGCTGCGACAAGCTGGAGTTCAGCCGGAAGCTGGACGCTGTCGTGAAGAGCCGCCTGAGTGAAGAGTCGCTCCCCGCGGGGATTGAGGACAAGATTCGTCGCCTCCTTCGCGGCTGAGGCGGCGACAGAACAGAAAGGACCGAGCAGATGCCCTATTTCAGAGACCAGGAGGCCCGCACCATCATCCGCGACACCTACGGCCAGGCGCGCTCCGAGAGCGCGGCCGTGGCCGAGGCGTTCTATCTGGCCGAGGACTTGGCGGCGCTTCCACGGGAGGCGGTGGAACTCGCCCTGGGCGTCGGCCATCCGCTCCTGCACGCGGCGCTCCGGCCCGGCGAAACGGTCCTAGATTTAGGTTGTGGCGCGGGGATCGACACACTGCTCGCGGCTCGGGCCGTGGGCCCGGAGGGCCGGGCGATCGGGATCGACATGACGCCCGAGATGATCATCCGCGCGCGGGCGAACGCCGAGGCGGCGGGCCTCGCGAACGTGGAGATCGTTGACGGGATGATCGAGGCCCTCCCTCTGCCCGACGCCTCGGTCGATGTCGTCGTCTCCAACGGCGTGCTCAACCTCTCGACGCGGAAGAGCCGGGTCTTGGCCGAGACGTTTCGGGTGCTGCGCCCCGGGGGACGCGTCGCCATAGCCGACCTGGTTCTCGATGAGGCGCTGCCCGAGGACGTACTCCGGTCCCCGGCAGCGCTTGCGGGGTGACTCGCGGGCACGCTGGCGGAGCCAGCGCTCCTGAAGAAGTTCTTCAACGTGGGATTCACGAACATCCGTGTCGTGGAGCGGAGAGCCTTTGGGCTCCAGGATCTCACGCGCTACCCGCTCTTTGCCCCTGACTTCATCGACTTCCTCCGGCGCGTGATGCCCGCGCGCCGGCACCAGGAGCTGGTGTTCTCCATCGTCATTACGGCCGGCAAGCCGGAACCTCGGCGGGACGCCTGACGCGTAGTGCAGGTGCCAGGAGCCCAGCCTTCACTCTGTCAAGGAGGAACACGAATGAAACCACGCATCCTGTTCGCCCTCGTCGCGTTTTCGGCCGTCGCCGCTGTCACGCATGCTGCTGCCCAGACTCAGCCGGCGGCTCCCACCAAGCCGGCTCTCTACGACCGCCTCGGGGGACTCTACGCCATCTCGGCCGTCGCGGACGACTTCATCAATCGCGTTTACGTCAACGCCACACTCAATGCGAACCCCGACATCGCCAAGGCCCGCAGTGAGGCTCGGAAGCCAGGGCTCAAGGTGCACGTGGCGAACCAGGTTTGCATGGTGACCGGCGGTCCGTGCAAGTACACCGGCAAGGGCATGAAGGAGGCCCATGCGGGGTTCCACATCACACCAAGAGAGTGGGATGCTCTCCTCGTGGATTTCCGCGCCAGTCTCGACAAGTTCAAGGTCTCACCGACGGAGCAACAGGAACTGATCGCCATCGTGGAAAGCACTAGGGCTGACATCGTCGTGGAACCGACCAGGTAGGGCACCTTCCTGATCTTCAAACCTTATTATTACTTCGAGACCGGCTGTGCAGCGTACCTTCTCGGCTGCGGCAGCCTGGGCAAGTGCGCCGTCGTCGACGCGCACGAGGACGACGTCGATGCCTACGTCGCGTTCGCGGCGTCGACGGACATGCGGATCACCCACGTCTTCGACACGCACGTGCATGCGGATCATCGGTCGGGCGGGTCCGAGCTTGCGACGAAGGTCGGCGCGGCGTACTGCCTGCACGAGTCTGCGGAGGTTGCGCTGCCCTTCGAGCCGCTGAAAAATGGCCAAGAGGTCGAGCTTGGCAACACGCGCGTGAGAGTGTTGCACACCCCTGGTCACACGCCTGAGAGCGTCTGCCTCCTGGTGGCAGACCATCGGCGGAGCACTGACCCGTGGTTCGTGCTTACCGGCGACACGCTCTTCGTTGACGCCGTGGGCCGTCCCGATTTGCCAGGTCACACGCGGGAAAACGCCGGCCAGCTTTACGACAGCATTCACGGAAGGCTCCTCACCCTCCCCGACGACGTCGAGGTGTATCCGGGCCACTTCTCCGGTTCGGCCTGTGGTTCCGGCCTGAGCGGCAAGCCGTCGAGCACCATCGCCTTCGAGAAGCGCTGGAATCCGCTGCTGTCGAAAGCGCGTGCGGACTTCGTCGACGCGCTCTCGGACGTCCCTTCGAAACCGATGGAGATGGAACGGATCCTCCGCGCCAACCGGGGTCGTTAGAAGCCGAGACAATGACCCACGTTCACCTTGGCATCCGAGAGAACCTTGGGCAGTTCTCGCTGCTCGTCGTGGTCAACGCGTTCGTGGGCGCCATGGTCGGCATGGAGCGAACCATCCTGCCGCCTCTTGCGGAGCAGGACTTCCACCTCGCGGCGAAGAGCGCGGTGTTGTCGTTCATCGTCGTTTTCGGCGTGACCAAGGCGCTCACTAACTACATTGCCGGGCGCCTCTCGGACCGCGTCGGGCGTAAGCAGGTTCTGGTCGGAGGCTGGCTCACGGCTGTCCCCGT
>JAWPNA010000351.1:0-5240 GCA_045402695.1 Acidobacteriota bacterium
GATCGCGCATCTCCGGAGGCAGATCCTCGTCCTTCGCGCCGGCCGACGCCGCGTACACCTGCGCCGTGCCTGTCTTGCCGCACACGTCCCTGCCGGGGATCTTGGCTCGTGTGCCCGTGCCCCATTCGTTCACCACACCCCACTCTGCCTGGCGCACCACGTCGAGGTTGTGCGAGCTGATCAGGGCGTCATCGCCGCCGATGCGCGCCAGAGTTTCTCCGTTGCCGTCGCTTCGCACGTGCGGCTTCACGCGCCGCCCGTTGGTGCCGATGAAACCCTGCGCCGCGGCCATCTGCAGCGGCGTGATCATCAGGGGGCCCTGCCCGATCGCCACGGAGATGGTCTCGCTCGGATACCAGCGGTCCTTGTGCACCTGCATCTTCCACTCGGGTGTGGGCACGAGCCCGGGCACCTCCTGCCCGATGTCGATGCCGGTGCGACCACCGAGGCCGAGGTGCTTGGCGTACTTGGCGATCGCGTCGATTCCGAGCCGGGCGCCCAGGTTGTAGAAGTAGACGTTGCACGAGACCTGAATCGCTTTCTTCATGTCCACCACGCCATGCCCTTGCTTCTCGTGGCAGAGGAACCTGCGGCCATAAAAGACCGCCGAGCCGCCGCAGTAGAAGACCGTGGAGGGGGAGGCCACCCCTTCCTCGAGGGCCGCCGCGGCCATGATCGGCTTGAAGGTGGATCCTGGCGAGTAGGCGCTCTGCAGCGGACGGTTCTGAAGCGGGTGCCTGGGGTCCTCCACGAGACCCCTCCACACCTCGCGGTTGAATCGGCGCGCGAAGAAGTTGGGGTCGTACCCCGGGCGGCTGGTCATGGCCAGGATCTCGCCGTTGCGTGGGTCCATGAAGACGGCCGCGCCCACCAGGTCCTCAAACGCCGCGTCCAGCTCGCGCTGCATGTCCAGGTTGATCGTCAGCTTGAGATCCTGTCCGGACACGGGCTCCACCCCCCCGGCCAGCTCCCCCATCACGCGGCCTCCACTGTTGACCACGACCAGGCGCTCGCCCCGGCGCCCCTGCAGTTCGGCGTTGTAGGTACGCTCGACTCCCGCCTTGCCCACGATGTCACCGGCAACGCCATCCTTGATCTCGCCGCCTGCGAGCATCGCCTTGGTGATCTCACCCACGTAGCCGAGGAAGCTCGATCCAGAATCTCCTTCGGGATACGACCTCTTCATCCCCATGCTGATCGAAACTCCCGGCAGATCGGCGCGGCGCGCCTCGACGAAGGAGACCACGCCCAGCGAGACATCGGAGGCCAGCACGACCGGCTCGTAATGGGGCCGAGCGGAGGCTCGATCGATCTTCTCCTTCATCTGCGGGACGTTGTCCTCCAGAGTTTCGTCCAGAACGCGCAGCTCCTCGATGATGTTGCCGGCCTGCTCGCGGTTCAGCAGGATGTCGTATGCCGGCCGGTTGCGGGCGATGATCCGCCCGAACCGATCGAGCATGGCGCCGCGGGGCGGAGGCACGACGATGCGCCTCGTGCGGTTGGCCTCCGCCATCTCCTGGTAGTGCTCTCCCTGGACCACCTGGAGGTAGTAGAAGGACAGAAGGTACCCGACGAACACCGCCGCCGTGAACACAGACAGAACGGTGATGCGCGCCGCGAACTGCGAGGTTTCGACGTACTCCTTGTATTCCAGGCGGTGTCTGAAGTCGGGCGTCATCGCCTTTTCCGGGCTCCGTTCAGCGTGTGCCGGCCTCCCATCTGAGGCGTTCGCGCCTCAGAAGACCGACCAGCGGGGCGCCCACGATGCAATTGCCCAGGACTCTCTCGAGAAGGTGGGGGTAGGTTGAATAGGCGAGCTGTCTTCCCATGATGGCCAGGGTCCCTACCTCGATTGAGCCGGACAGGACCGTGGCCGCGGCAAGAACGAGGACGCGGGCCATGAACGGGGCCAGCGCGAATCGCAGCCCCAACACGCCCACCAGATATCCGACGAGGGCCTTCGAAAGCGACGTGACTCCGAGGAGTGTTCCGCTCAGCGAGTCCTGCAGGAGCCCCGCTCCCGCTCCGGTGAGCAACGCCCCGGCCGGCCCCTTGATCAAGCCGTAGTATATGACCACAACCAGCGGGAGGTCAAAGAACCTCGCGGTGGAGGGCCACACCCCGGTCAGGACGGCCTGCATGATGACGGACACCGCGATGGCCAGAAGTCCCAGCAGCAGGCTCATCGGCCCGGGCCTCCGGCCTCCGCCCCCCCGGGCTGATCGGCCCTCTCGGGCGCCGGGAGGTCGGCGTTTTTCAGGATCAAGACCTCCTCGATCCGGTTGAACTCCACGCGCGGCAGGGCGGCGATGCTCCGCATGAGCCCGGACACGGGCCCCACCTGGTCGACCTTGCCGACGGGCAGCCCCTTGGGGTAGATTCCGTCCAACCCGGAGGTCACGAGCAGATCACCCTCCTTCACGTCGTCCAGCGTTGCGATGTAATCCAGGGCGCACATCCGCTCCCCCCGGCCGAGCATGACCCCGTGCACGCGCGTGCGCTGCACGAGTACGGCCGTGCCGGCGGCCGCGTCGGTGATGAGCTGGACCTTCGAGATGCCTCGCGTGACGGTCCAGACGCGGCCCACCACGCCCTGCGCCGAGATGACCGCCATGTTGGGCGTCACTCCCGCCTCCGATCCTCGGTCCACGAGGATCGTGTGGGACGTGCCGGCGGTGTTGTTGCCGATGACGTTGGCCGCCACGCTGCTGATGCGCATCCCCTCCCTCAGGTCCAGCAGCGTTCGCAGGCGGTCATTCTGGATGCGCGCCTCCTTCACCTTCTCCAGCTCCACCTGGAGCATCGTCACCTTTTCTTCCAGCGAGGCGTTCACATGGCGCGTGTGGCGCAGGTTCACATATTCGTCCCAGAGCCCCGTGATCCCGCGCGTGATCCCGGCCGCCCCTCTCACCAGCGGCGCCGCGACGCGCAGCAGGGTGCCGTCCGCGGAGGAGGGGCCGCCCCGCTTCACTTGCACCGCCATCAGCACGAAAGCGGCGGCCAGCACGACCAGCAGGAGGAAACCGGTCCTCCTGTCACGAATGAGACGCCACATGGATTCTCAGGCGGGGCCCGACAGACGATGCGTCATCCACTAATCGAGAGACACTTTGCGCAGCAGGTTGAAATCGGTCAGCATCCGTCCGGTGCCCAGCACGACCGAGGAGAGAGGATCATCGGCCATCGAGACCGGCAGGCCGGTCTCCTCCCGCAGCCTGCGATCCAGATTCTTCAGCAGGGCGCCGCCTCCCGTCAGGACGATTCCCTTGTCCACGATATCGGCCGAAAGCTCGGGCGGAGTCTGCTCCAGCGCCACCCGCACCGCGTCGATGATGGTGCTGACGGTCTCGGCAAGGGCCTCCCGGATCTCCGCGTCGCTGATGGTGATGGTTTTGGGGATCCCGTCCACGAGATCGCGCCCTTTGATCTCCATGGTCAGCTCCTCGTCGAGGGGGTAGGCCGACCCGACTCTCATCTTGATGTCCTCGGACGTGCGTTCGCCGATCAGCAAGTTGTACTTGCGCTTGATGTACTGGATGATGGCTTCGTCCATCTCGTTGCCCGCGACCCTGACGGTCCGGCTGTACACGATCCCGGCCATCGAGATCACCGCCACGTCGGTGGTGCCGCCGCCGATGTCGATGATCATGTTGCCCATCGGTTCCGTGATCGGAAGGCCCGCGCCGATGGCCGCCGCCATCGCCTCTTCCACCAGGTAGACCTCGGTGGCCTTGGCCTTGAATGCCGAGTCTTTCACGGCGCGCTTCTCCACCTGCGTGATCTCGGAGGGAACGCCGATGACGATGCGCGGCCTGACTCCCATGTTGCGGTTGTGGGCTTTGCGGATGAAGTAGTCGAGCATCTTCTCGGTGTGCTCGAAGTCGGCGATGACGCCGTCCTTCATCGGCTTGATCGCCACGATGTTGCCCGGCGTGCGCCCGAGCATCTCCTTGGCTTCCCGCCCCACGGCCTCGACCTTGCCGGTCTTCTGGTTCACGGCCACGATGGAGGGCTCGCACACCACGATCCCCTTCCCCTTGGCGAAGACAAGCGTGTTGGCCGTGCCCAGGTCGATGGCCAGGTCGTTGCTGAACATGCTCAGGAGCGACCGCAGATGGAATCCCATGTCTAGATGCTTCCTTTCTCAGCGCGCGCGCCCTCACTCGCCAGGGCGACTCCGTTTTTGCCGCGATCCTTGACCGAGTACATCGCCTGGTCCGCCTTCTGGATGAGGTCTTCTTTGCTCTGACCGTGGTCGGGGAACGTGGAGACACCGAAGGACGCCGTCAACCTCGCGTCCACTCCCAGGCTGGTGAGGAAGGCCCGCTGCTCGATGCTGATCCGGATCCTCTCCGCAATGATGATAGCGCCTTCGGCTCCTGTCTGGGGGAGGATGACCGTGAACTCGTCCCCCCCGTACCGGGACACGACGTCGATCTCACGCACCGTCTCCTGGATGACCTGTCCCACCTCCACCAGCGCCCGGCTGCCCGCCAGGTGGCCGTGGCTGTCATTGACCTTCTTGAAGCCATCCAGATCCAGGAAGATGAGGGAGACGGGGACTCCGTACCGGCGCGATCTCTTGATTTCCCGCCTCAGATGCGTGTTCAGGTAGCGCGAGTTGAAGAGCTTGGTCAGATCGTCGGTGACCGTCAGCTCGGCGGAGCGCTGATACAGGATGGCGTTCTCGATGGCGATGGCCCCCGGCTCCACCAGGGTTTGCGCCATCTGGAGATCTTCTGCGCCGAAGGGCCCCCGTCGCTTGTTGATCAGCTCCGCGGCTCCGATGATGCGCCCCCGGCTGATGAGCGGCACGCACAGGATCGACCTGGTCCTCAACCCCGTCAGCATGTCCACGCGCGCGTCGAAGCGCCTGTCCTGCCGGACATCGTTGATGATGAGGGGCTTCTTGTACTGGACGACCCAGCCGGGCACACCCTGGCCGATCTTGATGCGGTAGTTCCTGACCTCTTCGATCCTGCCCCCCATGACCAGCTCGAACGAGAGCGTGTGCTCCTTCTCGTCCACCAGCAGGAGTGACCACGCTTCGGCCTGGATCAGTTCCTGCGCCCGGCTCATCACGATCTCCATCACCTTGCGCGGCTCCAGTACGGAGTTTGCCGCCTGCGAGATGTCGGAGAGCACCGAGAGCCTGCGGCCCTGCGCCCGTGCCAACGCGCGCGCCTCGGCGAGTCGCTCCTCCATCTCCATGACCTGCGCCTCGCGCCGGACCAGGTCGG
>JAWPNA010000159.1:0-10114 GCA_045402695.1 Acidobacteriota bacterium
CCCGGAGCGCCGGATCGAGGTCGGATGGGAGAAGCGCGACGAGAGTTTCTACGAGGCGACGCTGCTGCTCGACAGCGAGGATCGCCAGGGCCTGCTGGCGCGCATCACGAACGCCATCGCGGACGAGAAGACCAACATTCGCAACGTCGAGGCCAGGACCTCGGAGGACAGGAAGGGCCAGATCAGCATCGTGCTCGACGTAAGGGACCGGGCGCATCTGGAGCGTGTGATGGAGCGCCTGAGGAAGCTCGACGGCATACGGCGCGTCGAGCGGGCCATGACGTAGCGATCGGTTCTCTTTCCCACTCCAAGGAGGCAGGATGAAAAAGGAGCGGATCTCGACGATGGAAGGCCCGTCGGCCATCGGCCCCTACTCGCAGGCGATCGTGGCGGGGGATCTCGTGTTCGTCTCTGGACAGATTCCGATCGATCCGGGCCAAGGCGCCGTGATCGAGGGAAACATCGAGGCCCAGACCGATCGCGTGATGCGAAACCTGGGCGCCATTCTGCAGGCTGCGGGGTCGTCACTCGAAAAGGTGGTCAAGACCACCGTCTACCTGGCCGACATGAATGACTTCGAGGTCATGAACAGGACTTACGGCAAGTACTTCACCCAGGGGGACCCGCCCGCCCGAGCGACGGTGCAGGCGGCGCGGCTGCCGCGCGGCGTGGCGGTGGAGATAGACGCCATCGCCATCAGGTAGTCTCGCTTCACGAAACTACGATGCGGCCTTCAGGACCCTGTTGGAGCGGATGCACCGGGTGCAGACCTTCAGGCGCTTCACGCCTCCACCCACCTTCGCCCTAACCCTCTGAAGGTTCGGATACCAGACCCTCTTGGTCAAGTTGTGCGCGTGGGACACGTTGTTTCCGCGCATCGGTCCTTTGCCGCAGATCTCGCAAACTCTTGCCATCCAGCTCTCCGTTACTATGGCGGTGTCTCCGCGCCGCCGGCCGGCCCCCACTCACTCGCCGCCCTTACCCGGTTCGAGATCGAACGTCCGGGGGGGACTGGGAAAGGCCGCACACCATAGCACGTTGCGAGCCGGGCGATCAAGAAGGCCTCAAGCGGGATGCGGACCTTGCCGACTTGCACGACGACAGGCCCGACATATATTAGGCCCCCGCGCCATGAAATCGGAATAAAGGGAACCCCCGCATTTCCCTGGAACGGCTTGGCGGTAAAGGGTTTCCTGGCCACGGGCGGCCGGCGGGCCCGCGGGAAGCAGCGGGATGACGGCCCATGGCCGGGGAGGCGCGATGCTGGCCGTCGGTTACTGGGTGAAACCGAAACTGAATCGAGGGTGACGCCGGTGCTCTTCTCGCGAAGCAAGAACCTCGTCGGTCTGGACATCGGGACCAGCTCGATCAAGGCGGTCGAGCTGAAGGAAGTGGGGAAAGGTCGGGGTTACCAGCTGGCAAGCATCGGCATGGAGCCTCTCTCGCCCGAAGCGATCGTGGACGGCGCGATCATGGACGCGGGCCTGGTCATCGAGACCATCCAGAGGGTGTTCACCAACAACCGCATCAAGTCCACCGACGTCGCGATTTCGCTGTCGGGTCACTCGGTGATCATCAAGAAGATAAGTCTTCCGATGATGAATCCCGAGGAGCTGGCTGAGTCGATCCAGTGGGAGGCCGAGCAGTACATCCCGTTCGACGTGGATGACGTCAACATCGACTACCAGGTGCTCAGCACGCCCGCGTCCGCCGGCGAGGGAAACATGGATGTGCTGCTGGTGGCCGTGAAGAAGGACAAGATCAACGACTACACGAGCGTGATCACGCAGGCCGGCAAGAACGCTCTGGTGGCCGACGTGGACGTCTTCGCGCTGCAGAACGCCTACGAGGTCAATTACGAGCCGGTGGCCGGCAAGATCGTGGCTCTGGTGAACATCGGGGCCGGCGTAACCAACATCGCGATCATGCAGAACGGCGCCTCGCTCTTCTGGCGCGATATTTCGGTAGGTGGCAACCAGTACACGGATGCTCTGCAGAAGGAGCTCAACTTGGCGTTCGAGGAGGCCGAGGCCGCCAAGAGAGGCGACAACCCTTCAGCGCCGCGCGATCGTGTCATGACGATCATCAACGCGGTGAACGAGCAGGTGGGGGCCGAGATCCAGAAGACGCTGGACTTCTTCAAGGCCACCTCCGCCTCCGATCCCGTCTCGCTCATCGAGCTCACGGGCGGCGCCGCGCGCACGCCGAACCTGGTCTCCTACCTGAGCAAGAGGTTCGAGACCCAAGTGGAGATGATGAATCCCTTCCGCGGCATCCAGATCAGCGAGAGGGCCTTCCCGCCCGACAGGCTCGAGCCGATGTCGGCCGCCGCGTCCGTGGCCGTGGGCCTGGCTCTCAGAAAGGTGGGCGACAAATGATCAAGGTCAACCTCCTGACAGGCGCCAAGCGGGAGCCCGTGCGCAAGGCCCCTGCCCTCAGGATGGAAGGCTTCGCCGGCAGCCAGAACCTCCTGCTTCTCGTGATCCTGGCCCTGGCCCTGGCCTTCGCCGGCTGGAGGTACTACAGCCTGGCGGCCGAGTCCGAGCGGCTCAATCAGGATCTGGACATCGCTCGCGAGCAACTCAAGAAGGTCGAGGACGACCGCAAGGCGATCGAGGTGCTCAAGGCCAAGAAGGCCGCTTTTCAGAAACAGATTGACATCATCACCAACCTCAAGAACAACCAGCAGGTGCCGGTGAGGCTGCTCGACGAGGTCTCGAGGAATCTGCCGGACTTCCTGTGGCTCGTGTCGATGCAGGAGGCGAACAACCAGTTGACGTTCAGCGGCAAGGCGACGACGCCCAACGCCTACGCCAACTTTTACAACAACCTGGACGCATCCCCATTCTTTCAGGAAGTGGGCAAGATCAGCTACACGGCGGCCCGGGATGATGTGACCTTTTCCCTGTCGGCGCGCTTCGTGCCGGGCGGCAAGAAGCCCAAGCCGCCGGCTACGGGCCAGCAGGGTCAGTAGGACGGCGCGGAGCGGAGGAGAGGCCTGAGATGCTCAACAAGCTTCCATTCTGGGGTCAGGTGGTGGTCTTCATTGCGCTGGGCGCCGGCATCGTCGCGGGCGGACAGTTCTTCTATCCGAATTTCGGGGAGATCTCCCGCAAGAACGGGCAGAAGCAGAGCGAGCTCGACGAGCTCAACATCAAGATCCAGGAAGGCCAGCAGGCAGCCAAGATGCGTGCCGAGCTGCAGGCCGAGACCGATCGTCTCAACGTGCAGCTCGCGAGCCTGAGACGGATCCTGCCGACCGAGCCCGAGGCGGGCGCGCTCATCAAGTGGCTCGAGAGCCAGGCAGGCCGCTTCAATCTCAATATCAAGACGTTGTCGGAGGCGAGCATCAAGCGAGAGGAGTTCTACAAGGAGTACGCCTACAACATGGAGATCGCGGGCAACTATCACGATCTGGGAAGATTCCTTGACGTGATCGGGAAGCATGACCGGATCCTGAACGTGAGAAACATGAGAATCAACGCCAACACGGGTCCGGATCGTGTTCAGCGATCCATCGGTTCGGGCTTCACGGCGGCGACCTTCGTCTACGTCGAACCGGAGGGTGGCGCATGAGCGGTGGATCTGTGCGCACCACGTTCGCGCTGATCGCGGCGGGCGGGATGCTCGCCCTCGCTGCGGGCGCGCCGTCGGCCTCGCCCCAGAGCGGCACCATGGTGGGCAAGGCCAAAGCCAAGGTGAAACAGGCCCAGGCTGCCGCTGCAAGCCCGGAACAGGCGGCGCCGTCGCAGACGACTCCGCAGCAGGCGCCTCCTGCCGCGGCCGGGGGGACCGGCGCGACCAATCCAATCGCGGCCGATCCGAACCACCTTTCGGCCGTCAAGGCGCTGGAGCAGATCCGGCGCGACGAGGAGAATTCCTCCGAGGGCTCGTCGTTCAGCTACGAACCAGGAGACCGCCGCGATCCGTTCATGTCGCCGCACGATGTCCTGCAGGCGCAGATGTCCACGCAGGTGTGCGAGGGCGAGGGAATGGAGTGCTGGCTGATCCAGGACGTGACGGTGATCGGCGTGCTGGCCCGCAGGAACGGCAACGTCGCCCTCGTCATCGGTCCCGATGGATACGGCACGACGCTGCGCGAAGGCGATAGGCTCTACGACGGTGAGGTTCGGCATATCGATCCAGAGGCAGGATTGGTCGTTTTCCGCCAGAAAATTAACGACCCGACCCGGATCAAGCCGTTCCGGGATGTGGAGAAGAGTCTGAACCTGAACAAGGAGGGACGCTCATGAGATGGGGGAGGATGGTCGGGGCCGCGCTCCTGACCCTCGGCGTGCTGGGATGCGCCGCGAACCCGCGAATCACCGAGCCCGGAGCATCGCTGCCTTCGGAGACAGACGGTGCGCAGGGTAAGGCGACCGCGGCCACGGAACAGGCGCAGGCCCCCGAGGTCGGCGCTCGCATCGAATCGATCACGGCTCGGCCCGAGGACGACAGCACGCTTGTGACCATCAGGGGCAGCCATCCTCTGAGCTACACGTCCTACGATCCGGACGCCACCACCCTGGTGCTGGAGTTGCCCGATGCCGATCCGGGATCGCTCGAGCCGGTCATCGAGGTGGGAACTCCTCAGCTCACCAGGATCCTCGTCAGCAAGGTCGAGTCCGCAAGCGGCAGGACGCACGCCCGCATCGAGCTGATCGGCCGTGCCTCGGCCAGGACCCGCATCGAGCCGGAGGAGTCCGCGCTCAACATCTTCCTCGAGGGCACCGCGCCGGCGGGGACGGCGCCGCAGGAGGCGGAGCTCCAGGGTTCGGAAGCAATGGAGGCTGCGCCCTCGCCGGTGCAGCTCCAGACGGCGGGCTCTGTGTCTGCGCCGGCCGCGATGACGGCTCCCACGGCTTCCACGGCCACCATGCTGAATCAGGTGGAGGTCACGGGCTCCGACGAAGCGCCGGTCATCATGCTGAAGGGCGACGGATCGATGCGATACCACGCCTTCGAGCTGAATGACCCGCTCCGGCTCGTCGTGGACGTGCAGGGTGTCACCAACGCGGTGAGGGCGAAGCGGATTCCAGTCGCGTCGCGGCCGGTCGTGCAGGTCCGCGTCTCTCAGTTCAGCATGCAGCCCGAGAAAGTCACGCGCGTCGTGTTCGATCTTTCGCGGCGGCAGGGGTACGAGATCAGGCAGGAGGGCGCCGGCCTCGCGGTCGAGTTCGGTGAGGCGAAGGCCGCCACGATGGACGCTGGACGCATGCCGGCGCCCGTGGAGGCCGGAACGACCGGGAGCCTGAATGCCGGCTCCACGCCGGACCAGCCCGTGGCGCCTGGGCAGCCCATGTCCGGGCCGGCGGGCTCCATCGTGCCGGATGTGGCGAGCGCGCCGCCGCGGGCGGCCGCCTCCATGGCCCCAGACGTGCGGCCGGCCTCGGTGAGCCTGAAGGACGCAGGGCAGGACGTGGTGCTGTTCGAGCACGCCGAGCCGCGCATGGACCGGGGCGGCAGGATGCAGGCGGGGGGCGGCAACCCCAACATGACCACGCTGCCCGAGAGCGCCTTCTCGAGCCGCACCATCGCCGGAGGCAGGCGGTCGTACCGCGGTGAGAAGATCTCCGTGGCCTTCCGCGACGCCGACCTTCGCGAAGTCATGTTCTTCTTCGCGGATGTCATGAAGATGAACGTGGTGCTCGACCCGGACGTGGGCGGCAAGGTGGACATCCGTCTCAACCAGGTCCCGTGGGATCAGGCGTTCCAGGTCATCCTGAAAAACCAGGGCCTCGACGCCATCGAGGAGGACACCGTCGTCAGGATCGCGAAGACCAGCAAGCTGCGCCAGGAGGCCTCGGACCTGAAATCGCTCAAGCAGGCGCAGGAGCAGTCGGTGGACCCGGTGATATTCACCCGGACCCTGTCGTACGCCAAGGTGAACGACGCCATGCAGGTCCTCACGCAGGTCAAGACAGAGCGTGGCAGGATCGTGGCCGACATCAGGACCAACACGCTGGTCATCTCCGACATCCCTGACAAGAAACAGGCGTACGAAGGACTGCTTGACGCCCTGGACACGCAGACGCCTCAGGTCATCATCGAGGCGCGAATCGTCGAGGCGATCCGGTCCTTCGAGCGGGATATCGGCATCAACTGGGCCATGGCCACCACTCGGAGCCCCGCCACGGGGAATCCGTACCCGTACGAATTCCCGCATCGAATCAACTTCTTAGCCGACGTCAACACGGCCCCGATGGGATTCCCCTCCGCCGGCGGCATTGGGTTGAGCTTCGGCAACATCCTGGACACGATCACTCTGGATATCACGCTGGAAGCGTTCGAGGCGGACGGGAAGGTGAGGATCCTTTCCTCTCCGAAGATCGCCACGCAAAACAACCAGCCGGCCACGATCGAGCAGGGCGTGCAGATCCCGGTGGTGACGACGACGGCCACAGAGGTGGACGTGCAGTACGTTCCCGCCTCACTCAGGATGATCGTGACGCCGCAGATCACCGCCGAGGACACGGTCATCATGAAGGTGAAGGTCGAGAACAATCAGCCGTCCTCGACGATCAGCGTGGCCGATGTCCCGGGCATCGTGACCGAGAGCGTGGACACCCAGATCCTCGTCAGGACGGGGTCCACGGCGGTCATCGGCGGCGTGTACAAGCTGCAGGAATCGGAGACCGAGACCGGCATCCCCGGGCTCAGGAGGATCCCCTTCTTCGGATGGCTCTTCAAGAATCGGGTCAACAAGAAGGACTCCTCCGAGCTGCTCGTCTTCCTCACGCCGAAGATCGTGAAGAACATCTAAGGAGGATTCCGCAGATGAAACTCTCTCGCACGAATCTCATCTCGCTGGCGGGGCCATTGCTGGCCCTGGGCATCCTCTGCGGATGCAATCGCCTTGACGACGAGGACCTCAACTCGGCAGGCTCGCGTCTGGAGATCTCAAGCGTGTCGCCGTCAGCGGTGCAATCGGATGTCACGTCGGGCAGCGATCCCAACGGGATGAGCACACCGCCTCCAGACGACACAGTGACGTTTGGCCTCACGAACACGTCGCAGGCAGGTTCGGGCGGTGACGTCTTGGTGTTGAGCTATGATGTCACCTGCAGCAATGGCACCTTGAACGTGACGGGTCAGCCGATCGCCGTGCCGATCGTGGCGGGCGCCACGGCGAGCGTGGACGTGATCATCGCGAGCGGGGCCTACAAAGAATCGAACTCGGCGACCTTGCTGGCCGCCGGGGCCGATATCTGCGGCGTGACCTTCAACGGTGAGGATCTCGGCGGCGACACGGTGAGAAGCCAGGAAGCGCTCGTCGGCGTGACGTTCGTCGACACGCCCTGAGCCGGGGCGGGCCACCGGCAGGGTCAAGCCAGGCGCACCAGGAAGCCCCCGCGGGCCTCGTGTCCGGCGGGGGCTTCTTGCTTTTGTCCGCCGCGGTCAGATAAGATTGGCCGACCCAGCGAGCCTGCGGACCCGCAAATGATGTCACGCAAGAGTTTAATCGTCTCAGAGGCTCGGCAGCCAGCCCATGCCCGAAAAAACTCTCCCCGAGAACCCGAAGCTCGCCGAGCTTGCCCGCAGGTTGGAGAAGGAACCCGGATCGAGGCTGTTTCTTGATCTGGCGCGGGAGTATTACCAGACCGGCCGGCTCGATCAGGCAGCGGAGATCTGCGCCAAGGGCTTGCGGCACCACCCCTCCTATCTGTCGGCGAGGGTCCTGCTGGGGCGGATCTACCACGACCTGGGCCGCTCCGACGAGGCGCGCTTCGAGATGGAAACGGTCCTGGCCCAGGCTCCCGACAACCTGCTGGCGCGCCGCGTCGTGGCCGAGATCAGCCTCGATCAGGGAGACCTTTCCGGGGCGCTGGAGCGCTACCACGCGCTGCTCGCATTCAGCCCCAAGGACGAGAACGCGGCTCGGAGGATCGAGGAAATCGAGGCGCGGCTGTCAGGGATAGGACCGGCGCAAGCGTCCGAGGCCGGCGGCGCCGCTCGGCCAGCGCGCGAGCCGGAGGGCCCAGCCGCCCACGCGGCGGCGCCCGCTGCGCCCGCCATTCCGGACGACGCCGGCATGCTGGCCACGCCCACGTTGGCCGAGATCTTCCTGCAGCAGGGACTCATGGACAAGGCAGCGCAGGTCTACCGTGAGATTCTAAACGGCGATCCTCACAACAATGAGGCTCGCGTCCGCCTCGCGGAGATCGAGGGTGCCGCCCGCCCCGCCCCCGTCACCGATCCCGTGCAAGTGGCGAGGCGGCGCAGGATCGAGGCGCTCACATCGTGGCTGCACGCAATCCGAGGAGGCACGCATGTTTAGAGAAGTGCTGGCCCGTGCCGGGAGCGAGCTCCCCGGTTGCCTGGGCGCCGCGGTGGTGGGCATCGACGGAGTCCTGGTCGAGCAGTGGACCGCTCAGGAATCGGCGACGATGGAGCCGCTCGCGGCCGAGTTCACCACGGTCATCAAGGCCGCCCGCGCCGCGCTGGCCAACATGGAAGGCAGGGCTCTCACGGAGCTCACGCTCAGGACGGTGAACTGGACGGGCGTGGTGAGGACCATCGGCGTGGACTACTTCCTGATCTTGTTGACGGCTCCTGATGAGCTGGTGGGGCGGTCGCGCTTCGTCGTGCAACGGGCCGTCCCGCTGCTGGAGCGCGAGATTGCCTAGCCCGCTCCCGCCGGCGACGATTCCGCTGCGGGTGGAGGCTCTGCGCGCGCCGATCAGGGCTGCGGGCGCCGACGTCCTGGTGGTCAGCCGGATCCAGAACGTTCGGTATCTGTCAGGCTTCACGGGATCATCGGCCGCGCTGCTCATCATGCCTGCTGGATCGTGGCTTTTCACCGACTCGCGCTACGCCGAGCAGGCGGCCGCCGAGGCGCATGGCTTCGGGATCGAGGTGACTCCCGGCCCTCCCTCGGTCGTCGCCGCGCGCCGCGCCGGCGCCTGCAGGGTCGGCTTCGAGGCCGAGGCGATCAGCTACGATGGATGGGAGACGATGTCGCGTGCCCTGCAGGATGCGGCGGGCGCCACGCTCACGCCCTGCCGGGGTCTGGTGGAGAACCTGCGAGCCATCAAGTCGGCCGAAGAGATCGAGCTCATCAAGAAGGCGGTCGAGATCACCTCGGAGGCGTTCGAGTCGACGCTGCCTCTGGTGAAGCCGGGGATGCCGGAGCGCGATCTGGCCCTGGAGATCGAGTTTCGAATGAAGCAGGCCGGCGCCGAGGATCTGGCCTTCGATCTGATCGTGGCCTCTGGCCCCAGATCCTCCCTGCCGCACGGCCGGGCCACCGAGAGAAGGCTGAGGGCGGGCGAATTCGTGGTGTTTGACATCGGAGCCCGGTATCGGGGATATCATAGCGATATGACGCGCACCGTCTTCACGGGGCGTCCGGATGAAGCAGCAAGACGTCTGTACCAGACGGTGCTGGAAGCGCAGCAGAGGGGCATTGAGTCGGTGGCGCCTGGCGCCGAGGCGCGGGCCGTGGACGCCGCCGCGCGGGGCGTCATCGCCGCCGCCGGCCACGGCGAGCGGTTCGGTCACGGGACGGGACATGGCGTCGGGCTCGAGGTCCACGAGGCGCCGCGCATCGGCGCGCGCTCCCGTGAGGTCCTGGCTCCAGGGATGGTGCTGACGATCGAGCCGGGCATCTACATTCCCGGCGGCGGAGGCGTCAGGATCGAGGACATCGTGGTGGTCACGGAGAGCGGGCACAGCGTGTTGACGCCGACGCCCAAGGATTTCTGGAGCCTGGAGTGACGCGTGGATAACGAAGAACTCAAGGAGCTGATGAAGTTCATCGCCCGATCCAACTTCATCGAATTCGAGATGGAGAGGGAGGGCTTCAAGCTCAAGCTCGTGAAGGACGCCGCGCGCCACTCTTCCGCGCACGCCGGCACGACGCACCAGGGCGGCAACTCGGTTCCGGCCGCGCACGCATCCGCCGCGCCGGCGCCTGTCGTGGCGGCAGGGGCGGCCGCGGCGCCCGTTCCGAATCCTCCCGCGGCGGCGGCCGACATCTACCAGGTGACCTCTCCGATGGTGGGGACCTTCTACAGGTCCTCCAACCCGAACGCGCCTCCCTTCGCGCAGACGGGCGACAACGTGAAGAAAGGGCAGGTGCTCTGCATCATCGAGGCGATGAAGCTGATGAACG
>JAWPNA010000266.1:0-4579 GCA_045402695.1 Acidobacteriota bacterium
ACGCGTGCGCCTGCGCCTGGCGGCTGGCCCCGCATCGCTGGCGGATTTGAGGCGCGGTGATCGGGTCTCCACCTTCGCGCGCTTGTTCCTGCCGCGCGGCTACGGCAACCCGGGTGCGTTCGATTCCAGAGGCCACCTGAAAGCGCTCGGCATCCAGGCACTCGGAACGATCAAATCGCCCCGGCTCCTCCGCCGCAAGGGTCAGTCCCGCAGGGCGATCTCGACGCGCGTCCAGCACGCCGCGGATGATCTCCGCGCGGCGCTTTTGCTCCGGATCGAGCAAGCGTTCCCTGGCACTTCATCGGGGAGACGGGGCCGTGCCGTGGCCAAGGCGCTGCTTCTGGGTGACAGGGCGGAACTGCGCCCCGATGACGCGGCCGCGCTGCAGGAGGCCGGCCTCTCGCACCTTCTGGCAGTGAGCGGATTCAATGTCGCCGTGCTGGCGGCGGCGCTGTTTTTCCTCCTCAGAGCGCTTGGAGCCTCCTCCCGAGGGACGGCCGCCTGTGTCATCCCCGCGCTCATTCTCTACCTGATGATCAACCGCGATGAGAGCTCGGTGGCGCGCTCCGTCGTGATGGCCGTCTCCTACCTGGTGGGGCGCCTTCTCTGGCGCAGGCCCGATCCATGCAACACGTTGGGGTTGGCCGCCTTCGCGATCCTGACGGGAATCCCTTCTCAGGCCCACGATGCAGGCTTCCAGCTCACCTTCACCGCCACTGCCGCGTTGCTGATGCGCGCGCGTCGTAGCGGCGCCGGGAGCACCCATGATGGCACCTCAGCCGAAAAGATCGCCCGCGCCGCCTACCGCTGGAGCAGGGAGGCCGCGGCGGTGACGTTGGCGGCGACCATCGGCACGTGGCCTCTCACGGCGCTCCATTTCAATCGCGTGACGCCCGGCGCTGTCCCGGCCAACCTGCTGGCGGGCCCGTTGATGGCCGGCGCGTTCGTCGGCGTGCTGGCGCTTGAGTCCGTGGCTCCGATCTCTTCGACGGCGGCCTCCGGGGCGGCAGCGGTCGTGGGGGTGCTGGTCGACACCAGCTTCAGGATCGCCGATCTGATCCGGAGCGCCCGATGGCTCACCTACCGGCGGCCGACGCCGGGTCTTCCTCTCGTTGCGCTTTATTATGCGGGCCTCCTGGTGCTCTTGGCGTTCCGATCACGGCACCGCGTGTTCGGCCTGCTTGCGTGGCCCGCCACCCTGACGGCTGCCGTCTTGCTCCTGTTGCCGCTCGATACCCGTGAGCGTCCCGAAGGACAACGGGTCACGGTGATCGATGTGGGCCAGGGTGACTGCATCCTCCTGGAGAGTCCGGGAGGGGACCGGATCCTCGTGGATGCCGGTGGCTCCGCGCGCGGCGGCTTCGACGTGGGAGAGCGCGTGGTCTCCCGCATGCTCTGGGACATGGGGATCGCCTCGATCGGGCTGCTCGTCGTAACTCACTCTGATGCGGACCATGCCGGCGGCGCGCCGGCCGTCCTCCGCAACTTCGGACCTCGGCAGATCTGGGTGCCGCCGGACTTGAACAGGAGGGCGGCAACAGGCTCCTTCGCGCGCCTGGCGCGCACAGCCGCCGAGAAGGGACTCCCGCTCAGCGAGGTCTCGCGTGGATGGGCGGCATGCCTCGCAGGTGCGCGGCTCATGGTGCTGCACCCTTCGGCAAAAGAGCCTCGCTCGGGGGAAGATCTCGCCGACAATGAGCGATCGGTCGTGCTCGCACTGAAGTGCGCGGGCCGGACGACGCTCCTCGCCGCGGACGCGGGGCAGCCGACCGAAGCGGAGATCGAGCCCCTTCTGTCCAGGTTCGACTTTCTCAAGGTCGGGCACCACGGCAGCAGGACGGCCAGCTCGGCTGCGTTTCTTGCGCGGGTGATGCCGAAGGTCGCAGCCATCTCCTGCGGCCGCGAGAATCGTTTCGGACACCCTCACGCCGAGGTGCTGCGGCGGTTGGAGGCTGTGGGCGCGCGGGTGTGCCGCACGGATCTCCAGGGGGCGATCTCGGTGGAGTTGCTTCGCAAGGGAACTCGACTGGGATCGATTTGCGTCACCGGGCAGGGATCGACTCCGAGGAGATCTCGGACGAGTCGAAGGGCTGTGGAATGAAGCACGCAAGGAGCATGGCCAGCGCCAGCGCCGCGATCAGCCTCCGCCCGCGTGACAGTTCCACCGATTCATCCAGGACCGGTGGGTGCCTCGGGCCGATCATCACGAGCAGCACGGCCATGAGGATCCACCCCTGGAAGACCAGCAGGCCGAGCGCGATGAAGCCCGCGAGCGCCGTGAGTGAGCCGACGCGATGAAACCGTGATGACACCGCGTAGCAGATGTGCCCCCCGTCGAGCTGTCCGATCGGCAGCAGGTTGAGGCCCGTCATGAGACAGCCCACCCACCCCGCGGCGAGGGGACCCGAGAACAAGACGACCCTCCCCTCCGGCACCACAGGGCTCAGCCACGACGAGAGCCACGTCAGCAGCAGGGGATCACCCAAGGAGCTCATCCCGCTCTCGGGTATCGCGACCGGCTGGGCCGCGAGGATTCCGTACACGAGAACCGGCAGCGCCACAACGAACCCGGCGATCGGACCGGCCACGCCCACGTCGAACAGGGCCCTCCTGTGGGGAAACGGGGCGCGGATCCTGATGAAGGCCCCGAACGTTCCCAGGGCGATTGGCATCGGGATGGGAATTCCGGGGAGAAAGTAGGGAAGCGAGGCGTCCACGCCATAATGCCTGCTGGCCACGTAATGGCCCATCTCGTGGGCGCAGAGGATGGTCATCAAGGGAATGCTGTAGCCGAGTCCCAGCGCGAGGAAGCCAGGGTCCGCGAAGAGGCCGAAGCCGGCCTCTCGGAGATCGACCATCAGGCGCCCCGCCTCCATGAAGGCGCCCGCGATCGTCGTCGTGTAGAACGTCGCGAGGAGGAGCACGATGTGCACGGTCAGCCCGCGGGCGCGGACCGACCCTGCCTGGAGTGCGGCCGCGAGAGGGGAAACGAGGTCGGTTCGGCGCATGTCGGAGGGCCAGTATAGCGGCGGGCACGTCGCCCGGGTGCTATGATTGGTGCGGAGCCGACGGAGATGATGAAAACACCCTCGATCGCCATCGCCTTGCTGGCGGCGCTCGTGTCGGGGCCCATCGAGGCACGCGCCCATACCATCCGCGGCCACGGCGCCCCCCAGCCTCACGGCGGCGTCTACTACGGCGGTCACCATGGCTTTTACTACTCCGGTTATTACGCCCCGTACTACTTCCCGTTCGGGTTCTCCTACGCTTCATACTACCCGGCGTATCCCGCCTACTATGGCTACGGCAGGGCGTACATCAGCGACTCTGCCTACCTCGACACGGACGTGGCGCCCGAGGAAGCGGCCGTCTACCTGGATGGGCAGTACGTCGGAATCGCAGATGACTTCGACGGCTTCCCCACATATCTGCCCGTGGAACCAGGCCGGCACACGGTGACCTTCAAGGCCGAGGGGTATCGCACCGTGACACGACAGGTGAGGCTGCCGCGCGGCGCCGTCCTGGATCTCGACTTCACGATGTCGAAAGGGGAAGGTGCCGAACCGGTTCCGCCCGCCGAGGGAGACGTACAGATCGCCCCGCCTGATCGCGCTCCCGCGGGGCCGGATGAGGAAGAACAGGGAGAGACCGAGGCGGAGCCAGGCTTCGTCCGGCTGAGGATTTCGCCAGCGGACGCTTCGGTCTATCTCGACGGGGAGTTCTTCGCGACGGCCTCGCAGCTCTTGAGTCTGCACGGCGACCTGCGCCTGGAAAGCGGGGCGCACCGCCTCGAGGTGGTCAAACCGGGGTACAGAGGATTCGCGAAGGAACTGATCGTCTCGCCGGGTGGGCGGCAGACGCTCACGATTGCTCTGGAGAAGGAAGCCGGTCGCTGAATCAGGCGAGGTTCTTGAAGTTCTTGCCCGGTTTGAATCTGATCGTCCTTCCTGGCGGTATCCGCACTTCACGGCCCGTGCGTGGATTCCTGCCGATACCTTTCTTCCGTGGCTTCACCTGGAAGACGCCGAAGCCCCTGAGCTCAATGCGCTCCCCCCGCTGCATCGAGGCCTTCATGGCATCCAGAACGGCCTCCACGGCGATGACCGCTTTCACGCGTGTGATGTCGGCCACCTTCGAAACCTGATTGATGATATCGGCCTTGATCATGCCTCGACCTCCTTGCAGTTGCCGCACAGGAATTTAGCGCCCGAGTATACGGACAGGCTTTTTCCAATGTCAACGATTTTCTAGAGTTACAGGCTTTCGGCCTCGGATCGGTTGTGGTATCTTGCAGCCCTTCATGTCACTGCCGATCGTGGCCATCGTGGGTGCCCCGAATTCGGGCAAATCGACCCTCTTCAACCGCCTGCTGGGCCGGCGCAAGGCGCTGGTGCATCGCGAAGCCGGCATGACGCGCGACGTGAATGAGGCGACGTGCGATTGGGACGGCCGGGGGGTCCGCCTCCTCGACACGGGGGGCCTGACCGCGCCCGGTGATCTTCTGCTCGAGGGCCGCATTCGGGAGAGGATCGAAGTCGCCGCCTCCCGCGCGGACGTCCTGATTTTCCTCGTGGATGGG
>JAWPNA010000126.1:0-20318 GCA_045402695.1 Acidobacteriota bacterium
CCTTACCGTGCACGCTCCCCGTCACTCCATCGCGCATCAGTATCCTCCGGCCGGCCGGCCCGCCTGCCGCCCACCGGGTATCCTGTCATAGAATGGTCGCGCGGCGGAATAGCTCAAGAATTCATCGCGTCCATTCAGCGTTCGCGGCCCAACGGAGGTGATCATGCATCGCATCATCCTGCTCGCCCTGTCGTTCGTGGTCCCGGCCTCGACGGCTGCCGCCCGTGCGGATCTCATCGTCGGGTCGATCACCGCGCCGCCGGGACATGCCGTCTCCGGATGGCTCGATGTCCCCGGCGGGACCGACCCGAACAACCCCGCCGAGCAGGCGACGAGAATCCCGGTGACCGTGGTGAACGGCGCGCGGTCGGGCCCTGTGCTGGCACTGGTGGCCGGCACGCACGGCTACGAGTACACCTCAATCATCGCGCTGCAGCGCGTGGCCTCCCGCCTCGACCCATCCCGCATGAAGGGCTCGGTCATCCTGGTTCACATGGCCAACCCGCCGGGGTTCTTCGGCCGCCGCGTCTACTATGGTCCCGACGGCAAGAACCTCAACCGCGTCTATCCAGGGCACGCCGGAGGCACGGTCAGCGACCGGATCGCGGACGTCATCACGCGCGAGGTGATCGGCAAGTGCACGCACCTGGCCGACATGCACTGCGGCGACGGCAACGAGTCGCTGCGCCCCTACTCGTACTGGATGGTGAGCGGCAACGCGACGGTTGACGAAGCGAGCAAGGAGATGGCTCTGGCGTTCGGTCTCGATCACATCGTCATCGATCGGGACCGCCCGAAGGATCCGGCCAGGAGCGTCTACACCGCCGACACGGCGATCCTGCGGGGCAAGCCGGCCATCACGACCGAGTCGGGAGGCATGGGCCTCACGGACGAGCCGTCGGTGGGCGCGCACGAGGCCGGCGCGCTGAGCCTCGTCAACCACCTCGGGATCATGGATGCGCCCTCCGTGCGCGTGGAGAAGCCACTGTGGGTCACGCGCGCCGAAGTCCTGCGCGCTCCCGTGGCCGGCGTGTGGCGCCCCGCCGTGGAGAAAATGCAGTCGGTGGCGGCCGGGACGCTCATCGGCCGGATCACCGATCCGTTCGGCAAGCTCCTTCGCGAGGTCAAGGCGCCGTTCGCCGGAGAAGTTCTTTACGTGGTCGACACCCCTCCCATTGGTGAGGGGGAGCCGCTCGGCTTCGTGGGGCGGATCGAGGAAGGCGAACCCCGACCCTGACGCCGGCCCCGGGAGAAGCTGCTCGGGACCATCGTTTGAGGAGTGTGTCCGAGTCATGGCTTGGGCCGCACGCATGCCGGCGTCCACGAGGACGTGCGCGTGCAGCATGTGGCGGAGGCCGGCTCCCGCGGGACGCAGGCCCACGTCGTAGTGGGATTGAAGTACTTCACCTGATCGTCGACAGTGAAAGTCCGATCCACTAGCATGGATGGGATTCTCCGAGGCACGCATGCCCGAATTCGTCTACCAAGATCCTTTTCCCCTGGGCCCTGACACCACGAGATACCGCCTGCTGACGAAGGACCATGTGTCGGTGGCGCGATTCGAGTGGGCCGAAATCCTCAAGGTGGAGCCCGCGGCGCTCCAGCAGCTCGCCCGCGAGGCGCTGCGCGACATTTCCTTTTTGCTGCGGCCCGCGCACCTGGAGAAGGTGGCGGCCATCCTGAGCGACCCCGAGGCCTCTGCCAACGACCGCGGCGTGGCGCTCGCGATGCTGCGCAACGCCGAGATCGCCGCGCACTTCGTGCTGCCGTTCTGCCAGGATACGGGCACCGCCACGGTCATCGGCAAGAAGGGACAGAACGTCTGGACCGGCGCGAAGGACGAAGAGCACCTCTCGCGCGGGATCTACGAGACCTTCCAGAAGGAGAACCTGCGCTACTCGCAGACCGTCCCGCTCCAGATGTACGAGGAGAAGAACTCGGGCACGAACCTCCCGGCGCAGATCGATCTGTACGCCACCACCGGGATGACGTACGAGTTCCTCTTCGTCGCCAAGGGAGGCGGGTCCGCCAACAAGACCTTCCTGTTCCAGGAGACGAAGGCGGTGTTGAACCCCGAGAGCCTGGAGGCGTTCCTCACCGACAAGATGAAGAGCCTCGGTACGGCGGCCTGCCCGCCGTATCACCTGGCCTTCGTCATCGGCGGGACGTCGGCGGAGGCGTGCCTCAAGACGGTGAAGCTGGCCACGGCTGGGTATCTGGATGGGCTGCCCGCGGCCGGCGGCATCGATGGCCAGGCTTTCCGCGACCCGGAGCTGGAGGGGCGGATGTTCCAGGCGGCGTGCAAGGTCGGGTACGGTGCCCAGTTTGGCGGCAAGTATTTCGCCCTCGACGTGAGGGTCGTGCGACTGCCGCGCCACGGGGCCTCCTGCCCGATCGGGATCGGGGTCTCCTGCTCGGCCGACCGGAACATCAAGGGACGCATCGACAAAGACGGCCTCTGGCTGGAGGAGCTGGAGAGAAATCCCGGTCGATTCATCCCGCGGGAGCACCGGGGCGCCGGCGATGGCGCGGCGGTCCGGATCGATCTGAACCGGCCGATGAAGGAGATCCTCGCCGAGCTGACGAAGCACCCGGTGACCACCCGGCTGTCTCTGACCGGGCCGATGGTCGTCGCCCGCGACATCGCGCACGCGAAGCTCAAGGAGCGGCTCGATCGCGGCGAGCCTCTCCCCCGGTATTTCAAGGACCACCCGATCTACTACGCCGGCCCCGCCAAGACCCCCGAGGGAATGCCGTCGGGATCGTTCGGGCCCACGACCGCCGGCCGCATGGACGCCTACGTGGACCTCTTCCAGTCTCGCGGCGGATCGCTCGTCATGATCGCCAAGGGGAACCGCGGCCTCCAGGTCGCCGATGCCTGCAAGAAACACGGAGGCTTCTATCTCGGCTCGATGGGCGGCCCGGCGGCGCTGCTGGCCCAGGAGCACATCCGCAAGGTCGAGGTGCTGGCGTATCCCGAGCTGGGCATGGAAGCGATCTACCGCATCGAGGTGGAGGAGTTCCCGGCGTTCATTCTAATCGACGACAAGGGAAACGACTTCTTCCGTCAGATCGTCTGATCGCCGGAGTCGTCCGCCCCCGTCAGAACGCCATCAGGTAGGTGAACTTGACCGTGAACGTGCGGTCCACCTTGTCGGTGGGCAGCCCCTCGATGTCGCGCCGCTCGTTGTATACCACGTAGATGTCGGATCCCGGCCGGTACTTGTAGTTGAACCTCAGGTTCGAGGAGAAATCCTCCGTGTCGGTGTTGTACTGCAGCAACGAATCGAAGAACATCCGGGTGGTGACGCTGGCGGCGAACCGCGCGCGGATCAGCGTGAAGTTGAACTCGGACGCCGGCAGGCGCGGCAAGTTCGGATCGCCGGGGTCGCCGGGTTCCATGGCAGGCCGCGAGGGAAGATCGATCTGAGTGCGGCTCACGCCGAGGTTCGTCTTGAAGTGCTTCGAGAGCCTGGCGACACCGGTGACGTCGGCCCGGAGGAATCGGCCGTCGAAGAAGTCGCCGAACTCCGCGAAAACAGATCCCGAAAAAACGCGGCTGCTGTCTCCCTCGTAGAGAACCAGGTACTGGTTCATGTGGTAAGCCCCCGGACGGACCTCGACATCGTCTTTCGGATCGTCGGGATCGCCCTCGTCCAGGACGAAGGTATCGAGCAGCTCGTCGAAGGCCGGGTTGAATCCTCCCTCGACCTCAGATCCGTTCTTGAACTCCAGTGACGTCGCCCAGTGCTGCCGGCGCGTGGCCAGCTCATGGCCCTGGTCCATCGTGTAGGTGAAGCGCGCGTGCGGCTCGATACGCCGCACGAGGGCGGTGTCTGATCTCTTCGACCATCCCAGGAAACTCTCCACCTCCTCGATTCCCACGCGCTGCACGAACCCGGCCTCGGGATTGAACCCCTCGCCGATGTCCCTGTAGAAGAACTGCACGTCCCATCGATCGTCGCTCCATGTGGCGTAGGCGTTGCCTTCACCCTGACCGCTGTCCGCCCCCGGCGTGCGCGTGGCCAGCAGCGAGCCTCCGAACTTGAGGTTCTGCAGCACCGAGAAGTTCAGGTCGGCCCCGTACGTGCGGTTCCAGTGGATGTCGTCGTCCGGGTCGTTCGGGTCGCCGGCGTCGTTTGGCCCGGCGGGCTCCTTGCCGGCGCCGATGAATCCCCAGTTGGACCGGGTCAGGATGTCGCGGCTGACGCGCAGGACGGTGACGTTGGTCTGCGGATCGCCCGCGTCGCGATCCTGGTTGACCGTCAGGAAGCCCAGGTTGTAGCGGCCCATCCGGCCCACCAGCTTCACGCCCCCCTGCAGCGGCAAGGGCGTGTTGGCCCCGGGCGACAGGCCGATGCGGCGACTGAAGAATGGAATGATGCCGGGGCCCGCGCCGGGCCCGCTCCTGTTGTAGCCGAAGTCGAAGTATCCGGTGGACTCCAGGAAGAACTCGCGCTTCTCGGGGAAGAAGAGCGGGAACCGCGTGATGTTGACCTGCACGTCGTCCACCTCGGTCTCGGCGAAGTCGGTGTTGACCGTGAGCACCGCGGCCAGATTCGGCGTGACGTCGTAGCGCGCATCCAGACCGAACTCACCCGTCCCATCGGCCGCCTCCTCGCCGAGTGTCGGCCGCCTGGCGACGCCGCCCAGGACGTACGGCTTGACCGCGAGGCTCTTCCCCTGGCGGATGCCTTCAAGCCCCGTGAGCTCGCCTGCCCTGGAGATCCTGAACCTATCCTCGCTGCGCGGGATCGGAGCCCAGAAGACGTCCTCGGCGTTGCGCCGGATGAACCGCCAGATCTGGAGGCCCCAGGGGTTCGTCTCCCGCGGATCGAAGTGCAGCGTCTTGAACGGGATCACCATCTCGGTGCTCCAGCCCCGCCGCGTGACGCGGCTGGCCGCCTCCCACACACCGTCCCAGTCGAACGACCGCACGCGCCCCTCGTCGTAGATCAATGCGTCCGAGCGCGCGCCGTTTGGGTTGGTCTCGAAGTAGAAGGCGTTGCGCCGGTCGTGGTAGGTGTCGAGCAGCACGGCGAACAGGTCGTCGTCGCTCAGATTGCCGTCCTCCTTCATCTCCCGCGCGATGATCTTGCCGGGGTCGGAGTCGAGCATCTCCGCGCCGATGTAGAGGTGCTCCTCGTCGAACAGGATGCGCACCTCTGCGGGCTGCGTGGCGGGCGCCCCTTCGGCGGGCAGCCGCTGCGTGAAGGAGGTGATCGGCTCGGCCGTTCGCCACGCGGTCTCGTCGAGCATCCCGTCGGCCGTGATGGGGCCGTAGGCTCTCACGGCGCGCGCGCTGCGTGCCGCGCCGCCGGGAGGGGCCGGCTCCTGATTCTGGGCGGCGTCGGGGGCGGGTCCGGCCGCCAGCATGAGGAGCGCGGGCGCAACCGCCAGCAGGGCGCGCCCCGAGGGCGGCCTGGCAAAACTCAGGCCCATGGCGGAATGGCGTCTCCTCGTGAGTGAAAGGGGGTGGAGCGCGCGCCATCTTACGGACCCTCCACGGAGGCTGTCAATCGCATTGCTGCTCCCGACCGTCACTCGACGACGTGGATGTTCCTCTTGCGGCACATCTCCTTGAGGATCTTCGGCCACACCGTCACGCTGACCTCCCCGAGATGCGCTTTCTTGAGCAGCAGCATCACGGTGCGAGACTGCCCGATCCCGCCTCCGATGCTGGGCGGCAGCTCGCCCTTGAGGATACCCTGGTGGTACGGGTACTTCAGGAAGCCGAGCTGCCCCGTGAACTCGAGCTGCTTGCGCAGCGTCTCGGCATTGACGCGGATCCCCATGGAACTCAGCTCGTGGCGGCGCTTCGTCACCGGGTTCCAGGCCAGGATGTCCCCGTTGAGGCCATGCATCGGCTGGCCGCTTGCCGAGCGAGTCTCGGTGATCCAGTCGTCGTAGTCCGCCGCGCGCATCTCGTGAGGGTAGCCATCCTTCAACGTCCACCCGATCCCGTAGATGAAGACGGCTTGATGTTCTTTCAGGATCTCGGTCTCGCGCGCTTTGCGCGGAAGATCGGGATAACGGTCCAGGATCTCCTCGGCGTGCAGGAATGTGAGTTTGTCGGGAAGGCCCGGGTATTGACGCGTCCGGAGCCGGGGGAACAGATCCAGGATGTATGTTTCGGCCCCCTTCAGCACCTTCCAGATCGACTCCACCGTGCGCCTGAGGAAACCCAGGTTGCGCTGATCAGGCGTGATGACCCTCTCCCAGTCCCACTGATCCACGTAGGCGCTGTGGTCGTGATCGAGGAAGTAGTCCTTGCGGATGGCCCGCATGTCGGTGATGAGTCCTTCACCGATCTCCATCCCGAACTGCTTGAGGGCGTAGCGCTTCCATTTGGTGGCCGCCTGGACGATCTGTGCATCGATCGGGTTCACGTTACGGTCGTTCGTGATGTGGAACTGGATCGGCGTGCGCGAGCCGTCACGGTCGAGGTAGTCGTTCATTCCGCTCTCGGCGTCCACGATGAGCGGCACCTCGACGCGCATCAAGTTCAGCTCCTTGCACAGGTTGTCCTCGATGCAGCGCTTGAGCAGGGTGATGGCCTTCTGAGTCTCCTTCGGCGTCAAGAGCGAAGAATAGTCGGTGGGAAGGACGCGCTCGATCTCCTCGTAGGTGCCGATACCCGGCCCCGCGAGATCCGCCTGCTTGCTGAGCATACTTGACCCCCAGGTCATGTGGACGCCGGGAACTGAGGCGGGCTCCCGCCGTGGGCGGCCGGCGGGGGAGGGACGGTCGTCCCGCAGCGGAAACAGAGGGGAGAACGGTCCGCCTCCGCGCCGCGGAGCCTGTTGTCTGCCGGCCGGATTATAGATCGCCCGACCAAGCGGCGTCACGCAGCCAGGGCCGTTGCCCTGGGCGCTGACGACGGTGCACTGGGGAGCTCGCTTCGATGCGATCGCTTCAACGACCCTTGAAGACGGGATCGCGCTTCTCGAGGAACGCCTTCAGCGCCTCGAGACGATCCTCCGTGGGAAGAACGCCTTCGTAGCAGCGCCTCTCGTGCTCCAGCGCTTCTGACAGCGGCAGATCGACTCCATGGTCCACGGCCCGTTTGGCCAGGCGGACCGCCACGGGTCCGTTGGCGGCGATCGAGTGCGCCAGCGCTCGTGCCGCCTCGAGCCCTTGCCCGGCCGGAGCCACTTGATCCACGGCGCCGTCCTCGAGCGCCTCGCGCGCCGCGTGCATCCGCGCTGTGAAGATCCATCGCTTGGCGCGTGCGGGGCCCACCAGGCGGGGCAACCTCTGCGTGCCGCCGGCTCCCGGGAGGATGGCGAGGGCCGTCTCGCGCAGCCCCAACGTCGCTTGCTCCTCGGCGATCCTCAGGTCGCAAGCGAGCGCCAGCTCCATGCCTCCTCCGGCGGCGACTCCCTGTACGACGGCAATGGTGGGCATGGGAAGCGACGCGATCCGCACGAAGGTGCCGGACAGGTATGGCACCCACATGCGGACGTCCTCCTCGGACATCGTCTGGCGTTCCTTCAGGTCGGCCCCCGCGCTGAAGCACTTCCCTACCGCCGCCAGGATGACCGCCCGCGCAATCTTCTCCAGGGGCGCCGCCTCCAGACGCGCGCACACCGTGTTGAGGTCGTCAATCACCTCGCGACCCAGGGCGTTGACGGGCGGCCGGTTCAGCGTGGCCACCACGACACCGCCCTCCTCCACATCGTATTTAATGTGTCTCAGGGCGGGGCTGATCATCCCCCCGCCCCCGGGTACTCCGCGCCCGGGACGCCCGCGGGCCGCAGTGAGTAATCCTCCGGCACATCCACCTCCATCAGCAGCAGCGCCATGCCGTGGGTCTTGCCCTGGGCATCGGTGAGGAGGCTGGCACTGCCGCCCCCGCCGAGCGAGTCGTGCAGGATGAAGTTCAACGCGCGCAGGTTGGGCACTTCATACCGGTCCACGCGGCCGCGCACGATCTCGCCGAAGTGCGCCTTGACCCTCTCGGCGGTCACCTCGCGCTTGAGGATCTCGTAGCCGCGGTCATCGTAGGCGATCAGCCCCACGTTGCTTCCGTCTCCTTTGTCTCCGGAACGGGCGTGAGCCATCCTGTACAGGCGCATCCGTTTCGTCGTCACACCTTCTCCACCCTGACTTCGGCGCTGACCAGATCCTTGGGGATCAGCGCCGGCCAGAAAGCGATCACTTCCGCGGCGCGCGGCCGGCCCCCGGCGAATCCCGTCATGCCCGGCGGGCCCGAGGTCACCAGAGGAGCGATCTCCTTTCCGAACCGGTCTACCTTGGCTCGGTCCGGGTCCTTCACTCCGACGCGCATCACCACCTCCACGGGCGCCAGGGCGGCCCGCGCGATCCTCCCATGGCAGGCGCCGGCCCCGACAAACTCTGTGTGCGTCTCCTCGTAGTCGAGGCCCGCCCTCTTGAGCCGGCCCCACAGGGCATCGGCTGCGACCTTGGCCTTTTCCAGCGCCTGGGGCCCCGAGACCGTGAGCTGCCCGACGGCGCTGTAACCCGCGAAGTAGGAGATCGACACCTTGTAGGTGTCAGTGGACGGGCGTCCCTTCACGCCCGTCACCGCGACACGATCCCGGCCCGCCTCCGCGAGATGGACGCTCGTGAAATCGGCGATCACGTCCGGGGTGATGTACGAGGAAGGATTGCCCATCTCGTAGACGAGCTGCTCGGCGATGGTGTCCGCCGTGACGAGCCCGCCCGTCCCCTCGTGCTTGGTGATGACGAAGGAGCCGTCGGGCTCGGCCTCGACGACCGGGTAGCCGAGATGGTCCCAACCCTCGACTTCCCACCACCGGCTGAAGTTGCCGCCGGTGCACTGCGCCCCGCACTCCACGATGTGCCCCGCCACCGTGCCTGCCGCGAGCCGGTCCCAATCCTCCATCTGCCACTTGAACTCGTGGATGAGCGGCCCCACGACGAGGCCCGGGTCGGTGCCGCGCCCGGTCAGGACAATACGGGCGCCAAGCTGCAGCGCCTGCGCTATCGGAAACGACGACATGTAGACGTTGGCCGCCACTACCCTGTCGCGGATCTCGGAAAGCGGACGGCCATTGTCCATGTTGTCCAATGACACTCCTTCGGCCATGATCTGATCGAGCCGATCGAGGATGTCGTCGCCCAGCACCATCCCGATCTTGAGATCGGCGGCGCCCGCCTCACGCGCCACAGCAGCCACCGCCTTGAGGCAGGCGCCGGGGTTAACTCCCCCGGCGTTCGCCACCACGCGGATGTTCTTCTCCATGAGGTCCGGCAGGATCCTCTTCACCAAGTCCACGAAGTCGGTCGCGTAACCGCTCCGGCCCTCCGGGTCACGCCGCTTGAGCTTCTGCATGATCGACATGGTGACTTCGGCCAGGTAGTCGAGCGTCAGGTAGTCGAGAGGGCCCTCCTTCACGAGGCGGACGGGCGCGTCCACGGAGTCACCCCAGAAACCCTGCCCATTCGCAATGCGGATCATGAGCGGTCACGCTCCCGAGCCTGTCGCAGGCCGACCGCGAGAGTATATCAACGCCCGCGGCCGGTCGTTGCTTAGCTCCGGCACCGGCGGATAGAATGCCGCGATGTTCCGACGCATCCTTGTCGCCAACCGAGGCGAGATCGCCGCGCGCGTGCTGAAGGCCTGCCACGATCTCGGCGTCGAGACCGTGGCGGTACACTCCACGGCCGACGCCTCCTCGCCTCATCTTCGTCTGGCCGGACGCACGATCTGCATCGGCCCGGCGCAGGCCGCGCGATCGTATCTCGACATGGATGCCATCCTGCAGGCGGCCGAGCAGACCGAGTGCCAGGCCATCCATCCGGGGTACGGGTTCCTCGCCGAGAACGCCCTGTTCGCCGAAAGGTGCGAGTCGCAGAGGATTACCTTCATCGGCCCCACGCCGCGCCTCATCCGCCTGATGGGTGACAAGGTGGAGGCGCGGCGCACGATGAAGGCCGCCGGGGTCCCCACCATCCCGGGCTCCGAAGGAATCGTCGCCGACGCGCGGGTCGCCGCGAGGGCCGCCGTGGAGGTGGGATACCCGGTCTTTCTGAAGGCGGCCGCCGGCGGCGGCGGCAAGGGGATGAGGCTCTGCGAGGACGATGTGTCCTTGAAGCGAGGCTTCACGCAGGCCGCCAACGAGGCCGAGAAGGCCTTCGGCAATGCGGCTCTGTACCTCGAGAAGGCGATCATGGGGGGGCGGCACATCGAGTTCCAGATCGTTTGCGACGCCTACGGTGGCGCCGCGCACCTGGGCGAGCGCGAGTGCTCGGTGCAGCGCCATCACCAGAAACTGGTTGAGGAGTCGCCGTCCCCGGCGATGGATCGGGCAACGCGCGAGACACTGGGCGCCCGGGTCACCTCGACGCTGGCCGGGCTGGGCTACCGCAACGCGGGCACGGTGGAGTTCCTGCGCGACGCCGGCGGCAGCCTGCACTTCATGGAGATGAACACGCGCCTGCAGGTGGAGCATCCGGTGACGGAGGCGGTCACGGGGATCGATCTCGTGAAGGAGCAGATACGCGTGGCGGCCAACGAGCCGCTGAGCTTCGCTCAGAAGGAGATCGAGCTCACCGGGCACGCGGTGGAGTGCCGCATCAACGCGGAGGACCCGGACAACGAGTTCAAGCCCTCGCCGGGCACGATCACCCGTTTCGAGATCCCCCGGGGCGTGCGCGTGGACACGCACATCGCCGCGGGAGAAGGCGGCTGCACGGTTCCGCCCTACTACGACTCGCTGATCGCGAAGATGATCGCGCACGGCCCGGACCGGCGCGCGGCCATCGCCGCGGCGCGCACGGCCCTGCGGGAGTTCCGGATCGAAGGGATCATCACGACGCTGCCCCTGCACCTGCGCATCCTGGAGCAGCCGTCGTTCCTGAAGGGAGATTACGATCTCGGACTTCTCGACGCGATGGCCGTCACCCCAGGGCCTGTCAAAGGAAGGTCGGGCCGGTCCGCATGATGAGCAGAGGCGACAAGGACACCCCGGAGGCGAAGGAGCGCTGATGGCCAAAGTCATCCTCGAGCCGATCGGTGATCCCCTCGACAAGTTCCTGGATCCCGTCTCGGCCGCAGCCAACTCCGCGGCGATAGAAAAGCTCAACGACGCCCTGCGGGCCAGAAGAGACGAGGTTCGATCAGGCTGGGGGGCCGAGTACGCCAACCGCGTGCACGAGAAGGGGCGCCTCACCACCTGTGAGCGGATCGACCTTCTGAAAGATCCGGGCACCACTCTGCTGCCGATCGGGACACTGGTGAACTACGGCGTCACCTTCGGCGAGAAGCAGCAGACGTCGCCAGGCGCCGGCGTGGTGACCGCCTTCGTGCGCGTCTGCGGCCGCCTCGCGGTCGTGATCGCCAACGACAACACCGTGGCGTCGGGATCCTGGTGGCCGCGCACCCCCGAGAAGATCGAGCGGGCGCAGGAAGTCGCACTTCGCCTGCGCGCGCCGGTCATCTACCTGGTGGATTGCAGCGGATTGTTCCTCCCCGAGCAGTCGCACACCTTCCCTGGCAAGACCGGCGCCGGAGCCATCTTCAAGATGAACTCGAAGCTGTCGGATACCGGCGTGCCCCAGATCGCCGGAGTGCTGGGCGACTGCATCGCGGGGGGAGGCTACATGCCGATCATCAGCGACGTGGTTTACATGACCGAGCAGGCCTACATGGTCATCGCGGGCGCGGCGCTGGTGAAGGGAGGCAAGGCGCAGAAGATCACCTCGCTCACCATCGGCGGTCCCGATGTGCACGTGCACCTGTCGGCGTGCGCCGATCACCGCGTGCCCGACGACCAGGCGTGCATCACCAGCATCCGATCCGAAATGGCGCGCCTGCCCGGGTCGGCCGCCCCCTACTACCGGCGAGGCGCCGACCCGGCGCCGCCGCGCTTTTCTCCCTCGGAGATCGACGCCATCTTCCCGCGGGACCATCGCATGGTGTACGACGCGCGCCAGATCATCGCGCGGTTGGTGGACGCCAGCCTCTTCTGGGAGGTGCTCCCGCGCACCGGCCGGGAGATGATCTGCGGCGTGGCCCGCATCGGCGGACTGTACGCGGGCCTCATCGCCAACAACCAGACCCTGACGGAGCACCCCGATCAGCAGCAGGCGAGGCGCCCCGGCGGCATCCTCTACAGGGAGGGGATCGCGAAGATCTCCACCTTCTCGCGCGCCTGCAACGACGACGGCCTGCCGATCGTGTGGCTGCAGGACATCTCGGGCTTCGACATCGGGCCGGAGGCCGAGAAGCAGGGGCTGCTGGGATACGGCTCGAGCCTCATCTACACCAACTCCACCAACACCACGCCGATGATCACCGTGCTGTTGCGCAAGGCGTCGGGTGCGGGGTATTACGCGATGGCCGGCCATCCGTACGACCCCGTCCTGCAGCTCTCCACTCCGCTCACACGTCTGGCGGTGATGGAGGGGCGCACGCTGGCCATCGGAGCGTTTCGCACGAAGCTCGACGACAACTTCAAGATCATGGCTGCCTCGCCCGATGAAGCGGCGAAGATCAGGCAAGGGATGGAAGATGTCGAGGCGCGCATCTCCCGCGACATGGACCCGGTGCTGGCGGCGAGCCAGATGGACACCGACGAGGTGGTCATGATGGCGGAGATCAGGGACTACCTCGTGGCCATTGTCGAGATGGCGTACCAGGCGTACGGCTACCGGCGCGTCAAGAACCCGCGGATCTGGTCGCTGCACGATCTGAAGGTGCTGGCCGGGTGAGCGCCATGGATCTCGTGACCGAGGCGCTGGTTGAGGCGCGCGGCGACGGCGGATGGATCGTCCGGGCGCCTCGTGTCGGCATCTACCGGGGCTGCCCGCCCGAAGGAAGGCGACCCACGCCGGGTGAAGCCGTCGGCGTGATCACGGTGCTGAATCACAGGAATGAGCTGGTGCTGCCGGAAGGCGCCGGGGGCATCGTCACCGATGTCCAGGCGAATGACCGCGCGGTGCCCGTGGAGTACGGGCAGGCGCTCTTCGCGCTGGCTCCCTTGGTGGGGACGGCGCCCCCCGATTCAATCGACGACCAGATCGACGACTCCGCCCTGCCGGCACTCTCATCCCACTCTGATACCCCTCTGCCCGGCTCATGTGTCGCCGTCACCTGCCCGATCGACGGGATCTTCTACCGCGGTCCCTCTCCGGCCTCGGCTCCATTCGTGGACGCGGGCGACACCGTCGAGCCCGGACGGACACTGGGCCTCATCGAGGCGATGAAGAGCTTCAATGCCGTGACCTACGGCGGGCCGGGTCTTCCTCCGCGCGCCACGATCGCTCAGGTCTGCGCCGCGGACGCATCCGAGGTGAAACAAGGCGCGCCGTTGTTCCTGGTCAGATCAGCTCGGAGCTGATCAAGCAGCATCCCGGCGCCGAACCCCTATAATGTGTTGTGCACGGGGGCTTCCCGCTTCCGGCGACCCGAGAGGACGATGGATCCTGCGCAGTTCCTGCAGAGCACCGCCGACGCCGCATTCGCCACCGGCGAGGAAGGCCGCATCGTCATCTGGAACGACGCCGCGCAACGCTTGCTGGGTTACAAGGCCGGGCAGGTGCTCGGCAGGCCCTGCCATCAAGTGCTGTGCGGCAGGGATGTCTACGGCAACCGGTTCTGCGACCGGGACTGCAACCTGGCCCGGATGGCCTCGCGCAAGGAATCGGTGCGCCGCTTCGAGATGGACGTGCGCAAGTCCTCGGGCGAGTACCTGCGAGTCGGAGTCTCGGTGCTCACGCTCCCAGGCGCGGCCGATTCCGGATTCACCATCGTCCACCTCCTGCAGCCGGTGGCCGACGGGAACGAAGCAGGCCCCCTCTCGCCCCGGCACCATCATGCTTCCCAGGCGACGGCCGCCGCCCCTTCCTCGAGCCCATTGACGCGCCGGGAGATCGAAGTGCTGCGGCGCCTGGCGGCGGGGTCCGGCACGCGCGAGATCGCCGCATCCATGTTCATCAGCGTGGCCACCGCCCGCACCCACATCCAGAACATCCTCCGCAAGCTCGAGGTCCACAGCAAGCTGGCGGCCGTCTCCCTGGCCATCCGCAAGCGCCTGATCTGACCAATCCGCCCCCGGCGGTTCGCCTACTGCATCCGCAGTACGAAAATCATGCTGGTGCATGATAGGCGCCCCATCCCTTTCACCCTATAGATACGCGTGTTCGACGGCATGGGTGAATGCCGCTCGCCATCGGAGTCCGCGACCGGCAGCGAGAGGGGGGATGTGATGCACCGGCGGGGGCCTCCGATCAGCTTCCCGGCATGGACGATGGCGGTTTTCTGCCTTCTCACGACCTTTGCCACCCTCACCGCCTTCGCCGACCTGCCCGCCCACAACCCGGATCCCGCTCTCACGGTGAGTTTCACCGATGTCACGCGGGAGGCGGGCATCGGCTTCATCCAATCGTACGGCGACCGGCGATTCAGCAACCTGATCGAGGCCACCGGAAGCGGGGCTGCATGGCTGGACTACGACCGGGACGGCTGGATCGACCTGTACTTGCTGACGGGCAAGTACCACGAAGGGGTGAGCGAGGGCGAGCCGCCGGAAGGAACGCCGCTCAACCGTCTCTACCGCAACCGGCGCGATGGAACCTTCGAGGACGTCACCGCCCGCGCGGGAGTGGGATGCGCGAGCTGCTTCTCCATCGGCGCCGCCGTGGGCGACTACGACAACGATGGCTGGCCCGACATCTACGTGGCGAACCACGGCCCCAACGTCTTGTACCGCAACCGGCGCGACGGCACCTTCAGCGACGAGGCGCGACGCGCCGGAGTGGACAACCCGGGATGCTCCGTCGCCGCCACGTGGCTCGACGTCGACCGCGACGGTCGGCTCGACCTGTACGTGGGCAACTACATCGAGTTCGATCCCAAGTACAAGCACTACTACTCCCCCGACGGCTTTCCCGGGCCGCTGGCCTACGAGCCGCAGCTTGACGCCCTCTACCGGAACCGGGGCGACGGAACCTTCGAGGAGATCACCGCGCGGGCCGGCATCACCAAACGGGGACGGGCGATGAGCATCGCTGCGGCCGACTACGACGGTGACGGCTGGGATGACATCTACGTCACCAACGATGCCACCGAGAACTTCCTCTTCCACAATCTCGCCGGCGTGCGCTTCGAGGAGATTGCGGGCCTCGCCGGCGTCGCATTCAACGGCATGGGCGAGCAGACCGCAAGCATGGGCGTGGATTTTGGCGACTACGACAACGACGGCAGGCTCGACATCTTCATCTCCGACAACGAGCTCTCCTCGTTGTATCGCAACGAAGGCGCCGTTTTCACCGATGTCTCGCCCGACGCCGGGATCGCGCGGCCCAGCGCACAGTTCGTGGGATGGGGGGCATTCTTCATCGACTACGACAACGACGGCGACCTCGACCTCTTCAAGGCGAACAGTGATCTCTCCCGGCCGTTCGGCCAGGAGGACCAGATGTTCGAGAACGAGCGGGGCGTCTTCCGCGATGTCTCCACCCGCATGGGACCCTACTTCCGTGAGGCGAGGATGGGGCGGGGCGCCGCGTTCGCCGACTACGACAACGACGGCGACCTGGACATCGTCATCGTGAACATCGGCGGGCCCGCGATCCTCCTGCGCAACGACGGCGGCGACAGGAGCTCATGGATCGGGCTGAGGCTGGCCGGCACGAGGAGCAATCACGACGGCATCGGCGCCAGGGTGAAGGTCGTCGCCGGCGGCCGGACTCAGATCAGCCAGAGGCGGGCCACGCAGGGGTACCTCTCGAGCAGTGATCCTCGGCTCCACTTCGGGCTCGGATCGGCCGGCACGGTAGACCAGATCGAGGTGACGTGGCCCTCCGGCGCCAAGCAAGTGCTGCGAGGCGCCGCCGCGAGGACGATCCTCGACATAGAGGAGCCGCGGAAGTGATATGAGCATCGCGGCCCGCAAGCACAGGTTTCTCCTCGCCGCGGTGGCTGCAGGGGCTGCGGCGGCCGCGGTGGGCTTGGCCGGCAGCTATCTGCTGCCCGCTCGCGACAGCGGCGAGGCTTCCCTGCTCACGCTGGCGGGCTCCGAGGTTCGGGCCGTGATCGAGTCTTCAAGCCCCGCGCGCACGACGATCGCCCTGGCCCGGGCGGGAGAAGAGGCAAGGATTCTGACCGGAAGCTTCTGGTCGGCCGCCTCGCCCTCCGCCTCCATCGACGGCCGCCGGTTCCTGTTCGCCGGCCGCGGCGCCGCCGGGGAGCCCACGCGGATCTGGGAAATGGCCATTGATGGATCAACACCGAGACTCGTCACCACGGGCAACGGCGATCCGGGGGATCCACTCTACCTTCCCGACGAAAGGATCGTGTACAGCGACGCCGCAGGAGAAAAGGCGGGGCCTCGCGGCGCCCGCGCGTTGTTCTCCTGCCGCCACGACGGGAGCGACGTCTCACGATTGACCTTCGGCCCGCACGCCGACGGCCGGCCGCGGCTCCTGGACGACGGACGCATCCTGTTCGAGCGACGGTTCCGCACCACGCGGCAGGCTCGGGCGCCGGCCTGGATGACGATCCACCCCGATGGCACCCAGGTGGCGATGTTCGGCGACGGCTCTGCAGCGTCCGCGGAGGTGGCCCAGGCCGCCGTGATCGGCCCTGTGCCCGGATACGCCGTCATCGGCATCGAGGCTGCTTTGGCGCGCCCCGCGCCGCCGATCCTCACCAGCGTTGTGCGCCCCGATGTCGGAAGCGGCACGCTGCTGTGCCTGAATGTCTACGCGTCACGACTGGCCGGAGTGGCTCGCCTGCCTGCCGGAGCGATCGAGAGAGTCGTCGCGAGGCGGGCCGTTGTCTCATCGGCGGAGGAACCAGACGGGCCGTCGGAGTCGATCCTGGGCGAGGCGCCGGTCTTTCCGGACGGATCCTTCTTCATCGAGGTGCCTGCGGACACTCCGCTGAACCTCGCCCTCATGGGATCCGGCGGACGGGTCGTCGCGTCGTTGAACAGCGGCATCTGGGTCCGCCCCAACGAGAATCGAGGCTGCATCGGATGCCACGAGGAGACCGACCTGGCGCCGGACAACAGGCGGCCGATGGCCATCGCGGGGCTTCCCGTTCCTCTTCTCGGCCCTTCTTCGGGCGACGCAGGTGGCCGAGGTGACCATGCTCCCTAAATTGTGGGCCGGCACGACACTGGGCGCCCTTTTGCTGAGCAGCGGCCTGGGCGCCCATCGCTGGGCTCTGGCGCACGTGGCTCACTACACGGGGGATGCCGTCCGCACGACACGTTGCGGCTCGTGTCACTTCGCGGCCAACGGAGGGACCGTCACAGACAGGCTGCTCGACCCCCGCTACCGCAGCCCCCTCGATATCGCGGTGAGCAGCGACGGCAGCCGCCTCTACGTCACGGCTCAGGATGCGGACGCGCTGCTGGAGATCGACGCTGCCAGCCGCCGGCTCGTCCGCGGCATCCCGGTCGGACAGCGGCCCAACAGCGTGGTGCTGGATAATCAGCGCCAGGTCGCATACGTCTCGAATCAGGACGGCGATTCGGTTTCCGTGGTGGACTTGCGCCTCAGCGAGCCGGTTGCCTCGCTCCCCGCCGGCCACGGCCCGGCGGGGCTCGCCCTCACGCCGGACGGACGCACCCTGACCGTGGCCAATTCGTTGGACGGCGACATCAGTGTCGTGGATGTCGAGAGCGGCGCCGAGCGGGCGCGCCTTTCCGGCGGCAGCTTTCCGTACGCCGCCGCCGTTTCCAGGGACGGATCGCGCGTGCTGGTGGGCAGCCAGCTCGCCCAGCCCACGCGCGCCCCCGATCCGCCCTGGTCCGAGGTGACGGTGCTCGAAGCGGGGCGGGCGAGGGTGCGGACTCGCCTCCGGCTCGAGGGGGCTCACTTGCTCGAAGGCATGGCCTTCGCGCCCGAAGGGGACCTCGCGTTTGTCGCGATGGTGCGTCCCAAGAATCTCGTGCCGGTCCTGCAGGTGGAGCGTGGCTGGATGATGACCAACGGCATGGCCGTGCTGGATTTCGGCCGCGGACGGGTCGCGCAGCTCCCGCTCGATGATGTGGAGTCGTTCTTCGCCGATCCGTCGGACGTGGCCGTCACGCCGGATGGGCGCTTCGCATTCGTGAGCCACGGCGGCGTCGACACCATCAGCGTGGTGGACCTTGCCGCGGTCCGCGAGATCCTGCGCGGCTCGTCGGATACCGATCTCGCCGCGATGGCCAACCGCCTGGGCGCCTCCGGCCGTTACGTGGTGAAGCGGATTCCCACCGGGTCGAACCCTCGGGGGCTGGCCGCCTCGCCCGACGGACGGTTCGTCTACGTAGCGGAGCGGCTCGACGATCGGATCGGCGTCATCGACGTGGCCCGGCTCGAGAGGGTGGCCGGGATCGACCTCGGCGGGCCCCGCCACCAGACGCTGGCACGGCGCGGAGAGAAAGTGTTCCACAGCGCGAGCTACACGCTCCAGCGCCAGTTCTCCTGTAGGAGCTGCCACCCCGACAACCACATGGATCGCCTCCAGTACGACTTCGAGCCGGACGGGCTGGGCAGAAACGTCGTGGACAACAAGACGCTGCTCGGCCTGAAGGGAACCGGCCCGTTCAAGTGGAACGGCAGGAACACCAGTCTCTACATGCAGTGCGGCGTCCGCTTCGCGCGTTTTCTGATGCGGTCCGAGCCGCTCAGCTTCGAGGATCTGAACGCGCTGGTCGCCTACCTCAACACGCTCGAGCCCGCGCGCAACCCGCGCCGTCCGCGCGGCGGCGAGCTCACCGCGGCGCAGAGACGTGGCAAGGCAATCTTCGAGCGGGCCGTGAAGGGGGACGGCAATCCGATCCTCGAGCGCAATCGCTGCGTCACGTGCCATCCGCCTCCGCAATTCACCGACTTGAGGAGCAACGACGTTGGAAGTGCCTCTGTCTCCGACAGCGAGCGTGCATTCGACACGCCCGGGCTCAACAGTCTGCTGATGTCGGCTCCATTCCTGCACGACGGCAGGGCGTTGACTCTCGAGGAGATATGGACTCTGTACAGCCCGGACGACACCCATGGCGTCACCAGCGACCTGGGCAAGGACGGGCTCAACGACTTGATCGAGTACCTGAAAACGCTCTGAGCATCGTTTTGGGGGGAGAAGCGTCGTGGGGGAAAGCAACGTGGCGGGCATCAGGATGCTGATGAGGAAGTGTTTCCTCGTGGTGCCTCTCACGGGCGCGATTCTGGCGCCCGCCGCGTTCGCTTTCATCCTCTCGTCGCCACCGGGGCACGCATTGTCCAACCCCGCGTCTCCTCCCGGCAGGCCCGCCGCGGCCCCGGTGCCGCATCCCGCCGTGCCGCCCGAGCCGCGCCTCCCGGATCTTGCCGGCCCCGGGGAGTGGACCTCCTTCACGATGGCCGATGGCCTGCCCGCGGATGAGGTCTTCGCCGTGCGGATCGACGGCGAGCGGGTGTGGGCGGGGACCAAGAGTGGTCTGGCCGTATACGAGAAGGGTCGATGGCGCGCCATCGGCACGTCCGATGGCCTGCCCCACCGAGTCATTCTCTCGCTCGACGTGAGTCGCCGCACCGGGGACCTCTGGATCGGGACGATGGGAGGCCTGGCGAGGCTATCCGGCGGTCGCCTGGATGTGTTCACACAGGTGAACAGCGGGCTGCCCAACGACTTCGTGCATGGCGTGCGCTGCGACCCCGATGAGGACGTTGTGTGGGCGGCCACGGCCATGGGTGTGGGCCGCCTCGACCTGCGCTCGGGAGAGTGGTCGATCTTCAACCAGACCAACACGCCGATGCACGAGCCGTGGACCTACGCGGTGGGGCTCGGCGACGGACTGGTGTACATCGGCGCCTGGGGCGCGGGGGTGCTGGAGTACACGAAGGCCACGGGCACTTGGCGTCCGTTCAGGGATCCGGACAAGGAGTTCGAGATCGATCTGTTCCCGGACGACGGGCCGGTGAGCGACGTCACCTCGAGCGTGGACTACGGGTCGGGGATCCTGTGGCAGTCCTCCTACACCGGTCTCGCCCGGTACGAAGGGCGCGAGTGGCGGACCTACTTCAAGGAGGACAGCGGGCTTGCGAGCAACTTCATCAACTTCGTGCGTGCGCGGGGCCGATCTGCCTGGCTGGCCACCGACTACGGTCTAAGCCTCACGGACGGCGACCGATGGGCCACCTACCGCCGACTCCAGGATGGCCGCGGCGAGATTCTCTTCTTTGAAGGCGCCATGCAGATCGCGCGACGTGTCACCCCGACGAGCCTGGCGCACAACTATGTGCTCGGCGTGGACGCGGACGAAAACGAGATCTGGGTCGGCACTGGCGCCGGCATCAGCCGCGGCCGCCGCACCTATGCGGAGAAGACTCCGTGGGCCGGCACCGCCGCGCCGGGGGAG
>JAWPNA010000094.1:0-43242 GCA_045402695.1 Acidobacteriota bacterium
ATCTCCCGGTTCATGCCCAAATAAGCGGGCGGCCGGTCCTCCCTCTTCCCCCGCCGGCCTTCACCCCCGGCGGGGGGAAATTTTCCTTGACATGCTCCAATCCCAGGCCGGATATTCAGGGTGGTTTTTCCACCCTGGAGCGGAGCCAGTGTCAGGAAAGCCGGAGCAGCCCGAGCAGGACGGCCAGAGGCAGGCGCTCAGGAGCTTAGCCCACGATCTGGACAACCTCAGCTACCGCCTCACCTTCTTCAGCGAGAATCTCAAGGTGCAGGTTCCCGACACGCCGTTTCGCGCTGAAGCCACCGCGCTCCTGGAGGACACCACCTCCCGCCTCAGGCACCTCATCCAGATTGTGCGGAACGTGGAGGAGCATGTCTGACCGCCCGGCTCGTCTGCTGATCATCGAGGACGACCAGTCCCTGCGCAGGCAGATCGCGGCGCACTTTGCAGACCGATACGTGATCCTGCAGGCCGAAACCCGCGAGGAAGGGCTCGCCCAGCTCAGAGCAGGTGACATCGACATTGTGCTTCTGGACATGCGGCTGCCGCCCAGCACCGACTCGATCGATGAGGGCTTGCGTAGCGTTGCGGAGATTCAGCGGCTCTCGCCGGGAACACTCACCATCGCCATGAGCGGCGACGGTGACTGCGACACCATTCTCCGCGCGGCCGAGGCGGGCGTTTACGATTTCTTCACGAAACCGCTGGATGTCCGCGAGCTGGGGATCATCATCCGGCGGGCGCTCGACCGCCGGAAGCTCGAGGGCGAAGTCCGGCGCCTGCGGGAGGAACTCAGCCGCCGCTACGATTTCAGGAACCTCAAGGGCGGCAGCCCGGCGATGCAGTCGGTCAAGAACGCCATCCGCAAGGTCGCGGACAGTCACGCGACCATCATGATCAGGGGCGAGAGCGGCACGGGCAAGGAGCTGGTCGCGCGCGCCATCCATTTCAGCAGCTCGCGGCGTGACGATCCGTTCGTGGCTCTCAACTGCTCGGCCTTCCCCGAGCACCTCGTGGAGGACGAGCTGTTCGGTCACGAGCGGGGCGCATTCACCGGAGCGATGGGCCGCCGCGAGGGCCGCTTCGAGATGGCCGACAAGGGATCGCTCTTCCTCGACGATATCGGCACGCTCACGCCCGCGGTCCAGTCCAAGCTGCTGCGCGTTCTGGAAACCCGGGAGTTCGAACGCCTGGGCGGACAGGAGACCATACACGTGGATATCCGTCTCCTGACGGCCACCAACCAGGATCTCGAGAAAGACGTCGCGGAGGGCCGGTTCCGGCAGGACCTCTACTACCGCATCAACGTGGTTAGCATCCAGCTCCCGGCTCTGAAAGAGCGGATCGATGACATTCCGCTGTTGGCCGAGCACTTCCTCGACCGATTCTGCCGCGAGAACAATCTGCGCCGGAAGCACTTCTCTCCGGATGCGTCCGAGTGCCTCGCGGCGCACGAATGGAAGGGAAACGTGCGCGAGCTGGAGCACCTCGTGGAGAGTCTCGTTCTGCTGACCGAGGGAGAGACGATCACGGCTCGTGATCTGCCCAAGGACCTTCGTGAGCACACACCATCCCTGTCGCTAAGCGGCATGTCGTTGCCCGACGGTGGGATCCTCATGGAGAAGCAGGTCGCCGAGTTCGAACGCAGGCTACTGTCGGGCGCACTCCAGAAGGCGGCGGGCAAAAAGAAAGACGCGGCCCAGCTCTTGGGTCTCAACAAGGACCAGATGAAGTATCTCTGCCGCAAATACAACTTGTAATCCTCAACAGGGTGGCGACAAACTACCGCAGGCCGCGTTGCGAGCGCCGCGGTGCCGGATGCGAGGAGCAGCGACGACAGCGATGCGGGACATCGGTCCCCTGTGGGAGATGCCACTGCGACGGAGCGGGAGGCATTGCGCCGCCGCAACCCTAAGGGCAAGGGGATTGCGGCCGGATACTTCGTCGCTCGTCGTCGGCGCTTACTGGAATCGACCTCCTCCTCGCTCCTTTTCAACGATGCTCTGCGGCCGCAGAGCCCCGGCACGCGCGGCCTACTGTAGTTTGTCACCACGCTGTTAACCTCCCTGCCCGCCTCTCAATCTGACACATCAGCACCTCTCCGCCTGCACCTAGAGTCTCAGGACGAAACTGCCCCTCCCGGCACCAAGGCCGCGCGGCTCGAAACACATTGTCCGGCAATCGCTTTCCATGTGCGCGGGAATGCCTTTGTGGCCCAGGGCTTGCATGATGGTGGCGCTGTCCGGTCGCTCCCGGACGTCAACCTGGGAGGCCGGCCGGATCTCACAGCACGGGGCCAGGGAGACACTCCATCCCCCCCTCCCCGTAGGGTTGGGGGCTCCGCCAACGAAACGGCCTGAACTCGGCGGGGCCCCCCGGTCCTCTCCAGGCTATGGTGCCGCTGTATCTCCTCCCGGCAGCCTCTCCACCAACTCGAGGTACGCGAGCAACGCAGCACCCGGCTGTTCGAACCGCCTGCGGAACAGTGCGGCGATTTCCCGGCGTTCGATGCTGCCCGTATGGAAGCCGTCGTAAAGCTGCTGGCCAAGGTAGTAGCCCAGCTCATGCGTGAGAACGGAGAGCAATCTTCGGTCGCGCGTGCCGATCCCGGAAAGCAGTTGTTCGGGAACCTCGTCGTAGTCCTTGTAGTTCCTCTCGAACTTCTTGTGCAGCAGAATGAAGTTGATGATGGCGCTGAACTGCTCGTGGCTGTACTCCGTGTTGGCCTCAATGAACTCCTTGTCCTTGCGATGATACTGATACAGCTTGGTCTCGAAGAAGTGATTCCGGCTCGGATCGATCAACTTCGAACCGAAAAAACCAAGGGCCTCCTCCATCACGCCGGAGTAGAAATGGTCGGGACGCAACTGGGCGCGCGCCGGCCCGCTGGAGACATCACCCCGCAGAGCGAGGTTGACAAAGTGGGCCGCCTCCTCCCCTCCGTGCACCAGGCTGAACTCTCCGATGAAGATCGAGTTGATGGCCGGGATGTAGCACGACCCGTTGCGTGCGATGCGCCGCGTGATCTCCGCGATCTCGGACCGGCTGAGGTTGTTGGACTCGAGAATATGGCGAAGCGTCGAGGCATTCGTGCGCGAGTAAACCTCTGGGAAGTAGTCCACCAAGAACTCGATGCAGTCCCCTTCGCGCCGCAGGCAGACGCGGTACTTGTCCACGGACAGGAACTTCAGGATGGTGTCGATCATGTTGTAGATCGTCGGGGTCAGATCGAGATGATCGTCATCGGCGTGCTCCGACTTCCACCGGTTGATCGTCTGTCGGTACGACTCGTACTTGGCGATGGGGCTGGCGTTGAAGACGCAATACGCGCCCGGTGCGACCGTGACGACATCGCGGTGCTCCTGCCTGGCGGCCACGAGCTGCCAGTAGATCTCCTCGATGTTCTGCAGGACGCGAACCGAGCGCTTTTCCAGGTTGTTCCTTCTCAAGGCGCGGCGCACCGCGTCCGGGAGGTGGCTGGCAGCGAGATGGGATTCACCAATCAAGACGAACACTTTGGCATCCGGGTTCTTCGCGAAGATGTCGGCGATGCGGCGGGCCGCGTACTGGTCACGCCGCCTGATGTATCTGAGACCGTTGCGAGGGGCGCAGTCGATTCCAAAGACCCTCACACCGTAGTCGCGCGCCGCGTCGAAGATCTGCCCGAATCCGCTCCAGTCGTATCCCCACTCCAGGTCATAGCGGATCGCTCGTTTGAACTCCTCGGAATCAATCTCGGAGGCCATCCACTGATCGAGTACGCGCTGATTGCGGCCGTATACCATCTCGACGGCGAGGATGACATGCCTGGAGCGGGAGGCCACCTCGCGCAGCAGCTTTGCCGCGAAGGCCTGGGACGACGGCAGGGCGTGGTAGTCTCCTACATAGATGAGATCCGCCTTGAAGCAGGCGATGACGAGGTCGTCGTGGGAGCTGATGTCATGGAGCCGGCGGAATTCCTCGGTGAACTCCCGGATGTACCTTCTCGAGGTGTTCGGATCTATCTGCGAGATCTCCCGCTTGAGCAGGGAGACCACGCGCCGGTGAAGAGCTATCTCCTCTTTGAGCTGTGCGGTGGCCACTGTCCCCGTCGAGATGAAGCGGGCTAGTTCTTTTTCTCGCTCTTGCTCTCCGGCCCCTTTTCCTCATCTTCACTCCCGGAGCTCAACGCCTTCTTGAAGTTCTTGATCCCTTCTCCCAAGCCCTTGCCGATGGCCGGCAGCTTGGCTGCTCCGAACAAGAGAAGGAGTATGGCGAGGATCACCAGCCATTCCATTGCGCCGATCTTTCCCATCAATCGTCTCCTCAGCCTCCAGGTGGAGGCAGGATCTCCCGTTCGCTGCCCACCCGCCGGGTCACCTTCATCGAATCGAGGTGTTCCAGAAGCGGGATGGCGGTTTTACGGGATGTTCCCGTCAGCTCCTTGAAGGAACTGATGTCGATCACCTTCTGCCCGGGCCTGAGCTCCCACAGCTTCTTCTTGAGGCTCTCGATCGCCTCCGCATGGAACACGGTCCCGTCGCGTATCTTCGTCAGGCGGCCGGAGGCCAGGAGCAAGTGAAACACCCGGGACGTGCGCCGTCCATCCAGGCCCTCCAGACGAACGACATCCTCCAGCTCCGGCGGATTGAGGCCTGACCGACGGTATGCCACCTCGATGCACTCCATCGTCTTTTCGTCCTCGGGTGAGAGGATGATGGAGTGGGTCGAGAGGCTGATCGTCTCTTTCAGAGTCTTGACGGCGCCTCGAGCCGCCAGTCTCTCGACGACGAACCGGGAGAGGTCCGGCCCGACCCCTTTCAAAGCCTGCCCGCGCAGCTCCTCGCGGGGCATCCCGGGACGCAGTGGATTGGCCAGGTGATAGGCTTCAAGAGAGGCGGTCACTTGTTTTTCGATCTCCTCCGCGGCGTCGTGGTCCAGGAAGATGGCCGCCGCCCCCTCTCCAGTGCTCAGCACTTCACCCTTGCTCACGTCGCGAGTCAGCAAGGCCTCGACCTCCCGGGGAGTCCGTCCGGCCCGAACAGCCAGTTCCGCCGCGCTGATGCCCGCGGCCGCGCTCTCAAGATAGACTCTGAGCGCCTCCAGTGCATCTGCCCGATCGAGCCGCGCCAGGCGTTCCAAAAGCGCGGGGCCGGCGGCGCCCTTGTGCTTGGCGGGGAAAGCGTCCAGGATCACGCCCCCGCCGATCGTGGCGGTCGGAGAGTACCGCCGGATGACGAAGCGATCTCCCGGAAGGCTCAGGACCGCGCTCTCTAGCCGGATCTGGGCGAACGCCTCTTGGCCGGGATCGAGCTTCGCGGTGCTCAGCATCTTCACCCGCGCCAGCAGCTCGCTGGTACCCTGGTGGAATCGCACGCGCGCGAGGTCCACCAAGGGGGAGGGTGCCCCGGCCAGCAACGTGACTTTCACGTCCAGCAGAGAGGACGGCCTCATCTGCCCAGGACGACCGATCACGTTCCCCCGCTGCACGGCCGCAGCATCCACGCCCTGCAGGTTCACGGCCGTTCGCTGACCCGCATGGGCCTCCTTCGTGGAGACCCCGTGGACCTGGATTCCGCGGACGCGGCATATCTGCGCTTCGGGATAGACGGCCACCTCGTCTCCCTCCGCGATCGATCCCGAGACGAGAGTGCCGGTGACAACAGTGCCGAACCCCCTGACGCTGAACGATCGGTCCACGGGCAGTCGCAGCAGAGACGAGGGGCGGCCGGGTTCAACGTCTCTCGCCGCCTTGGAGATCTCGTTCTTCAGCCGCTCCAGACCCTCGCGGGTCCTCGAGCTGACCGGGATGATCGGCGCGCCGTCGAGAAACGACCCCCGAGTGAAATCCCGGACCTCCAATGTCACCAGATCGAGCAGATCCTGATCGACGAGGTCCATCTTGGTGATGGCGACAAGGCCCTTCTTCACTTTAAGGAGGGAGCAGATCTCGAAATGCTCCCGCGTCTGCGGCTTGATCGACTCGTCCGCCGCGACCACGAGAACGACCAGATCGATCCCCCAGATGCCCGCCAGCATGTTCTTCACGAACTTCTCATGCCCTGGGACATCCACGAATCCCACCATGATCGGCTCATCCCCGGCGGAGGGGGCGAGGGGCAAGGGGGCGAAGCCGATGTCAATCGTGATGCCGCGCTCCTGCTCCTCCTTGAGCCGATCGGTGTTGATCCCGGTGAGGGCTTTGACCAGCGCCGTCTTCCCGTGGTCGATGTGGCCGGCCGTCCCGACGACGACGTGCTTCATCTGATCATTGGCGAGACGTTCATCCCCGGAAGCCCCGGATCTTGTTGAGCTCCTCCTCGTAGTATTTCCTGAAGAGGATGTCCCACTCCTGGCCCCCTTCGGGTATGGAGCGTTTCTGGGCGAGGATCTTCCCCCGGACCCGCTGCTCGATCTCCTCGTCCTGCCTGAGCCCGGCGCGCAGGAGATCCAACACCTTGAGACGCACTTGGTTGCGATCGTCACGCAGCCTCACGCCCGGCGCTGATTCCAGCGCCTTCACGATGACGTGCGACAGATGGGTCTGCTTCTCGTGGCTCAACTTCATTCGACGGCGCTCACAGAATGAGCTTACGCTTGCGGGCCAGCTCCGCCTTGATCATCTTGAACGCTTCGTGGTACTGCACTCCCAGCCGCGTCATCTCGTCCGCGCGGGCCCGGAGCATTTCGCGCACCTCTTCGTTCAGGCGGTCCTCCACCATGAGATCCCCGCTGAACCCGGCCGCGACGACTGCGGACGCGACCTGTTCGTCATCCGACTGGATCACGCCGTTCTTGGTCAGGCCCTTGACGATCTGCGCGGAAATGTGCTCCACGAGCACTGGGGACAGTTTCATGATGGTGGAGTCTATCATCGCCGGGGGGAGCTAGGAGTGTGCCCGAGTCATGGCTTGGGTCGCGCGCAGGGGGCTTGCGAGCCTCAGGCAAGGAGCGAGGAGGAGACTGACCCGTGTGGTCGGTGACGACGAGCGACGCGGCATGAGGCCGTAACCCCCGTGCGCCCTTCGGGTTGCGGCCGGATACTCCGTCGCTCGTCATCGGCGATTACTGGAATCGCCCTCCTACTCGCCGGGTTCTCAACGAGGCCCTGCGGCCGCAGAGCCCGGCACGGGCGGCCTATGGTAGTTTGTCAGCACACTGTAAAGGTCTGCGGAGAATTCCAGACATCGGGCCGGCCGAGGTGACGCTCCAGCGGGGCCGAGCCACCGCCCTCAAGAATGGGCCGCGGGCGGATTGGTCAGATCGTTGAGGGCCCAGGAGTAGTCCAGGTACTCCAGATGCGCTCCAGCCGGAAGGTCCTGCTTGAAGTACTTCCCGATGAACGCAGGAACCGATCCGTAGGCTTTCACGAAGTCCTCTTCATACCACTTGAAGATCGAGGAGACGTGCAGGACGCCTCGCTCGCGATCGAGACGGACCTTGCCGGGATCGTTGATGAAGTCGCCTGCGGCCCGCTCGAGCTCCGCATCGAGGAGGTTCGGGTGGAATGCCTCTGACCGCAGCTTCGGGCAGCCGCCCGAAGCGCACACCAGGGCGAAGTGCGTGCGGGGATCGTGGAAGTCCGGCCTGATGATTCCGTGCTCGATCTGATCGAGTGTGTGGGCGCGTCCTCCCACATCGAACTTGAGTCCTTTGAAGAAGCTCCACTTGCCGAGTAGTCCGACGTCGGCGACACTCTTGATCGGGTAGTGATCCACAACCCCCTTGAGCACCAACGAGTTGTACGCGTTGATCCAGAAGGCAAGCTGTTCTTCCCGCGAGACGAGAACCGACGGCTCAATCCGGGAGAGATCGGCAATATAGGCGGAGAGATCGTGATCTTGTTTGAGCGAAGGGTAGTCAACCAGCCCTTCCTTCACATGGCGCCCCAGCACCTTGTCAAGCAGTTCATGCGAGACGGTGGTGGGGGCGTCCCCTGATGCAGGGCGATCCACGGGCCCGGGGACCGGCTCCGAGGCGCAGGCCATCACCGCGAGAAGAAGCGCTGCCGAGCCGTGGGTGGCGGTGATCATCCGGCGTGCGCTCAGGATCGGGCCAGAACCGAATCGACGACTCTGATCAACTCCGTCAGGTTGAACGGCTTCGCCAGAAAGGGATTGCCCACCTCTTCGAAGAAGGCCTGCGTCTCCGGGCTCGCGGTGTCTCCTGTGGAGAAGATGATCCGCCGCGCCAGCGCGGGCTGCGCCGCCGCCACATACCGGTAGAACTCTCGACCATTCATCTGGGGCATCTTCAGGTCGCTGATGATTAGGTCATAGGCTCGAGATGAAACTCGTTGCTTGGCGGCGCGCCCATTGCCGGCCGTCTCCACGACGAGCCCATGGGCCTCGAGCGCCTCGACCATGACGTCGGCGAGATGTCCCTCGTCCTCAACGACGAGAATCCGCTTCCCATCCATGCGCGAGGCCGACGCGGCGGGAGGCCCCGTCTCGGCCACGCGGTCCGTGGAACCGACCGCCTGCATCGTGCCGGGGGACGCGGGCAGCTCCACCACGAATGTGGCGCCCTCGCCGGGCCTGCTCGTCACAAGGAGCGTGCCGCCGTGCTGGCGCACGGTGCTGTGCGCCAGGCTCAGACCGAGCCCCGTGCCTCTCCCAACCTCCTTGGTCGTGAAGAAGGGGTCGAAGATGCGCTTGAGGTTCTCCGGCTCGATGCCGGGACCGTTGTCCTGGATCTCAACCACGACGCGTCCGTCCCTGACGAAGCTCCTGGCCCTGATGCGGCCCGGCCCACCTCTCGCCTTGAGAGCCTGGTGGGCGTTGTAGATGATGTTCACGAAGACCTGCTGCAGAAGATGGAAATCGCCGAGGACACCGGGCATGCCGGGATCCAGATCGACCTCGATCGGAATGTCATCCACGTGAAACTGGTGCCCCAGCAACTGCAGCACGGATTCCACAGCGCCATTGATGTCCAGCAGCCGCCGTTCTGGAGTGTGGGGTCTCGCGAAACGTAGAAGGTCCTGGACGATCTTCCGACACCGGGCCGCCTCCTCGCAGATCGCGGCCAGCTTCCTGCTGATGTCTTCGTCCACCTCCTCGCGCTGCAGAAGCTGTGCGTAGCCGATCACCGATCCGAGTGGATTGTTCAGCTCGTGAGCCACGCCGGAGATCATCTCTCCCAGCGAGGAGAGTTTTTCACTCTGGGCGAACTGGAGCTGCAGGTTCCGGGCCTCGGTGATATCGGAGAGCACCGCCACCATCCCTTCCACACTGTCTGAGGGACCCTGCACCGGAGAGCACGTGAGCGAGAAGACTTTGCCCTCCGACGGAGCGGCGATCTCAAACGTCCGCACCTTGGCCTCGCCGCCTTCCATTTCCTTCATCAGCTGCCCGAGATCACAATCTCCCAGCCGTACCAGCGCGCTCGGGTGACGCCCCCCCCGGATAGTGGCGAGGTACTTCAGTGCCGCGGGGTTCGCCATCACCAGTCGTAGGCCATGGTCCAGCAGCAGGACGCCTTCGGCCATCGATTCCAGCACCGAGTGGATCCGGCTCGATTCGGCCTCGCGTGTCGCTCGAAGCCGATCGAGCGTGAGCAGCACGTGGTTGCCGATCGTGTAGAGCAGTCGCGTGGGCCGTTCTCCGAAAGCACCCGCCTCTCTCGAGGCAACCGAGAGCACGCCGTGCATCTGTCCGTGGAGCAGCAGAGGGATGTGCGCGGCGGCTCGGATTTCCAACGGCCGCTCGGATGCCTCGCCCCGGTCGCCTCCGCCGGCCTTCATGGAAGAGGTGATGCGCGACAGCTTCCTGCCGACGAGGCGCTCCGCCTCGGCCAGGACTATCCGCCGGAATTTCCGCGCCGCGCGGTCGTCGGCCGTTGCCGAGATGTGGAGCGTCCCCTCCCTGGAACCATGAAGCAGCAGGAGGCCACAAAGATCGAAGGAGAGGGCCTTGGGCAGGGAGGATTCGAGCTTTTCGAACAGGTCCTCGGCGCTGAGCACGAAGCCGAGCGAGCTGCTGATGTCGTAGAGCAGGGCGATCTCTGCGGTCCTCTCCTCGATGCCCGCCTCCATCTCGCGCTGAAGGAGGCAGCCCCTGAGAGACAGCGCGACTACGGGAAGGGATGGTTCCAGGATGCGCAGTCTCTCCGCTCCCAGCGCCTCGCCTCGAGGGAACGCCAGTACCACGCAGCCAAACGTCTGACCTCCTGCCTCCAGGGGAAGCAAAGCACAACCCTCGGCGCCTTTCCTGTGGAGGTGCCTCCTTTCCGGGAACTCGCCCGCGGCCTCGATGTCGGCCAGGATGGTACGGCGTCCTTGGTTCACTGCAGCGTACAGAAGGCTGCGCTCGTCGCCGGCCAGCGCGGCGGGAAACGGAGCGCTCAGTCCCTCGGGAAGCCAGTAGACCTTCTCGCTGCCGAAGTCGCGGCACGCCAGCCACGCGCGCATCCGGAGCGTGAGGCCGAGCTCGGAAAGGAAGGCACTCGCGATTGCAGAGGGATCGGCTTGGCCCGAGAGCAGGCCGGCGACCCTCACCAAGAAGTCGCCGGGAGCCGGAAGGCTCTCCAGCCTCCCCTCCGAAACCGGAAGCTCGCCGGACGCGCTGGCCGCGGGCGTCTTGCGGGGGACCTTCGGTGAAGCGTGAGTCATCAGGCCGGTATATTAGTGCAGTGCCCCGGAAATGTCTTGCAGCGCCCGGGGTCCTCTCCGGGTGTTGCCTGGGAGTGTCTCCGAAGGAAGCCGGCCAGCCACAGAGGCGCCGCCGCTCCTGTGACAAGCGGCGGCACCAGGTCCGGCACGGAAATCTCGGGGAGCTAGCTCTCCCGGAGCTTGGGGACCAATGTCAGCCGCGGACGGCCCCCGTCGCCGTTGCCGGCATCCGGCCTCGCGCTCGGCCCCAGGATAGGCCCGGGTACTCCGGAGGACCTGTCGCGCAGCGGCTCAGGTGCAGAGGCCGATCTCAGGGGGATCATCAGCTCGCTGGGCATCGGGCCCTTGAGGGGAGACGACATGTACTTGTGCACGGCGAAGACCCTCCGGAGCTTCTTCTTCGCCTGGGCCTCTATCTGGCGAATTCGTTCGCGGCTCAGGCCCATGCTCTCCCCGATCTGCTTCAGCGTGAACGACCGGCCGTCTTCCATCCCGAAGCGGTTGGCGATGACCGTCTTCTCCTGGTCTGACAGCAGGTACATGGCAGACCGCACCATCGACTCGCTCTCGTTCCGCAGTAGCTCCTCCTCGGGATTCACGCAGGCGTCGTCCACGAGGTAGTCGCTGATCGGGATGGTCTTGTCGCGCCCCACCTTGTCGTCGAGCGAGATCTCGCGAAGCTTGATCATCAGGATCTCGTCAATCTTGGAGATCGTGCTGTCGAGCTTTCTGGAGATTTCGTCGCGCCCGGGACGCCGTCCCAGCTCGCGCGACAGCGTGGCCTCGGTCTCGCGGATCTTCTTCACCTTCTTCATCTGGTAGTTGGGCACGCGGACCAGGTTCGATTGCTCCGAAAGTGCCTTGAGAATCGACTTGCGCACCCACCAGATGGCGTAGGTGATGAACTTGGTCCCCTTGTTGTGGTCGTATCGCTGCGATGCCTCGATCAGGCCGATGTTCCCCTCGTTCAGGAGGTCCTCGAAGGGCATGCCGAGGTTCCGATACTCGTTGGCTATCTTGACGACGAAGGAGAGGTTGGATTCAACCAGCCGGTTGAGGCTGTCCTTGCTTCCGCACTGCTCGGCCTTGCGGGCAATCTCCATCTCCTGTTCCTTGGTCAGGATGGAGTATGCACCGATCTCAGAGAGGTATCGACCCAGGGAGGAGTCTTTCTCCACTCGTCGGCTCATGGGCAGGTGAACCTCACACCGAAGTGGACTCCTTGGCAGGGGGAGGGAGCCGGGAATTCCAAGCAAACACTGATGTTGGGCCCTTTTTTTCTCCTTGACAGCTGTGACGGTTAGGAGTATTTTTGGGACGGTTTGCCGGCTAGCCTCACGGTCCGCGTTCCTCACCTCACCGTGCGTCGCGTGCTGTCGGTAAGCGAGAGAGAGTCTATGTTGCCAGCGCATCCTTGTCAAGTCTTTTTTGTTGATGTAGCATAAAGAGGAACCTTCGTAGATCCGGCTCCAGATCGATCAGGCAGAACAGCGGCAACCACCTGGGGAGCGAGGACGGAGCCGCGAGGAGGCCCACTCTGGAAAGGCCAAGCAGCAGCTTGACGATCAGGCGCCAGGTTCCTCTTGTGGGCAAGAGGATCCGCGAGTTGAGAAAGGACCGCAACCTGACCCAGGCGGAGTTGGCGGCGAAGGTCGGCGTCCAGCAGTCGGACCTGTGCCGCATGGAGACAGGTGAGTACAAGGTCAGCCTGGAGACGCTCTTCAAGGTCCTGAAGATTTTTGAGATGAACGTCGGAGAATTCTTTCACGAGGCGCCTCCCAGTGAGATCGACTTCGGGGAGGGGGAACTTCTACAGACCTACAGGAACCTTCCCCCGTCGGCGCAAGTGGAGGTCAGGCACTTCATCAAGTTCATCGAGCGGCAGACGCGCAGGTTTCGCCGCAAGAGATAAGGGATTCGAGTCCCGACCATGGGCCAGAGTCGGCTGCCGGCCAGAGAGCAGTTCTCCCGCTTCATCGCGCTCGGCTATGCCCTGCTGAAGCAAGGCGATCTCGGCGAGGCGCTCTCTCAATTTGAAGGCGCCCTGACCTGCGCCCGTAAGTCTGCCGACCTCGAACGCGCCAACAAGGCGGTCTGCAGCATCGCGGCGTGCTACATCGAGATGGGCGACCACGAGCGCGCCGCGAAGGGGTTGCGCGAGATCATCCTGCGCAGCACGGACGACGAGACAATCTGCGCCGCGGCGTACAACCTCTCCATAAGCCTCAGGCGACAGGGACAGTTCCAGAAGGCGTTTGTCTATGCGAACAAGGCATACGAGAAAAGTCGCGCCATCCACGATCTGAACTGGATGGCCCGTTGCCACAACATGATCGGCAACATCTACTTGGTCCAGAGCCGCCTCGACAAAGCGCTCAGCCAGTATCAAAAGGCGCTGGCGCTCCGGCTGAAGGAGTCCGAGCTGAACAGATTCTCGGTGGCCATCTTGAAAGACAACATCGGGTACTGCCACATGCTGCAGGGGCAGTACGAAAAAGGGATCCGGCACGTGAGCGAGGCGCTGGAATTGGCCAACGATCTGCACAGCAAGAAGTGCATCTGCGAGTGCTCGCACGATTTGAGTTTCGGCTACATGCAAGTGCGCCGGCTTGAGGAGGCGCAGCGGTACGGCAAGCGGGCATTGGAGCTGGCCGAGGCGGAAGGGTACAAGGACTTGGTGAAGAACTGCTATTACCTTCTGGGAGAGATCAACTGCCTCAAGGGCGACGAGGAGCAGCGGGATCATTACTTCTACAGGCTGCAGGATCTCTATCCGCACCTGCCCTTCCTCAGGGATTTCCTCTGCACCTTCGACGTGAGCAAGATCATCGCCTTGAGGTTTCCGCAGTGAACAGGAGAGTCCGCCGATGAAAAGATCTCACGCGAGAGTCTCCGCCGTAGCGATAGCCGCGACCGTGCTCATCACCCTGTGCTCGGGTTTCTTCCAGGCCGCCACGACCGTGGTGGACCAACGCGGTCACCTCCTCACCATCGAAGTCATCGCCAATCCTTCGAAGCCGTCGGTGCAGGGCCTGCGCCTTGTGGACAGGGCGCCCACTGGCGAGACCACCACCGAGATACTCCTCTTCACCTACGATGCCGTGCTTGACACCGGCCCCAACATCGCGATCGACCCGGTCGATGGAGAGCCCGTGGTGGTCTGGAGTCGCCACGACGGGACCGACGTCGATCTTGCGATGGCCCGTCGCGTGCCGGGTGGTAGAGGGTGGGGACCGATCGACCAGCTCACCGCCAACACGAGCACCGACATCGAGCCTCGGCTCATCGTCGCTCCGGATGGAGCGGCGCACATCGTCTGGTGGCCGCAGGGGCTGGGCGGTGATGTTCTGCTCCAGAGTTTCGACATCTTCACGGGACAGCCGAGAGGAACGCCGCAGAAACCGCTCGAGCACCCGCCTGGCTCGTCACCCCCCATCATCCAGAACGTCGGCGGTGGCTACAACGAATCCTCGCCAGGCGACGACCCGGGAGTTCCCAGGGGCAGCAGCAAAGCTTCGGCGGGCCCGTGCCTCATGAACCCGGCGGCCGCTCCCGATCATGGAGCGCTCATGAGCTGCGGCAGGCCGGCGGGATGGCAGCTCTCCTCATGCCAGCTTGTGGTGGGCACATTGGACGCCGAGACGCAGACTTGGAGACAGGTCTATGCGGACCTGCGCCGAGTGTCTCTGGCAAACACATCGGTCAGGAATATCGCCCAGACGATGGCGGACTCGCGCTGCGATCAATGAAACGGGTAGTGCCGGTCCCGCTTGGGCCGGCCCGAAGCACCGTTGTCCATGGCCCGGAAGCGGCGCCTTCGTAGCTTCCACCTCACCTCGCACAACACTGTACGCGGATCCCAGATACCCTTGAGCATGATGTAGCCGGTGAGCGCGCCTCCCAGGTGCGCGAACCGCGCCACGCCGTCGTAAGATAACGCCCCCAGGCTGTAGAGCTCGATCAGGGTGAGCAGAAGCGCGAACTGACGCGCCGTCATCGGGAAGATGCCCCAGAACAGGATCGTCCGGGCCGGAAACGTCATGCCGTAGGCGATGAGGACGCCGAAGATCGCGCCGCTGGCTCCCACCGTCTGCGAGCGCAGTGCGAAGGCGCAGTTGAGCAGCCCGCCACCGATGCCGCAGATAATGTAGTACCGGAGAAATTTCCTCCAGCCCCACGATCTTTCGAGCTCGCAACCAAACATCCACAAGATGAGCATGTTGAAGAGGATGTGGAAGGGCCCGTCCGGCGAATGCAGGAAGGCATAAGTCACGAGCTGCCAGACGCGGAACTCGCTGAGCACGAGGATGGGGTTCAGGGCGAACAGCTCGAGAAAAAGGTCCCAGGCTTCAGGGGCCATCAGGCCGCGGACGAAGAGCTCCAACACAAGAACGGCGCTGTTTGCGATAATGAGGGTCTTTACGGCTGGAGTGAAGGGGCCGCCAAAGGAAATTCGGTACTGGTTGCCGTAATCCTGCCGGGGCGGCATGCGGCGAGATTAGCACAGCCGGAGGAGAGCCCACAAGAATGAACGCGCGCAAGATCGCCGTGGGCTGTTCGCTCGCGGCGGTCATCTTCGTCGCCCTGATCATCGTTACGGCCGTCATCGTCTTCAGGCAACTCTCGGCCCCTGCGCCGCTGCCGCAACCGTCCGCCCTCGTGGACAGCGGCACGCTGGGATTCGCCGTGGCTCACCTGGAGCCGGACAACCCCTGGATCAAAGGCCTTCTCGAGGAGTGGGAGAGGAACTCCTTCCAGCGATCCAATGCCGGCAGAATCCTGCCGCTCGACCTCGCGTGGACCTCGCGCAGCGCGGGCCCGGGCGCCGAGAGACATCTCCTGCGTTTGAGCCTCGCGCCGAGGGGCAAGCTTGTGGGTCTCGTGAGCGACGTCGCTCTGTGGCGCGCGGGCCGCGCCGGCAAGAAGACCGTCTCTCGCGAGGAGTATGGAGGGGAGGGGATCACATCATTCCCAGGGCTGCCGATCAGGGGTTTCTTCTTCGTGCGAGAGAATTCGATCTTCTGGGCCTCGGATCGTGAGGGTGCGCATCGCGCTGTTGACAGCGCCGCCGGTCGCGCCCCAGCGGCCGAGACACCGCCTTCCGGCCGGCCTGATCTGCTCGCATTGCTGCCTGAAGGCTCTTCCCACGCTCTCGCCGGGGCGCTGGTCAACACGGACGGATCAATGGAGCGAAGCCTGATGCTGATCCCCAGGGTCGCGACGGACGAGCCGGACTCTCCCCTCACCTCGCTGTCCGCGCTCTCCTTTGTTTTCGAGCCGACCTCCCCGGAAGAAGGGGCCGGAGAGATCACGCTCCACTTCCCCGAAGGGACGCCTTCCGACACGGTGGAGAGAGAGGCGCGCGAAGTGTCCCGACGACTTTCTTTCCTGTCTTTCGCGAAGGTCTCGCTCCAGGTCGAACCCCTGCCATCGACATCGGGGACGGTGCTCGGCGTGAAAGCCACAGGGCTCCAGTCGATCTATGGACGGTTGGCCTCGGAGTTCTTCGATTTCACGAGGACGATCGAACGCTTGGCCAAGGAGAACGGCGGCCGCACCGAGGCGCTTCCCGACCCGAATCAGTCGAGCTCGACGTTCCAGTAGGCGATGTCGAGAAAGTTCCGCCACGCATCGTAGTGAGCGCCCGCGAACGACACCTTCACCAAGGGATGCCACCTGGGCTTGGCGGGCGGTTTCAGAAGCGTCATTCCCACATCCGAGGGCAGGTTGTTTCCCTTCCGGGCGTTGCACTCGATGCAGCAGCACACCACGTTGTCCCAGGTGGACTTGCCCCCGCGGGAAAGCGGGAACACGTGGTCGAGATTGAGCTCCCGGGTAGAGAAGCGCTCGCCGCAGTACTGACAGCGATTGCGGTCCCTGAAGTAGATGTTCTTCCGGGTGAACCGCACGTCATGGCGCGGCAACGCGTCGTAGTGCAGCAGCAGAATCACCCGCGGGATCTTGATCTTCATCGCTGGAGTGGAGATGAACTCGTCGTCGGGCTGCACCGGAATGTCGCACCAGTTCTCCCACGAGTAGGTGGAGTAATCCGGCGCTACTGCCTTCACCTGCCCCTTGTACAGCAGACAGAAGGCCTTCCGTGCAGAGGTCACCTGGATGGCCTGGAACAAGCGGTTCAGTACGAGGACGTTCGAATCCAGCACCAGCACTCTCCCCTCAGCCGGCTCATCAGCGGACGCCCGGAGCTTTCTGGCCCGGCGCGAACTCCCGCTTGAGCGTCCGGCTCTCCTCGTGGCGCTCGATGGCCAGGCTTATCAGACGATCCACCAGCGGGGCGAAGGCCACGCCGCTGGCCTCCCATAGCCTCGGGTACATGCTGATCGGCGTGAAGCCCGGGATGGTGTTGATCTCGTTGATCAGCACTGCACCATCCGATCGTCTCACAAAGAAGTCCACGCGCGCCATCCCCGCGCAGCCGAGCACCTTGAAGGCGGTGATTGACACTGCTCTCACCCTCTCGGCCTGGGCCTGGGTGATCCTCGCCGGAATGATCAGCTCAGAGCCTTCCTCCAGGTACTTTGCGGTGTAATCGTAGAACTCACGACAGGGGATGATCTCGCCGGCCACCGAGGCCTCGGGCTGATCGTTTCCCAGAACGGCGCACTCCACCTCCTGCCCGGCCACCGCCTCCTCGATGATGACGCGCCGGTCGTAGGATGAAGCCTCCTCCAGGGCCGCCCTCAGACCTTCGGGGCTCTTCACCTTCGACACGCCGACGCTCGATCCTCCATTGGAGGGTTTGCTGAAGCAAGGATAGCCGAGGCGATCAGCGACCTCTCGCTGGATGCCGGGAAGGTCGTTCTCAATCTGCCTGCGGTTGACGGCGAAGTACTCGGCCTGAGGCAGGCCGGCTGACTGGAACATCGTCTTCATGGCGACCTTGTCCATACCGAGACTCGATCCCAGCACTCCAGACCCCACGTAAGGCAGACCCGCGAGCTCCAGAAGACCCTGCAGGGTGCCATCCTCACCGCCCTGACCGTGCACCAGCGGGAAGATTACGTCGATCCCGACGCGGGCGCCCGCCGTCTCGATGGGAACCAGTCCGCCCACCGACGGGTCCCCGGTGAGGGCGGCCCGCGTGGCCCGTGCCTGCCCCAGGTCCGTGCCCAGGAGCGTCCGCGGGTCGCCCGCCGTCAGCCAGAATCCCTCGCGCGTGATGCCGATGGGCACCACCTCGTACTTGTCTTGGTCCAGGTGGGCGGCCACGGCCCGTGCCGAGACGAGCGACACCTCGTGCTCGACCGATCGACCCCCAAACACCAGACCGACTCTTTTTCGCTTCACTTGCGATCGTCTCCGGGCGCCTCGGCCTCAACTCGATCGTCGGGCGCCGCCATCCGCCCCAGGGCGTTGGCCCAGAGCCGGCTCGCGCGGAACGTGAGGGCAACATAACCATCGTCGTACTGCGCGTCCAGTACCTGGGAGTTCGTGTAGACGCGGGAGATCGACTCGGCGTCATCGGAGCGCAGTCGGATCCGCCGCTCCACTTCCTCCCCTTCCGCCAGTTCCAGCAGTCGGGCCGAAAGAGCGTCCAATCCCAGGCCCTTCGCCGCCGCTGTGAAGACCGCGCCGGGATGTATGCGCCGGGCCCTCTCGAGTATCCCGGGCTGTTCCACGCGGTCGATTTTGTTGAAGATCAGGAGGGTGGGCTTGATGTCCATCTCGATCTCGGCCAGTGCCTGCTCCGTGACGACCATCTGTTCCTCGTACATCGGGTGGCTCACGTCCACGACGTGGAGCAGCAGGTCGGCGTCACCCGCCTCCTCCAGAGTCCCGCGGAAGGAGGCCACGAGATGATGGGGCAGTTTGCGGATGAAACCGACGGTGTCGATCAGCAGCAGCGGTTTGCCGGACTTCAGCTCCAGCCTTCTGACGAGCGGATCGAGCGTGGCGAACAGGCGATCCTCCACGAAGGCGTCCGCCTGCGTGAGCGCGTTGAGCAGCGTGCTCTTGCCCGAGTTGGTGTATCCGATGAGAGCCCCCTTCAGGACGCCCCGCCTCCCGCTCCGCCGGAGCCGCCGGCCGCGGACAATCCTGTCGAGATCAGCCTGAAGGTGGGTAATCCTCCGGCGGATCAGCCGGCGATCGATCTCGATCTGTGTCTCTCCGATTCCACGGACTCCGATGCCGCCCACCTGCCGGGACAGATGAGTCCAACGTCGGGTAAGCCTCGGAAGCAGGTAGCGGAGCTGGGCCAGCTCCACCTGAGTGCGCGCCTCGCGGCTGCGCGCTCTCCTGCCGAAAATATCGAGGATGAGGGCGGAGCGATCGATGACTTTGGCCTCGATCGCCTTCTCCAGGTTGCGCGCCTGCGCCGGGGAGAGATCTTCGTCGAAGATCACGAGGTCGGCGTGGTGGCCGCGGGCGTGGGCGGCGATTTCCTCGGCCTTGCCTCGCCCGACGAAGTAGGCCGCATCAAGCCGTTCCCGCTCCTGCACGAGTCGGTCCACCACCAAGCCGCCGGCGGTCTGGGTGAGCCGCTCCAGCTCGTCGAGATGCTCGTCGGCCTCCTCGCGCCGCATCTTCGGCAGGACGACTCCTACGAGGATCGCCCGCTCCTTCGGCACCTGGCTACTTCGACCCACTGTCCTCGCCCGGAGCGATGGCATCCTTGATGCGCCGATTGATGTCCGACGGCAGGCTGGGGCCGAGCCAACGGACGATCCCCTTGGCGTCAATCAGCGCGGAGGTGGGCAGCGCCGTCACATCGAACATCCTCTCCACCTTCCCGCCTTCATCGAACAGGGCCTGGTAAGACATTCCGTGCTTGCCCGCAGCTTCCTTGATCCCGGCCAAGGTACCGCCGCCCATCCCGACCCCCAGCCCGACGACGCTCAGACCCCTCGGGCCGTAAAATCGGTGAAGCTCGTTGAGGACCGGGATCTCCTCGATGCATGGCCGGCACCAAGGTGCCCAGAAAACGAGCAGCATGGCGCCCCCCACGCCGCCCGCCCCACCTGCTCGATGAGAATTTGGCGTCACGATCTCACGCAGGTCCACCGTTCGGCCTTCGAGGTCGACCACGGTCATCGGAGCGCTTGCGGGGACGGGGTCTCCAGTCTTGAGGGCCGGGCCCGCGACGAGATCAGACATCAGGATCGCCGCCAGCGCGACGGCGGCCCGTTTCAAGCAATCACCTTCTGGATGGCCTGTTCGAGAGTCTGGCGCGACACCGCGCCGATGATCTGGTCGGACGGGCGGCCTCCCTTGAAGAAGATGAGCGTGGGCACCGACATCACGCCGAACTGGGCAGCGGTGGCCGGGCTCACTTCCACGTCGATGTGGCCGACCTTGAGCCTGCCTTGGTACTCCCGGGCCAGATCGGCCACCACCGGGGCCAGCTTCTTGCAGGGCCCGCACCACTCGGCGGAGAAATCCACCAAGACCGGGGTCGCGGAATGGACGACCTCCGAGTCGAAGGTGGCATCATTGATTTCCTTGACGGTGCTGTCCATGGGTACCATCCAGGGCCCCTGGCAGGAATGCCGCGCCAGCCTCTCCCCTCTCGTTCGGCTCTTGAGTGACGCTGTTATTATGGCGCGGGCCGGGCGGACTGGCAAGACGGCCTCCCGTTGGAACGCCTTGTCCCGCATCAATCACGAGATGCCGGGGGCTAGACGACCCAGCCCGCTATCTTCAGCGCGGCGAGGCTGATCGCGGCCAGGGCGGAGGCCGCGAGGACGGCCAGGTCCCCCTTCCGCATCCTCCTCTGCAGCACCGAGGTCCGGCGAGGCAGCATCCCCAACCCTCGTGATTCCAGCGCCGCGGCCAGCCCATCGGCAGCCCTGATGCTGGACAGCACGAGGGGAACCAGGAGAGGCAGGTACCCCCTCAGCCGCGCCCACGGCCTGCCCTGTCTGACGTCAAGGCCGCGGCAAGCCTGCGCCTCGACGATCGTGCCAGCAGACGCGGCGAACAGGGGTAACAGCCGGAACGCAAGCGTCAGGGAAAAGCATGCCATGAACGGAAGCCCGAGCCGGTGCAGGGCTGAAGCGAGCTCCTCCACCTTCGTCGAGGCCAGCAGCAGTAGCCCCATCGTGAGCATGATGACCAGGCGAAGGCCCAGCCAGGCGCCGGACCCGAGTTGCCGCAGCGCGGCGCGTCCGCCGTCCGGGAGCGAGGCCGCGGCCCAGAGCAACGCGCACATCAGGAAAAGCAAAGCCATGAACCGGCTGAAGCGCGCCACGATGTGAAGCAATCCGCTCGCCGCCGCCAGGACGAACACCAGGAGGCCCATCAGGATCAGACCGGCGGGGCGAGAGAGCAGGAGCGCCACCGCGAACCATGAGACCGCGGTCAGGAGCTTCGCCGCAGGGTCGGCCCGATGCAAGATCGAGGAATCCGGCTCGTAGAGTCCCGCGGGCACGTCAGGTCCTCCAGGGGCAAGGCGGAGGCTTCAGCGCCGAACTCCATTCCCGCAGGGTGAGCAGATGGACACCGCGCAAGCGGGCCAGGCGCGCGAGATCCGGCATTCTCAGTCCAGCCCGGGCCAGCAACCCATCGTCGGTCAACACCTCGCCGGGCGCGGCGTCGGCTTCGATCCGCCCGTCGATCATCACGAGCACGCGGTCCACCGGGTCGTGAACGAGCCACAGCGCATGCGTGATGATGAGAATCGTGTGCCCGCGCCGGTTGAGGCCCTCCAGCAGAGACATGACCGCCGTCTGCTGGCTCAGGTCGAGGCCGGTGGTCGGCTCGTCCATGATGATCGTGGCCGGCTCGCAGGCCAGCACGGAGGCCAGAGCAAGCCGCTGGCGCTCTCCCTTGGTCATGCTGAACGGGTCCGAGGCTTCCGACCCGGTCAGCCCGACCACGTCCAGCGCCAACGCAACGCGGCGATCAACCTCGGAGGGGGCCAGGCCGAGGTTGTGGGGTCCGAAGGCGACCTCCTCCGCCACCGTGGCGGCGAAGATCTGGTGGTCGGGGTTCTGGAAGACGAATCCGATCTCCCGCACGCGCTCGCGGGCGGGGATCGTGCCGACATCCCGTCCTCTCAATAGCACGCGTCCGGTCGTGGGAAGCTGGAGGCCGGCCAGGTGTCGGGCCAGTGTCGTCTTGCCCGATCCGTTCGAGCCGATCAGCGCGAGCATCTCTCCCTCCCTGATGATCAGGTCCACGCCGTCGAGCGCGCGCCGGCCGCCGCCGGATGAAGGATGGATGAAAGTCAGGCTCTCGCACCTCAGGACCTCCCGGCCGCGGGCGGAGGCGCGATGCGGCGCCTGAGATCTGGTGGGATCGAGATCCCATCCCCCCTCGGAGAGGGCGCCGTGCAGCGATTCTGCATCGAGGGACGTGAGGCCACGCCGTGGCAGCACCATGCGCTCCTCACCGGGCCCAGCGCGGGCCGCGCGCTGCAGCTCCGCCGCCAGCGCCGCGAGGGGAGGCGGCCTGACTCCCGCGGCTTCCAGCTCGGACGCCAGGGCCACCATCGTCGAGTCCGAGCCTCCTTCCCAGCACCGGGCGATCCTCCCCTCCATCATCAGACTGCCTCCTTCGAACATCGGCAGCCCCTCGAGGTCATGCTCCACCAGCAGCACAGCCCGGTCTGGAGAAGAGTCCCGCTGTTGACGGATGAGGCGATAGATCTCCTCGCGCCCGCCGCTATCGAGGTCGCTCGCTGGCTCGTCGAGGACCAGCACCGGTGTCTCGAGAGCGAGGACCGACGCGATCACCAGACGCTGCTTCTCACCGCCCGACAGCGTCGAAGGATCGCGATCCTCGAATCCGGCGAGGCCCACGAGGGAGAGGAGCTCCGACGCCCGAGCGCGGATCAGTTCCGGAGGCAGGCATCTGTTCTCCATCGAGAAGGCCAGCTCGAGAAGACACGTTGTGGAGAAGAGCTGCACCTCGAAGTCCTGAAAGACGACGCCGACGCGCCGTGCCATGTCGGGGACGCGAAGCGTCGAGGTGTCCTCTCCTCCCGCTTTCACGACGCCGCTGAGATCGCCGGGATGGAAGAACGGAATGCTCCTGTTGAGGCAGCGCACCAGCGTGGTCTTGCCCGCCCCCGTGGGGCCGACCAGCAGTCCCCACCGGCCCGATTCCAGGTCGAGCGCCACGTCCCGCAGCGCCGCGCGGGAAGCGCGCCGGTAGGTGAAGGAAAGTCCTCGGACTTCGAGCGCGCTGCCGCCGCTCACGCGCCCTGCAGTGTGAAGAAGGCACGCACCGCGCCCACCACACGACCGCCGTTGTTGCGGACGACCAGTGTCTGGATCTCGCCGAGGTGCGCCAGATCCTCCTCGGCCAACTGGCCGAGCATGCGGAGGATCCCGGTGATCAGGGCGACCCGCGCACGGCCGTTGTCGCCGTCGGCCACCTTGGCCGCGACGCCGAAGCCAATCCCGTCTCGCACGAATCCGGCGCACTGCACCCCCTCCGCTCCTCGCTTGGAGATCAGGCTGCCTCGCGGCAACGCGGTCAGGTCCGTGTCGAGCATCCCATGACCCGCCACCATCTCGGGATGCGCGCGCATGGCCTCGACGACACGGCGCGCAGCATCACGGTGCCGGGCTTGTCCGCTCTCGGGCGCCATCAACCGCGCGAAGCCTCTTGCCGCCTCGGAGAGCGTGACGCCGAGTGTCGGGGCGCCGCATCCATCCATGGCCACGACGATCCGATCGTGCATGCAGCCCGTGAGATCTGCCATCACCGCCAGGATGCGTTGTTGCACCGGGTGCGCGGGATCAAGATAGGTCGAAACGTCCTGCCCGCCGGCCACGGCCGCCGCCAGCATCCCCGCGTGCTTTCCGGAGCAGTTGTGCTCCAGGGGCGTGAAGGGCTTTCCGCTCCGGCGATACTCGTCCGCCACGGCGCGGCTGAAAGGAACATGGGTCCCGCACTTCAGAGCCGAGAGGCCGAGCCCGATCTTCTCGAGGATTTCGGCGACTGTCTCCAGGTGGATGGCCTCGCTGCTGTGGGAGCCTGCCATCACCGCCAGCTCCCGTGCGCTGAAGGCGAATCGTCCGGCGGCACCGCTCTCAATGACCGCCATCGTCTGGAACGGCTTGGCCGAGGAACGAATGAAGATGGGATGGTCGATGCCGCCCAGACGGGCGATGATTCTCCCCGAAGAGTCCGCCACGGCGACGGCGGCCGAGTGGACCGACTCCACCAGTGGGCCGCGCGTCACCTCCACGGCTGGAACGTACTGTCCGTGAGGAGCTTCTGAGGGGGGGTTCACGGCGCTGGATGTTACCGTCGGTCGCCAGCGCCTGTCAAAGTGCTTTCCTTGACACCCCCGGGTGGCGGATCTAACATCGCCGTTTCTTAAGTTATTGATAGATTGGCAGATGCCGTTCTCCTCGCGGCGGCGGAGCGCCAGTGAAGATCCTCTATCTCGATTGCGCCAGCGGAGTCAGCGGCGACATGCTCCTCGGCGCTCTCCTGGATCTCGGGCTTGATCTCAAATGGCTGCGCTCACGGCTGGCACTCCTGCCGCTGAAGGGGTACGCGCTGGCGGCCCACGATGTGCAGCGCAGTCATTTCGGCGCGCGCAAAGTGGACGTCACGGTCACCTCACGGCAGCCGCACCGCGGATTGAAAGAGATCCGCGCCATCATTGGGACGAGCGGGTTGGAGCCTCCCATCAAGCGGGAGGCGATGAGGATCTTTCGGCGCATCATCGAGGCCGAGGCGCGCATCCACCGCACCAGTGAGCAGAAGGTCCATCTGCACGAGGTGGGCGCCGTCGATGCGATCGTTGACATCGTCGGGACGGTCGCCGGGGTCCATGAGCTGATCGGCCCTTCGGGCGCGGGCCGACTCTTCTGCTCGCCGCTCAACGTGGGCAGCGGCACTGTCAGGATGCAGCACGGCCTCCTGCCGGTACCGGCGCCCGCCACCGCCGCCCTGCTGAAGGGGGTCCCGATCTACGCGGCGGGCCCTGCCGGCGAGATGGCCACCCCGACGGGCGCCGCCATCGTCTCCACCCTTGCGACGTCGTTCGGGCCCCCGCCGCCGATGATCATCGATCGAATAGGGTACGGAGCCGGCAGCCGCGAGTACAGTGGACATCCCAACGTCTTGCGGGCGATGCTGGGGACCGAGCCGCCCGAGATCGCGGCCGGCGCCGGCGAGGTCATGGTGGTCGAATGCACGATCGACGACATGAACCCTCAGGGCTACGGCTACGTCATGGAGCGGCTGTTCGACACGGGAGCGCACGAGGTCTACTACGCGCCGGTGCACATGAAGAAGAACCGGCCCGGTGTGCTGGTGACCGTGATCTGCCCGGCGGGGCTCATGAGCGACGTGACTCGTGTGATCTTCGAGGAGACCACCACCATCGGCCTGCGTTACAGATTCTGCGGCCGCGTCGAGCTGGCCCGCAACACCGTCATCGTGGCCACCAGGTTCGGCAAGGTGCGGGTGAAGGTTTCCTCCTTGCACGGCCGCGTGACTCAGGCGCAGCCGGAGTACGAGGACTGCCGCCGGCTGGCCGTCCGAGCAAAAGTGCCCCTCAAGGAGGTCCAGGCCGCGGCCTCGACCGCCTACGGGAGCCACGCGAGATGACGGCAGGGACCTACTACCTCACGACCCCCATCTACTACGTCAACGACGTCCCCCACATCGGCCACACCTATACGACCGTGGCGGCCGATGTGGTGGCGCGATACAGACGCATGCTCGGGCAGGAAGTCCGCTTCCTCACGGGCACCGACGAGCATGGCCAGAAGATCGAGCGCGCCGCGATGAAGCGCGGCATCACGCCCAGGCAGCTCGCGGATCAGGTCGTGGCCAGGTATCACGACCTGTGGAATACGATGCGGATCACTCACGACGATTTCGTCCGCACCACCGAGGAGCGCCACCGGCGCGGCGTGGTCAGGATCTTCCAGAGAATCCTGGAGAGGGGCGACATCTACCTCGACGCGTACGAGGGAATGTACTGCACGGGTTGCGAAGCGTTCTTCCCGGAGTCGCAGATCACGGCAGGCGTCTGCCCCGACCAGGGGCATCCTGTGGAGAAGGTGCGCGAGGAGTCGTACTTCTTCCGTCTCTCGAAGTACCAGAAGCCCCTGCTGGAGTTCTATCAATCGCACCCCGGGTTCGTGCGCCCCGAGTTCCGCTTCAACGAGGTCCGCAGGTTCGTGGAGATGGGCCTGAAGGACCTTTCCATCTCCCGCACATCCTTCACATGGGGCATCCCTTACCCGGGAAACGAACGGCACATCTTCTACGTCTGGTTCGACGCGCTGTGCAACTACGTCACGGCCCTCGGTTACGCCGAGGACTCGGAGCTGTATCGCCGGTTCTGGCCCGCGGACCTGCACCTCGTGGGCAAGGACATCATCCGGTTCCACGCCGTGTACTGGCCCGCGTTCCTGATGGCGGCCGAGCTTCCGTTGCCGCGTCTTGTGTACGGTCACGGCTGGTGGCTGCGCTCCAACGCCAAGATGTCCAAGACCTCCGGCAACATCGTGGACCCGCTGCCCCTGCTCGCCGACTTCGGGCCGGACGCCCTGCGCTACTTTCTGATGAGGGAGATGGCCTTCGGACAGGACGCCCAGTTCTCGGAGGAGGCGTTGGTGGATCGGATCAACAACGACCTCGCCAACGATCTGGGCAACCTGCTGAGCCGTCTCCTGAAGATGATCGCGGACTTCTGCGGCGGGCGAATCGCGGGTCCGTCCGCCGGCCCCGCGGGGGGCGGCGACGCGCGCGATCCCAGGGAAGGCGGCCTCGCCGCAACGGCCGGCCGTGCGGTGAAGGATTATTGCGCCGCTTTCGAGGAGTTCCGCTTTCACGATGGACTTGCGGCGATCTGGAACCTCGTGGGAGAGACGAACCGCTACATCGTGAAATGGGAGCCGTGGACCCTCGCGAAGGATGCCTCCCAACGGGCGAGGCTCGAGACGGTGCTGTACGAGGCGGCGGAAGCTCTCAGGATCGTGGCCCTCGCGGTCTCGCCGGTGATGCCCGGCGCGGCCCAGGAGATCTGGAGCCGGCTCGGGGCCGCGGGAGACGTCAGCGCGCAAGGGGAAAGCGCCCTCGCCTGGGGGGGGATCGCTCCCGGACAGACGATCAGGAGCGGCTCCGCCCTGTTTCCCCGCATTGACAAGGCGGCCTACTTCGCAACGACACCCTCAATCACGCAGAAGGAGACGACCATGGATCAGCCTCAGCCCACACCCCCGGCTGCCCCGGCATCCGACACCATCACCATCGACGATTTCATGAAGGTCAAACTGCGAGCCGGCAAGATACTTCAAGCGGAGAAGGTGGCGGGCGCCGACAGGCTGCTGAAGCTGCTCGTGGACATCGGGACGGAACAGCGCACCGTGCTGGCCGGCATCGCCCTCCAGTACGCTCCTGAGGCGCTCGTCGGCAAGTCGGTGGTCGTGGTGGCCAATCTCGTCCCGCGCAAGATGCGGGGCGTGGAATCCCAGGGGATGATCCTCGCGGCGGATGACAACGGCAGGCCCATCATCGCCACCTTCGAGTCGGAGATCTCTTCCGGCGCCGTGGTCCGGTAGCCCGGGGCGCGTTCGTGTTGGCCGACGCGCACGCCCATCTCTCGATGCCCGCCTTCGACGAGGATCTGTCCGGCGTCATCGCGCGCGCGCGGCAGGCCGGCGTGACCCGGATCATGACCTGCGCCACCTCGATGGCGGACGCGGAGAAAAACGTGCAGGTGGCGCGGCAGCACGGGCTGAAGGCCGCCGCGGGCTTCCATCCGCACCAGGCGAAAGAGTGGACCGCCGACAGCGAGGCCGCGCTGAGGCGTCTCGTCGCCGCCTCGCCGGAGATTGCCGCCATCGGCGAGATAGGCCTCGATTTCCACTACAGCTTCTCCCCGCCCGGCTCGCAGTCCGATGTCCTGCGAGCGCAGATAGGGCTGGCGCGAGATCTCCGGCTTCCCGTGGTGGTCCACTGCCGTAACGCGAAACACGAGCTCGGGCGAATCCTCGTGGAGGAGAAGGCGTTCGAGGCGGGCGGCATCCTCCACTGCTTCTCTGAGGACGCCGACTTCGCGCGCTTCTGTCTCGATGAAGGGTTCCACATCTCCTTCTCCGGCATCATCACCTTCAAGAACGCCGCTCCCATCCGCGAGGCGGCCCGGATCGTTCCTCTCGATCGGCTCCTCGTGGAGACCGACGCCCCGTACCTCGCCCCGTTGCCGCTCCGTGGACGCCGCAACGAGCCCGCCTTCATTGTCGAGACGGTCCGCACCGTGGCGGCGATCAAGCAGGTCGCCCTCGAGGAGATCGCCGCAGCCACCTCGGCAAATTTCGAGCGACTGTTCGCGGACCGATCCACCGTGTGACGAGGATGACGGCCGCCATCATTTTCGCCCTGAGCTACATGCTGATCGGCCTGCAGAGAGTGCCGCGGCTCCATCTGGGCCGTCCGGCCGGCGCGCTGCTGGGGGCCGTGGCGATGGTCGCATGCGGCGTGCTCGACTTCGAGGCGGCCAAGAGCGCCATCGACCTCGACACGATCTTCTTCCTTCTGGGGATGATGATCGTGCTCGGCTACCTGGAGCTGTCGGGTTTCTTCGAGGTGGTCGAACGGGGAGTGCTCGGCCTGGCCCGCAGCGCAAGGGGGCTGCTCTGGGTCGTGGTCCTATCCTCGGGGGTCTTGTCCGCCCTCTTCATGAACGACACGATCTGCCTGATGCTGACCCCCGTCATCGTGCGTGTCACACGACGCCTCGAGCTGCCGGTGACGCCCTACTTGATCGCTCTGGCCACCGCCGCCAACATCGGATCATCGGCCTCGATCATCGGCAATCCCCAGAATGCGCTGATTGCGGTGAGGTCTGGACTATCGCTCATCCCGTTCGTCCAGGGACTCTGGCTCGTGGCGCTTCTGGGGCTCGTCCTCGACGGCCTCCTGCTGAGCTTGCTCTATCGCCGTGAGATCACCGACGCGATGATGACGGTACCGCCTCCCCGGCATCCCCCGACGATCCAGCGCTGGATGATGGCCGCCGGCATCGTTTCGGGAAGCGGCATGGTGATCGCTCTGGCGTTCGGCGCACAGCCGGCCGCGGCCGCCATGACGGCGGGCGCCGCGGTGATCCTGGCGGGTGCGACCCGGCCCAGGCGGGCGCTGCAGCAGGTGGACTGGAGCCTGCTCCTGTTCTTCGGCGGTCTCTTCGTCGTCATGCGCGGCGTGGAACAAGCCGGTCTGGCCGGCACCGCGGTCGCCGGCATCGCGGGCCCGCTGGATGGGGGCGGCGCCTTGGCTCTCGCCCGGCTGGGAGCGGCGGTGACGACCCTGTCTCAGGTGGTGAGCAACGTGCCCGCCGTGATGCTGTTCGTTCCCTCGATGCAGGCGCTGCCCGGGCAGATTTCCTCCACGCTATGGCTTGGACTGGCGGCGTTCTCGACCCTCGCGGGCAACCTGACGATCATCGGCTCGGTGGCCAACGTGATCGTTTTCGAGTCGGCCCGCCGCGAAGGGGTGGAGGTCGGATTCCGGGAGTACTTCCGCGCCGGCGCTCCGCTCACGCTGGGGACGCTGGTCATCGCCTGGGCCGTCCTGTCTTTCCGGTGAAGGGGACACCGCGTGCCCGAGCTGCCCGACATCGTGGTGTACATCGAGGCGTTGGGCTCCCGCATCACGGGCCGGCGGATGGAGAAGATCCGCCTTCAGAGCCCGTTTCTCCTGCGCACCGTGGAGCCACACTTGTTGGAGGCCGAAGGGCTGACCGTCACCGCGCTGCGGAGGCTGGGCAAGTGCATCGTGATGGAGATGGAAGGCGGGCTGTTCCTCGTGCTGCACTTGATGATCGCGGGGCGGCTTCGCTGGAAGCCCGCCGGCGCGAAGATCCCGGGAAAGATCGGTCTCGCGGCCTTTGATTTCGCGACAGGGACACTGCTGGTCACGGAAGCAAGCCCCAAGAAACGGGCCTCCCTGCGTCTGGTGCGGGGCGAGCAGTCTCTGGTCGCGCTTCATCGCGGCGGTCTGGAGGTGCTCGAAGCGGACATGGGAGCCTTCCGCGAAGCCCTCACAAGGGAGAGTCACACTCTGAAGAGGGCCCTGACCGATCCCCGGCTTTTCAGCGGGATCGGAAATGCCTACTCCGACGAGATTCTCCATCGAGCGCGTCTCTCGCCCCAGCAACTCACGCGCCACCTCGCCGAGGACGAGATCGAGCGGCTCGAAAGGGCTGCGAGGGAGACGCTGCTGGAGTGGACGGACCGGCTCCGGCGCGAAGCCGGCGGCCGCTTTCCCGAGAAGGTGACCGCGTTCCGCCAGGGGATGGCGGTGCATGGCCGGGGCGGGCAGCCCTGCCCGGAGTGCGGCAGCAGAGTCCAACGGATTGTGTACGCAGAGAACGAATGCAACTACTGCGCGCGCTGCCAGACTTCAGGCAGGCTGCTGGCCGACCGGGCTCTCTCGCGCCTGCTCAAGGACGACTGGCCCCGCACGATCGAGGAGCTCGAGGCCGGCGAGTCCTCCCGCAAGCGATTCCGGAAATGAAAGAGGGGATCCTCGCGGACCCCCTCGATATCCCGGAGCTACCTTCGTCTGCGGTGGAATGTTTGTTGTGAGGATCGCGCCATCAGCATCAACGCCGCCGATCCTGCGCCACGGACCCTCAACTGCGGGTTGAGGGCTGGGGTTGGGCAGCAGCCCCGGATCCCGAAAAAACCGAGGCGTGATGGCGGTGCCAGGAACTTCGACTCCGCCCACCTCCTGCGTCCTTCCCCGGCTGCCCCGCTGCCGCTGGAGAAGAACGCTTGGTGATGGTCGCCGCCGAGGAGCACGGCACTGGCCATCACGCCTAGCTCAAACTCGATGACACAGAGAGCAAGATCCAAGCCAAAGCCGAAGCGGCGGCGCCGCTTGAAAATACTTGTCCCTCAAGGCCTTTTCAGGCCACTCCCGCAGCGCCTCAGCGCCGTCCATAAAACCCAGAAGGTTCGTCCAGAATTCATTGACACTTGCCGTCGGGATATCTAGACTCGGATCCATCATGACAGCGCCCCCGAAGTCGATTCTCATCGTGGACGATGACAAGGATCTCAGATCGATCCTGGCCGATATCCTCGGCCAGGAAGCGTACCGCATCCTGGTTGCCGACTCGGGCGAGCAGGCGATCGAGAGGCTGGCCAAGGAGCCGGTGAACCTTGTCCTCACCGATCTGAAGATGCCCGGCATGGGCGGCCACAAGCTCTTCGAGGATTGCTCCAGCCGCTGGCCACAGCTCCCGGTGGTGATCCTGACGGCCCACGGGACGGTGGACGAGGCTCTCACGATGATCCGCCAGGGCGCATACGACTACATCGCCAAGCCTTACAACACCCAGGATTTGCTGATGCGCATCAGCCGCGCCCTGGAGCGCGAGCAGCTCATGGTCGAGAACCTTCAGCTCCGAGAGCAGCTCGTCCGCAAGGAGAAGGAGTACGTGTTCGGCAAGGAGCCGGCAATGACGCTGGTCATGGATCGGGTCGACGCGGTGGCAGCCACCGACTTCCCGGTCGTCCTGATGGGAGAGAGCGGCACCGGCAAGGAAGTGCTCGCCCGCGTGATTCATCAGCGCAGCTTACGCGCCTCCGGATCGTTCGTGCCGGTCAATTGCGGCGCGATCCCGCGCGAGCTGTTCGAGAGCGAGCTGTTCGGTCACGTCAAGGGTGCCTTCACCGGCGCCACCTCCGACCGCAAGGGCCTTTTCGAGGAAGCTTCCTCGGGCACGCTCTTTCTTGACGAGATCAGCGAAATCGCCCAGGAACATCAGGTCAAGCTGCTGAGGGTGCTCCAGGAAGGCGAGGTCAAGCGCGTGGGAGAGAATCTGCAGCGCAAGGTCGAGGTGAGGCTCATCGCGGCCACAAACAGGGACCTGCCGCTCATGGTGAAGGAAGGCAGGTTCCGCGAAGACCTCTACTACCGCGTCTGTGTCATGCCGATCGTGGTGCCGCCGCTGCGGGAGCGGAAGGGAGACATCCTTCCGCTGGCTCTCTACTTTCTGGAGCGGGAGCGAGCGCAGACCGGCAAGAAGGTCACGGGGTTCTCGCGCGCCGCGCTGGACAAGCTGCTCGGCTATGCGTGGCCGGGCAACATCCGGGAGCTCGAGAACAAAGTGAAGCAGTCATTGATCCTCGCTCCGGGTGAGCTGATCGAACAAGGCGATCTGCTGCTGGAGGACGGCCCGCCGAGGGAGGCCCTGAGGGAGTCGGGCTCCACCGTGACCCATGTGTCCCCGGAGGACGGCGTCCGTCCCGATCCGCAGTCGCTGAACGAGGCTCGCAAGCGGTTCGAGCGCGACTACCTGATCGGAGTGCTCCGCAAGAACCGGGGAAACGCCACGCTCGCAGCGCGTGACGCCGGCAAGCACCGCAGCGAGTTCTACTATCTGCTCAAGAAGCACGGCATCTCACCGTCCGAGTTCAGGGAAGAGCCGGCGTGATCATGGTTTCTTCTCGAGGAGAACTTCCTTGATGCGCTTCAACTCTTGTTCTTTCTCCTCGAGCCGCACCTGAAGCGCCTGCAATTGGGTTCTGGATGCCTCTATCTCGCCCCGCGCCTGGGCCAGTTCCTCGATCGCCTGTTTCAACTCGGCCAGGATCTGTCTGATGGTCCGGGCCTCGCGTGACCTCGGATGACCCGGCGAATCGCGCAGCAGGTCCTCGATCGATTTGAGGGATTGGTCGGTATTTCGCGAGGGAGAATTCGGATCCAGGTAGGCAAGCGCGAGGCGGTATCGCGCGTCCGCCAGGGCCGACGGGTCGGCGCCGGACGACACGATTCTCTCGTAGGTCTCGACGGCCGTCTGATAGTCTCCGCCCCTCTCCGCGTCGTCAGCGGCGCGCATCTCCTGATCGAACCGGCCGGGCGGGGGCGGAACAGGCGCCGGAGGCGCGGTCTCCACGACTGGAGCCGGCGCGGGAGGCAGCGTGCCCGCGACTGGACGGGAGCCCGGGCGGTGGCAGGCCGGCCCCAGCGCCGCCAGAAGCAGCACGGCTGCTACGGAACTCAGCGTCAAACGACGGTCGATCGGCATTAAGGTCTCCTCGGCCTCAGGCGGCTTTCCCATCCGGGTCGGGTCTATCGGCTCGGACGGTCCCCGTGGCGGGAATGCGAAAGACGAACCGGCTCCCGCGCTCCTCCCCTCGCTCCACCCAGATCCTCCCGCCGTGCCTCTCGACGATTCCGCGCGAGATAGCCAGTCCCAGCCCGGCACCCTCGTTGCCCCGGCCGTCATTCGACTCGCTGCCCCGGAAGTACTTCTCGAAGATGAAGGGCAGATCCTCCTGCGCGATGCCGGGCCCCGTGTCCGAAACCGCCACCCGCAGCCATTCGCTGTCTGCGTCCGCCTCGAAGCGGACCTCGCCCCCGGGTTCCGTGAACTTGAAGGCGTTACCCAGTAGATTGTACACGACCTCGCCCAGCCGGTCCGGATCGGCCTGGATCCGGACCGGCAGCTCCTGGGCAATGCGGATGACGTAACGGATCCCTCTCTTTTCGGCCACTCCTTCGAATCCACGCGCCGACGTGGCGAGAAAAGCCTGCGCCGGAAGCGACCGGAGGTTCATGGTGACCCTGCCCGCCCTCAGCCTCGAGAGGTCCAGAAGCTGCGAGACGAAGCGGGTCATCTGGTCCACCTGCTCCTCGATCTGGGCCAGCGTGGCGCGCTGCGGTTCGATCAGCGGACCGCGCGACCCTGATCTCAGCAGCGACGCGAATCCCTTGATGCACGCCAGCGGAGTCTTCAGCTCGTGAGAAGCGGTCGCCACGAACTCCGCCTTCATCCGGTCGAGCTCGCTGAGGCTGGAGGCCATCCGGTTGAAGGCGCGCGACAACGTTCCCAGCTCGTCCTGTGCCAGAATCGGTATCGGCTCCTCAAACCTACCCTCCGCCACCCTTTCCGTGCCCGCCACAAGCTCGCGCAGCGGGCGCACCAGGCTCAGCAGGATCGCGAGCCAGACCACCAGCGAGGCGAGAAGGCCGGCCCCCAGCGCGTACAGCGTGCGGTTGGCCGCTGAGTTGCCGAGCTTGTTCACCCGGTCGATGTGATCCCTGACCCGATCGCTGTAGTACTGCTCCAGTTTGTCGAGGCGCTCTTGCGCCTCCTTGCTCGCCGTGTTGAATTCGTCGAGATTCCCGTCGTATCGCGCCCTCGTCTCGTATAGCCGCGCCATGGCGCGGCGAAACTCCTGGTGGATCCGTCTCGGCCCCTCGGGCTCGTTCTCGATCAACTCGTTCAGAACGCGGTCCAGCTCCGTATGGAACGCGTGGTACTGCTCCAACAGTTCCGGGCCACTGATGACGGCCGACAACTTACCTCGATCGATGACGTCTCGCAGGAGGCGATCAAGCCTTCGAGTGACCAGCGTGCCCGGAAAGTCGTGCTGCTTGAGCTGGTCGGTGCGGAGGTTTATCTGATGGATGGAGACGAAGGAGTAGCCGGCCAGTGCCAGCAGCACGACGAGGACCGCCAGAGCCGGGAGGATGACTTTGTGGCGGATGCGCAGCGTCATGAGCAAGACCGAACCGGCGGCTTAGTGTGATTCTCGGTGTGGGCCGCGACCCTCAAGAGTGACCGGAGACCGCGAGCGCTTGCAGGGCCGTGATGGCCACGACGTTTTCGATGTCCTCGGCCCCGCACCCGCGCGACAGGTCGTTCGCTGGGCGCGCGAGCCCCTGAGTCACCGGGCCAAGGGCCATGGCGCCCGCCAGCCGTTCCACCAGCTTGTAGCCGATGTTGCCCGCGCCCAGGTCGGGAAAGATCAGCACGTTGGCGCGCCCGGCCACGGGGCTTCCCGGTGCTTTCCTCGCGGTCACCTCGGGCACGAGCGCCGCGTCCAACTGGAGTTCGCCGTCCACGATCAGCTCGGGCCGGCGCGCCCGCACCATCTCGGTGGCCCTGGCCATCTTCTCGGCCGCCGGGTGCTTCGCGCTGCCGTGAGTCGAGAACGACAGAAGCGCCACTCGCGGCTCGCAATCCATCAGCAGTCTCGCGCTGTCAGCCGACTGGATGGCGATCTGCGCGAGCTCGTCGGCCCCGGGATCAGGCACGAAGCCGCAGTCGGCGAAGAGAAGCGCTCCGGACTGTCCCATGTCCCGGCGCTGCGTCAGCATGAGAAAGAAGGACGAGACGGTGCGCACACCAGGGGCCGGCCCGATGCCGCGCAGGGCCGCGCTCAGAGTCCTCGATGTGGTGTGCGCGGCGCCGGCGACGCTGCCGTGGGCGATTCCCGACGCGACCATCAGCGCCCCGAACAGCAGCGGGTCGAGGACATCGCGCGCAGCCTCCTGTCGCGTCACACCCTTCGCCCGGACGCGCTCATGATAGACGTCCGCGAACCGCTCCGCCCGATCCGAAGTCCGGGGGTCCTCGAAACGGCACGCCGCCACATCGAGGCCCAGCCGTTGGGCCCGCGCCCGGATGGCGTCCGGATCACCCAGCAGGATGATCTTCGCGAACCCTTTGCGCGAGACCGCCGCGGCCGCTCGGAGCACGCGATCGTCATCCGACTCCGGCAGTACGATCGTGCGTGGGTCGGCGCCCGCCCGCTCGATGATGCGGGTGATGATGGGCGGCGCATCGCCGCCGGGAGCCATGCCGCTCATCCCGCGGAGTCCCTCCTTGGCGACGCCCACTGTACCATACGGGGCCATAGAGCCCGGCGCGCCGTCGGGCCGGTGAGCAGAAGCGCGTAGAAGGGTACGTACTGGAGCCATCGAGCCCAGGCGGCATCGGTATAGGAGAACCCAACCAGGCCCGCAAGCGCGAGCCAGGCCGGAGACGGGTAAAGCGCCAGCCATGGTAGGATCCACAACAGGTACCATGGATGAAGGGACGGCTGCAGCAACATTGCCAGGCCGGTGAACAGGAAGATCGATCGCTCGAGCCGCATCCCCCTCCGCTGCTGCAGCCACGCCAACAGGCACAGGGCCGCCAGCGCGATGACGGCCACCAGCAACCTCGCGATCATGTGGGGCTGCGTGTAGAGGCTGGGCAGTCCGTGCGCGTCGGCCCACTCCTTCGCCGCGGGGGAGATCCCTCCAGCCTGAACCGCCGCCTCGATCAGCCGGAACAGGGAGTCGTTGGATCGCCATCGCTCTGCATACTCCTTCACCGAGCGGAGGAGATTGCCCCCCGCCGAGGCGTAGGGCAGATAGCAGGCTGCCATCAGCATGGGTGGAAGCACCAACAGCCACGGCTTCACGCGCTTCGCGAAGAGAGGCAGAAGCGTGATCGGAAAGAGCTTGGAGAGGGCGGCCGCCGCGAGCGCCGTCATTGACAGCATGCGGCGTTGCCATATAATGCCCAGCGTCGATGCCACGAGGAAGCAGACTGCGAGGGGGTCGTTGTGTCCGCTGCCCGCTACCTCGATCACCGCGAGCGGGTTCCACGCGTAGATCAAGATCCTGCTTTCCTCAAGCCCACGGGCGGCAAGCAGCCGCCTCAGCAGAATGATCACTCCGATGTCCGCCGCGATGAAGGGTGCCTTCATCCCCATCGGGGAGCGGGACAGGGCCGCCCCCAGAGCGAAGACCCATTGCATGAGCGGGGGGTAGATCGCCGGAAGGTCCTTGTAGTTCACTCCCTCGTAGATGCGATCCCTGTAAGGTTCGAGGGCAGGATCCGCGGGAGCGTATCTGTAGGGGTTAATTCGTTCGAGTTGCAGTCCCCCTTCCCAGATGTATCTGTAGATGTCGTCCGAGAGCGTGGGCGTGGCGGGCCAGAGGATCAGGCGGAACGCCAGCGCGGCCCAGATGATGGCGGCAGGCGCGCGCACCGGCGCGCCACTCCCTGCCGCGCCGCTCGCCTGCCCTCCGGTGCCGCTCCCCATGACTCGGCGGACTGCCACGAGATAGACGGCATGGAGGGAGAGATTGACGCACAGGAAGAGCCCGGCGCGCGCCTTCAGATCTCCAGCAAGCGCCAGCGCCAGGTAGCCGCCGCAGGAGAGCAGCACGGGCGCGGTCAGGAGGCGGCCTCGATATGACATCAGCCCAGATCGCGATCCAGACGGCCTACTTCACCGTCCTCTCGTTGCTGGCCCTTTATGGGCTGCACCGGTTCTCCCTCGTCTGGATCTACTGGCGGCGCGGCGCGGGACGCTCGTGTGACGCCATCGCGCCAGCATCGGCTCGACCCGGCGGGATGCCCGATGTCTGGCCGATCGTGACCGTCCAGCTTCCGATCTACAACGAATGCTACGTAATGGATCGTCTGCTGGCGGCCGCCTGCGCCTTGAGATACCCCGCCGGCGCCCTCGAGATTCAGGTGCTGGACGACTCCGACGACGAGACAGCTCGGCTTGCCGCCGAGCTGATCGCATCGTATCGCGCGAGGGGCCACGACATCCACCACATCCGCCGCGTCCACCGCAAAGGCTACAAGGCCGGAGCCCTCGAAGGCGGGCTGCGCCGGGCTCGCGGAAGCCTCATCGCGGTGTTCGACGCCGACTTCATCCCCACGGTGGATTTCCTGGAGCGCACGGTGCCCTTCTTTCGCGATCAGCGCGTGGGAATGGTGCAGGCCCGCTGGGGCCACACCAACCGGGATTGCTCTCTTCTCACGCGCGCGCAGGCTCTGCTGCTGGACGGACATTTCGTTGTGGAGCACGGCGCGCGCCACGTGTCGGGAAGATTTCTGAACTTCAATGGAACGGCGGGGATTTTCCGGCGCCAGTGCATCGAGGACGCCGGTGGCTGGCAGGACGACACGCTCACGGAGGATCTGGATCTGTCGTACCGTGCTCAGCTCGCGGGCTGGCGCTTCGTTTATCTGCACGACCTTATTGTGCCTGCCGAACTGCCCGTGGAGCTCAACGCGCTGAAGTCTCAGCAACGCCGGTGGGCGAAGGGCTCGATCCAGACCGCCATCAAGCTCCTGCCACGGGTGATGGCATCGCCTCTGCGCGGGCCGGTGAAGCTGGAGGCGGCGGCGCATCTGACCAACAACGCGGCCTACCTCTTGCTGGTCCTGCTGGCGGTGCTGATCGTGCCGGCGCTGGCCGGCCGATCGGCCCACCCTATCAGCTACTTGCTTGCCGATCTGCCGCTGTTCTTCGTGGGCACTGGGTCTTTCACGCTCTTCTGCGCGGCGGCACAGCGGGGCACGCGTCCCGACTGGCTCCGCGCGCTGCTGGATCTCCCTGCACTGATGGCCATCGGGATTGGCCTCTCGCTCAACAATGGTCTGGCCGTGCTGGAAGCGCTCTGGGGAAGTGAGTCGGAGTTTTGCCGGACTCCCAAGTTCGGGATCGAGTCGCCATCTGGCGCGGGCGGACAGGACTGGCGCCGTCTGGCCTATCGCGGGCCGCGCTCGCCCCTTGTGATCCTCGAGGTCGGATTCGCGCTCTACTTCGCGGCGGCCATCACGATCTGGGTGGCCCAGGGCCGATACTTCGCCCTGCCCTTCCTGCTGCTGTTCGAGAGCGGGTTTCTCTACGTCGCGTGCGTGGCCGTGGCTCAGGAGATCGGCCGGTTCAGGGCATTCTCATCTGCGCCAGCGGAAGCGCCCGCACCCTGAATCCCGCATCAAGGCGCTCGATCTCCTCGGGGATGATGGCCAGCGCGTCGGCGCGCGACAGTGACACCATGTCTGCCGAGCCCATCGAGGCGAGCAGCCGGACCGTCACGTGATCCGAACACTCCTCGATCCGCGCCGGCAGATAGGCGCGCCGGCCCGGCCGCCGCTCGAGCGGCTCCCCCATGCGCGCCTCTATGGTGGCGTCAATCCATTTCGAAGCGCCCGTCATGCGTCGCAGCGCCGGCCGCGCGAAGATCAGGAAGTCCACGATGGTGGAGACGGGATTGCCTGGAAGCCCGAACACGAGCTTGTCGCCCCGGCGCCCTCCCATCCCGAAGAAGAGCGGCTTGCCCGGCTGGATCGCCACCCTCTCGAAAACCGCCCGGCACCCCAGGTCCAGCAGCGCTCCGCCGACCAGGTCGTAGTCTCCCATCGAAACTCCCCCGGAGAGAAGCACGGCGTCGGCTTCCTCCAGCGCCTCACCGATCCGGGCCCGCAGCTCCTCGCGTTTGTCACTCACGATCCCGAACATTTCGGGTTCCCCACCCGACTGTCGTGTGAGCACTTCGAGCGCCCGCCCGTTGCTCTCGCGGATCTGGGCGGGACCGGGCTCACAGTCGACGGGCACCAACTCGTCGCCGGTGGGGAGGATGGCCACCTTCGGCTTCCGCGAGACGGCGACATGAGGGCGGCCGGCCGAGGCAAGCAGCGCGATCTCCACCGGCCCGAGCACCATGCCGCTCTCGAGAAGCATGGAGCCACGGGCCAGGTCCTCACCTGCCCGCCGTACATGCTCGCCTGGCGTCACAGGCGCGAGCACGCGCACCAGCTCGTCTCCGGCCGGCTCGGTCTTCTCGATCATCTGCACCGCGTCGGCGCCCACGGGTAGGGCCGCGCCCGTCATGATCTTGCTGGCCTGCCCCGGCCCCACGGCGAGACGGGGCCAGTGCCCCGCCGGAATTTCCTCGATCACCTCCAGGATCGCCGGTCCTCCCGCCGCGTCGGCGGCGCGCAAGGCGAATCCATCCATCGCGGAGCGCGTGAAGGGAGGCATGTCGCGGTCGGCCATCACCGTCTCGCGCAGCACACGACCGGCCGCCCTCCCCAACGGCACGGCCTCCGCCGGCAGCGGCCCCAGCCGTTCCACGGCCTCGAGCACGCGCCGCAGCGCTTCATCTACCGTGATCATGTTTTTCTCTTCCCCGACCGGCGCGCCCGCACGACCCGCGGGAGGCCAGCGAGGTCGGGCACGACGGCCACATCCTGCCACAATCCCGATCCTTCCAGCAGGCGCACGGTCTGAAATGCCCTCTGGGCGGCCACTTCCAGCAGGAGAGATCCACCAGGATCCAGGATCCTCTCCGCCTGGGGAACCAGGCGCTCGATCGCCTCAGTCCCGTCGTACCCAGCGTACAGCGCGCCGGCCGGTTCGTGATCCCTCACCTCCGGCATCAACGAGCCACGCTCCCTCAACCCAACGTAGGGCGGGTTGCTGACCACCATCTGGAACGGAGGGAACCGCTCCTCATGATCGAGAACACCCAGCAGGAGATCACCCTGCATGAGATAGACGCGGGATTCCACGCGGTGACGCTTGGCGTTGCGTTTCGCGACCTCCAGGGCTTCCGCGGAGATGTCGATCGCCAGCACCATGATGTCGCCTCTCTCGCGGGCCAGCGCAATGGCGATGGCCCCCGATCCCGTGCCGACATCCACGACGTTGAGCGGAGTGCCCGGCGGCGGCAGATGCACCAGCGCTTCGCGCACCAGGACCTCTGTTTCGGGCCTGGGAATCAGGACGGCCGGGGTCACCTCCAGGTCGAGCGACCAGAACTCCTTGCTGCCGAGGATGTAGGCGATCGGCTCGCGCAGCGCGCGGCGCTTCACGAGCCCGCGAAAGACGGCGGCCTCGCGCTCCGGCACCACGGCGCCAGGCCGCCCGCCCGCCGAAAGCCGCGCGGCCCGGCGGGCGCGGTCGATCTGCAAAGCGTGCGCGAGCAGCAGCTCCGCGTCCAGATGAGCGCTCTCGATGCCACAGGCCGCCAGCCGCACCTCGCCTTTGGCGAGCAGCACGTCCACCGTTGTGACCTCGGGTCTCATCAGACCCGGATCTCTTCCTTCAGCTTCTCGGCCTGGTAGTGGTTGCTGAGGGCGTCCAACATCTCGTCCATGTCGCCCTCGAGAAAATCGTGGACCTGGTGCAGCGTCAGCTTGATGCGGTGGTCCGAAACCCGCCCCTGGGGGAAATTGTAGGTGCGGATCTTCTCGCTCCGATCACCGGTGCCCACCATCCCGCGGCGCGTGGCGGCGCGTTCCTTGTCCTGCTCCTGCCGTTTGAGGTCGTAGAGCCGGGATCGGAGCACTCTCATCGCCTTGGCGAGGTTCTTGTGCTGGGATTTCTCGTCCTGGCAGGAGACCACCACGCCCGTGGGCATGTGGGTCACGCGCACGGCCGAGTAGGTGGTGTTGACCGACTGTCCACCGGGGCCCGACGAGCAGAAACGATCGACGCGGAGATCCTTCTCGTCGATCTTGATCTCCACCTCCTCGGCCTCGGGCAGCACCGCCACCGTCACCGCCGAGGTATGGATCCGCCCCGCAGCCTCCGTCACCGGCACGCGCTGGACCCGATGTACGCCGCTTTCGTACTTGAACCGGCTGTAGGCGCCTTTGCCTTCGATCGCGGCGATGACCTCCTTGATGCCTCGTGTGTCGGAACGGCTCATGTCGAGAAGCTCGACCTTCCATCCGCGTTTCTCCGCGTAACGGGAGTACATGCGGAACACCTCCGCGGCGAACAAGGCCGCCTCCTCGCCTCCGGTCCCCGCCCTCACCTCCAGGATGACGCTCTTATCGTCGTTGGGGTCCTTGGGGACCAGGAGCAGTTTGAGGCGTGATGCCTGCTCGGCGGCCGTGGCTTCGAGCCTCGCGACTTCCTCCCGCGCCATGTTGAGGAGCGACGCGTCGCCCCCGCCGCCGCTCTTGACCATCTCGTTGGCCTCCGCCAGTTCCTTCAAGGTCCTCCTGTAGGATCGGAAGACGGAGATGATCTCCTCGAGCTCCGAATAGGCGCGGGCGTGCATGCGGTAGGTGGGAGGATCGGCGAGCACGGACGGGTCGCCGATGAGGCGCGACAACTCCTCGTGCTTCCTCTCGAGAGCCTCCAGTTTTTCCAGCACGGCGGTTACCTGGCGGAGGCTTCCTTCTTCTTGTACCGGCGGTTGAACTTCTCCACGCGTCCGGCTGTATCGATCAGCTTCTGCTTGCCGGTGAAGAAGGGATGGCACTTCGAGCAGATCTCGAGACGCAGTTCCTTGCGGGTTGATCGCGTGACCCACTGCTCGCCGCAGGCGCAGTGCACTGTGACTTCATGGTATTCGGGGTGGATGCCGCTCTTCATCGCGAACGCCTCCTCGGGAAACCACACATTATAGGAGACGCTGGGGTTTCAGGCCAGCGATTCGCTCATCGACTCCAGGAACTCCTTGTTGTCCTTGGCCTTGCCGATCCGCTCGATGAGCAGCTCCATGGCTTCGGGGGGCGAGAGCTGGTTGAGCACCTTGCGCAGCACCCAGGTTCTGTCCAGCTCCTTCCTGGAAAGCAGCAGTTCTTCCTTCCTGGTCCCGGATCGCTGGATCTCGATGGAGGGGAAGACGCGCCGGTCCGCGAGCTTTCGGTCCAGGTGAATCTCCATGTTGCCCGTGCCTTTGAATTCCTCGAAGATCACGTCGTCCATGCGGCTGCCCGTGTCGATGAGCGCGGTCGCCATGATGGTCAGGCTGCCGCCCTCTTCGATGTTGCGGGCTGCCCCGAAGAAGCGCTTGGGCCGCTGCAGCGCGTTGGCGTCCACGCCGCCGGACAGCACCTTGCCCGAGGGCGGGACAATCGTGTTGTAGGCGCGGGCGAGGCGCGTGATGCTGTCCAGCAGAATGACGACATCCTTCCTGTGCTCCACGAGGCGCTTGGCCTTCTCGATGACCATCTCGGCCACCTGCACATGCCGGGTGGCCGGCTCATCGAATGTGGATGAGATGACTTCTCCCTTCACCGACCGCTCCATGTCGGTGACCTCCTCCGGCCGTTCGTCGATCAGCAGAACGATCAGGACCACCTCCGGGTGGTTGGTCGTGATGCTGTTGGCGAGAGTCTGCAGCAGCATTGTCTTGCCGGTGCGAGGGGGCGCGACGATCAAGCCGCGCTGCCCTTTGCCGACCGGCGTGAGAAGGTCCATGATGCGGGCCGAGACATTTGTTTGATCGGTCTCCAGCCCGAGGCGCTCCAGCGGATAGAGCGGCGTGAGATTGTCGAAGAAGATCTTGTCGCGCGCTGCATCGGGATGCTCGAAGTTGACAGCCTCTACCTTGATGAGCGCGAAGTACCGCTCGCCTTCTTTCGGGGGGCGGACCTGGCCCGATATAGTGTCCCCCGTGCGCAGGTCAAACTTGCGGATCTGAGACGGCGAGACGTAGATGTCGTCGGGGCCCGGCAGGTAGTTGTACTCGGGCGCCCTGAGGAAGCCGAATCCATCGGGCAGACATTCGAGCACGCCTTCGGAGAAGATCAGCCCGCTCTTCTCCGTCTGTGCCTGCAGGATGGCGAAGATCACCTCCTGCTTGCGCATGCCCGTCGCGCCGGGCACGTCGAGATCCTTCGCGATCTGGGTCAGGGTCGCGATGCTCATCTCCTTCAGCTCGGCGATGTTCAGTACGGAGCCAGCCGGCTTGGTCCGGCCGCCGGATGGCGATTCCGCGCCCACCGACGATCCGGCGATCTGCGCGCTGTTCCCCGGAGTTTCCACCGCCTCTTGGGGCACACCATCCGGCTTCGGCTGCCGGGCCACCGCGGCTCGCTGGCCGGCGGGGAAGCCCCGTCCGTTGTAGGCGTGCTGGGAATGCTGCGTGACGTGGCCGTGGCGCGGCCCTCCGAAGCCGTCCCCGGTGAGACGGCGCCCGCCGTTGGGGTGGCCGGCCGCCCCGCCTCGGTGAGCACCCTGGCCGGAGTTGCCGGCGCGTTGCCGGTCTCCTCCCGAATGGCCCCGCGGGCCTCTCTCCTCGCGAGAATACGGTGCGCCGCCGCCCAGGACGGCTGACTGCCGCGTGTCCTGCGCCGGAGATCCAGGCCGGGTCACTTCCCCGGGCCTCCCGTCCTCGCGTCTTGGGCCCGGCTCCTCAGGAGTGCGAGTCGGTGGTCG